>JAFKFJ010000214.1 GCA_017307335.1 Alphaproteobacteria bacterium | reverse complement strand
TCGACGCTGCGGAACGCCGCCTCGACCAGGCTCGCCGGCACGTAGTCGGAAGCGAGCGCGTCCACCGCGCCGGCCGCGACCAGTTCGGCGGCGGCGACGTTGCCCGAATGCGAGCCGCCACGGACGATGTTGGGCGCGCCGGCGATCACGTCCATCCCGCGCGCCTTCGCCGCCGCGGCGGCCGCCATCGTCACCGGAAACTCGCTGATGCGGATGCCGTCGGCGAAGTTTTCCACCACCTCCGCCTCGCTGCTGTCGTCGTGGCTGGCGAGCGCAAGCGGGCGCCCGGCGAGCCGTGCCAGCAGCGCCGCCCGGTTGGGGCCGCGCATCCGCGCCCGCTGCCCTTGCAGCCGGTCGATCTGCGCCTCGATCATCGCCTCGCCGAGCCCCTCCTTGCGCCGCAGGGCCCGGAAGCGCTCGACATCGCGATACTGGCCGTTGCCCGGGCAGTGGTCCATCAGGCTGACCATCCGCACGCGCGGATGTGCCACGACCTGCTCGGCCAACGGCACGACGTCCTCGGCCGGCAGCTCGCAGCGCAGGTGCAGGAAATGCTCGGCCTTGAGCAGGCCGGTGCCAGCCAGCGCGTCGAGGTCGGCGACCCCCTCGCGGAAGGTGCGGGCGCGGCTGACATCGAAACCGAGATCGCCCACGCACAGCGCGTCCAGCACCGTGGTCACGCCGGCCGCGGCGCACTGTGCGTCATGCGCGAGCATTGCCGAGCGCGACGGCCAGCGGGCGTTTAGCCGCGGCTGCACCTGCCGCTCCAGGTTGTCGGTGTGCAGATCGACCACGCCCGGGATCAGGAAATCCCCGTCAAGGTCCAGCGCGCCCGCCGCGCGCGCCGCGCCCGGCGTGATCTCGGCGATCATGCCGTCGCACACGACCAGACTGCCGGGGCATGCCTGCTCCGGCAGTACCAGGATCGCGTTGGTCAGGGAGAAGCCGCTCATGCACCGATCCCTAGCACGGACCGCGGGAGGTGGCATCCGGCAGGTCCGTGAGGGACGCAGAGTATTTGTGCAACGGATCGCAACACGTCGCGCAGGGCATTGATCGGAGGCGGGTTTACGAGAACTCCTGCGCCTCGCGGTGGCGCACCAGTTGCGACAGCGCGACGGCCAGCACAAGGCCGCCACCATAGAACAGATTCTGAACGAATGTCTGAATGCCGAGAATGGTCAAGCCGGTGATACCGATGACCAGGAAATAGACGGCGACCAGCGAGCCCCAGGCGTTGAACCGGCCGGGCGAAATGCTGGTGGCGCCGAGAAACGCGGCCGCGAAGCCCGGCAGCAGGAAGGTGAGACCGGAGAGCGGATCGGCCGCGCCGATGGTGCCGGCATACATGATGCCCGCCCCCGCGCTCAGAACACCCGATGCGATCAGGCAAAGCAGGCGCACGCGATCGACTCGGATGCCGGAAAGCCGCGCCACCTCGCGCCCGCGGCCGACGAACAGCAGCCGTCGGCCCGGCGTCGTGTATTCGAAGAAGTACCAGAGGACCGCGCACAGCGCGAGCGCGTAGTAGAAGGCGAGCGGCACGCCGAACAGGCGGCGCACCACGACGAAATCGGTGAGTGCGTCGTCAAGCCCGCTGATCGTCATCGAGCCGCTCATCCACAGCACGATTCCGTTGATGAATGTGCCGGTGCCGAGGGTCACGATCAGCGACGGGATGCGGAAGTAGAGGATGAAGAACGCGTTGATCACGCCGGTGACGAACCCGGCCGCCACGGCCGCGAGAATGGCAAGCCAGAGACTAACGCCCATCTGCGCGTTCAGCACCGCGAGAATCATCGCCGCCAGGGTGAGCATGCTGGCGACCGAGAGATCGAAATCGCCGGCGGTCAGCGGGATGATGAGCGCCATCGTCAGCACGACCAGCACGGCCTGCGAGCCAAGCATGGTCGAGATGTTCGCCCAGGACAGGAACGCCTCCGGCCGGAGCGCCCCGAAGATCGCGCCGAGCAGCAGCAAAGCCGCGAGCAGCGCGTAGGCTTCGAGGAAGCGCACCCAGTTGAACCTGCGCCGAGGGCCGGGGTTCGCGCCTGCTGGTGCATCCATGTCCCGCACTTCGCTCATGTCGTGCCGAATCCCTGCGCCATCGCGGGCGCCGCTTCCGAAGCGCCGACCGCGCCGCCGCGCAGGCAGTGTTCGGCGATGTTGGCCTTGGTGATCGCCGTCCCGGTGAGCTCCGCCACCACGGCACCGCGGGCAAAGATCAGCACCCGGTCGCAGATCTGCTCGAGCTGTCCGAAATCCGTGCTGGCTACGATGATGGCGACACCGCGCGCGGCGGCCGCCGCGAGTGCCGCGAAGACATGCTGGCGGGCACCGACATCCACGCCCTGCGTCGGCTCGTCGAGCAGCAGCAACGCCGGCTCGGTCTGCAGCCACTTGGCGAGCAGGACCTTCTGCTGATTGCCGCCGGACAGCGCCGCGAGGTTCATTCGCGGATCGTTCGGCCTGACGTCGTACTCATGGCCGAGCGCCAGCGCGCGCGCCAGGATCGCCGGCCAGTTCAGCAGCAGCGAACGAAACTCCGACAGCACCGGCAGCGAGATGTTGTCGGCGACCGAGAGCTGCCCGACACCCGCCGCGCCAAGCCGGTCCGCGGGCAGCAGCACGATCCCGGCGGCGAGCGCCGCGGCCGGGGACATGTCGCGCATGGCGCGCTCGCCGATGCCGGATGCGCGCAGCACGCCGCCATCCGCCGGGCGCGTGCCATAGACCAGATAGGGAAGGTCGTCGAAGCCCGAGCCGATGAGTCCCGCGAGGCCGAGGATTTCGCCGCGCCGGACCTCCATCGAGACACCGATGAGCGCACCGCCCCGCACGTCCTGCACCGCCGCCGCGACCGGCGCGTGCGAAAGATCGTGCGGCGGTGCCTGGAACATCTGCACGCGGCGCCCGACGATCAGTTCGACGAATGCGTCCGGCGTCGCATCCTTGGTCACCAGCGTGCCGGCGAGCACGCCGTCGCGCAGTACCGTGGCACGATCGGTGATCTGCATGATCTCGTCGACGTCGTGGGAGACAAACACCACCGCCGCTCCGTCGGCGACGATCGCACGGACGAGCGCGAACAACTGCTCGACACCGGCTGCCGGCAGGAAGGGCGTCGGTTCGTCGAGAACAAGAATCCCCGCCTGCTCGCGCCCAGGAAGCCGCACCGTCTCGAAGGCGCGCACGATCGCCACCAGCGCGCGCTGCACCTGCGGCAGGTCGGCGACGCGGGCGCCTGGGTCGATGTCGAGCCCGAAGCGCGCGAAAGTCTCGCGGGCGCGGCGATGTTCGCGGCCCCAGTTCACCCACCACCGCGTGTGGCTGGCGATGCTGCCGACGCGCAGGTTCTCCAGCACCGTCAGTGAGGACACGAGCCCGAGGTGCTGGTGCACGAAGGCCAGCCCGAGCCGCTCGGTCGCGCCGGCCGAGAGCGGCAGCGTGACACCCTCGCCATGGATCAGCAGTTCCGCGCCGGGCTCCGGCGCATGGTAGCCGGCGAGGATCTTGATCAGCGTCGATTTGCCGGAGCCATTCTGGCCGAGGAGGCCAAGCACTTCGCCCGGCATGACATCGAGCGAGACGTCGTTCAGCGCGTGCGCGCCGCCGAAACGCTTGGAGAAGTGCCGCAGCGCGAGCGCCGGGGGTTGGCCCGGCACGCGCGGCCGCGGCGACACAAGGTTCACTTCAGCATCCAGAGCTTCTCATATCCCGCGATATGCTGGTCGCCGTAGCCACGGTCGTACCCGGCAGGTGACCCGGCATTTTTGGCGTTCGAGCTGTCGAAGATATAGAACGGAACATAGAGTTCATCGTAGGTCTTGAGGCCGCACAGCTTGCGCATGTAGCCGTCGAGGATGGAACGGGCGATCCAGCCTATGCTCTCGCCGATATCCATCTCGACCGTTCCCTTCTGCACGTCGTCGATGACGAAGGGCGTGCCGTTGAAGGTCGCGATCTTGACCGTGTTCTTCTTGCCGGTGATCGCGATCGCCGGCACGACGAACTGCGACATGCTGTCATAGATCGGGATGACGTAGTTGATCGTGGGATCGGCGATCAGCGCGGACTGCACGCTCGGCTTGATCTTCGTCGACCACTCCGGCACCGGCGCGTTGATGTATGTATACCTGCACTGTGGTCCGCAAACTTTTGCCAGACGATCAGTGATGCCCTTCACGAAGGCCGGCGTGGGCACGATCTCGTCGGAGCCGACGATGAGCGCGTTTACCTTGCCGCCGGTCTTGTAGGTCACCCAGTCGGCAAGCAGTTCGCCAACCTTGTGATAGGGGATGGCCATCGACTGATCGACGCTCGGGTCGGGCTTCTGGATCGTGTCATACAGATGCGACGTAAAGATCTCGACACCCGCCTTGTGCGCCTCGGCAATTTGCGGGCCGAGCACGGCGGGGTTGACGCCGCCGAGCATGTCGATCGCGCTATACTTGTTGTTGATGGCGAACTCCATGCCCTGCACCCACTGCGTGGGCCGGGCCTGGTTCTCCCACTCCGTCACCTCGAAGCCGAGCTCTTTGCCGACCGCCTTCATCGCTGTCGCGATGTTCTTGGTGAAGGGGTTGGCGCTGGAGACGGGGATGGTCAGGATCTTCTTGCCCGCCATGCATTTGCGCGCATCGAACGGCGCGCCGGGCGGCGTGAAGGTCGGCAGCACGGAATGCGCCTCCACGTTCGCCTTCGCCGCTTCGAGATCGGGCGTGGCGGCGCCGGCCACGCTGGGCAACGCGCCCAGCGTACCGGCGCCGAACAATGAGGCGAGAAGCACGTGCCGGATGTTCATTGAAGCCCCCTGTTCCGATTTGCGGCGGCAATCGTGCCGCCGCTTGTCTGCTCTTCCTCGTGCGGCCGCGCCGGCGCTCACGCATGCTCCGGGCGCCGCATGTGCCAGTCCGTCATGCGCTGCCACGCACGACCCGCCCGCAACAGCGCGGCCTCGTTGAACCACGCTGCTTCCAGCAGCACGCCGATCGGCAGGCCGGCGCGCGTCAGGCCACACGGCACCGACAGTCCCGGCAGCCCCGCGAGCGCGCCGCCATAGGTGAAGCGGGTGGCGTGGCGCGTGGCGTCGGCGAGATGCGCGCCATCCTCGATCAGCGGCGCGGCATAGGGCGTGGCCGGGACCAGCAGGATGTCCACGGTGGTGAACAGACCGCGCAGCATGCGCCGCCACTCCTCGCGGAAGCGCTCGGCGCGGGCATAGTCGACTCCGCTGAGCGAGCGGCCCTTGCTCATCCGCTCGAACACCTGCCGCGAGATCGCGTCGCGGCGGCGGTCCAGCGCATCGGCGTGCAGCGCGCAAGCGTCGGCGAGAATGATGGTGGTGGCATAGCGGTGCGCCACATCGGCGTCCGGCAGCTCGACCTCGCGGATCGTCGCACCGGCCTTGCCCAGTGCGGCGGCGACGTCGCGCACGGCGGCGGCGATGTCCGGGTCCACGTCCTCAAAATAGAAGTTGCGCGGAATGCCAATGCGCAGGTCCGCGACATCGGCGTCGCCTGCCAGCACCCGCGCATCGAGCGGCCTATCGACCGATGTCGGGTCGGCGGCATCGAAGCCGGTCATGGCGACGAACATCCGCGCCACGTCATCGACGCTGCGGGCCATCGGGCCGATTGTGTCGAGCGACGCACTCACCGGCAGCGCGCCGCGATTGGGCACGCGGCCACAGGTCGGCCGCAGCCCGCTGATCCCGCAGAACGCCGCCGGCACGCGCACCGAGCCGCCGGTATCGGTCCCAAGTGCGCCCTCACAGAGATCGAGTGCCACCGCCGCGGCCGAGCCGCCGCTCGATCCGCCCGGGACATGCGCCGTGTTCCACGGGTTGCGCACCTGACCGGCGATCATGTCGGTGGAGCGGATGCCGAAGCAGAGCTCCATGAGCGCGGTTTTGCCGATGACGATGGCGCCGGCAGCGCGCAGCCGTTCGACGACCGGCGCGTCGGCATTCGGCACGCGATCCGTGAACAGCGCCGAGCCGCAGGCGGTGCGGATGCCGGCGGTGTCGATGTTGTCCTTCACGCCGATCAGCATGCCGTGCAGCAGGCCACGCGAGACGCCCGCGCGCCGCGCCGCATCGGCCTCTGCCGCCGCCCGTTCGGCGCCAGTGCGGTCCAGCGTGACGAAGGCGTGGATCTCCGGGTTGGATTCGTCGATGCGCGCCAGCGCCCGCTCCAGCGCGGCAACCGCGGTCATCGCTGGAACTCGTGGTGATGCGCGTTCCACCATTCGGCGATGTCGATCCGACGCGTGAACAGCACCTGTCCCTTGCCGAGCGCGTGGTCGAAGAACTCGCGCAGCGCGTCGATGCGGCTTGCCTGGCCGATCAGGCGGGGATGCAGGCCGATCGACATCATCTTCGGATGCGTCGCCCCCTCGCGCCACAACTGGTCGAAGCCGCGCTTCAGGTTGTCGGCGAAATCCGCCGGCCCGCCATAGGCCGGCAGCATGCCGAACTTCCCGTCGTTGTAGGTGAACGAATACGGGATGACGAGGTGGCGCTTGCCCTTCACCTGAACGTAGTAGGGAAGGTCGTCGTTGTAGATATCGGAATCGTAGACGAACCCGCCCTCCGCCACGAGCAGTTCGCGCGTGCGGACTGAGGCGCCGTAGCGGCAGTACCAGCCGCGCGGGCGCTCGCCGCATGTCGCCTCGATAGAGGCGATTGCAAGCCGGATGTGCTCAGCCTCCTCGGCGTCGGAGAGCTTCCAGACTTCTTCCCAACGCCAGCCATGGCAGCAGGGTTCGTGCCCGGCTTCCTTGATCCAGGCGCCAACCTCGGGGTTCTGCTCCAGCGCCACCGCGCAGGCATAGAACGTGGCCGGCAGCTTGTATTCGGTCAGCAGCCGTTCCAGCCGCCAGATGCCGGCACGGGCGCCGTACTCGAAAACGGACTCCGCGGCGAGGTCCCGGTAGGCCGGGTCCATGCTGTAGAGGACCTCGGTCAGCCCGTCGTTGCGGCCGTCGCCGGCGGGGTAGGAGTACTCCGAGCCCTCCTCGTAGTTGATGACGATGTTGATTGCCACCCGTGCATCGTTGGGCCAGCGCACGCGCGGCGCATGACGGCCGTAGCCGACCATGTCGCGCCGCGGGCCAGGAACGTCGCGAAACGTGAAGGGCTGGTGGCTCATCCTCGCTCTCCTTTGGCGGCGGCGATCTTCTGCAGGTATGCCAGCACGTCATCGACCGCCATCGCGTCGCCGTACATCCGGTTCATGTCGAACAGATTGAGCTTGTGCGCGAGCGGCAGGCGGTCGAACACGGCCTCTTCGGGAATGAGGGTGAAGAAGTTGAGCTGCGCGCTGTCCGCCACCGTCGCGCGCACGCAGTTCGAGGTCGCGCCGCCGACGACGATGCAGGTGTCGACGTGCCGGTCGATCAGCAGCGAGAGGAGCGGCGTGCCGAAGAACGCGCTGCTCTTTTTCTTGTCGATCACGATCTCGCTCGCCAGCGGCGAGAGGTCCGGCACGATCTCCGCGCCATGCGTGCCGCGGAAGAACAGGTTCTCGCCGCGGCCGATGCCGGCGCCGATCTTGCGGTGGAACATGCCGACATCGTCGTTGACCGGATCGACGACGAAGCGGGTGAAGAAGACGGGGATCCCGGCCGCGCGTGAGGCCGCCAGCAGCCGCCGCATTTCATCCAGCGCCGCGAACGCGACTTCGCCGCAAGAAAGCGGATAGTTGGCAGCGTTGTCGGCTGCCCCGCGCCGGCCGCTCATGTAGTTCTGGGCGTCGATGACGAGCAGGGCAGGGCGGGTCCCAAACCCGGCGCGCTGTGCCCAGCGTCCGCGAGCGAGCACCTCGCGGTCGGTGGGCGTCAGCATTGCTTCGAAATCCGCCATGGCCGCGCCCACTAGCCCTTTCAGATGACGCCCTTGTCCCGCAATGCCGCGATCCGGTCGGCCGGAAAATGGAGCAGTCCGCCCAGGATGTCGTCGGTGCTGCCGCCCAGCGCGGGCCCCAGATGGTCGATGCGGCCGGGCGTGGCCGTCAGCCGCGGCACCACGTTGGGCACGACGATCTCGCCCGCGCGCGGGTCCTGGATCGTGCGCAGGTTCCCGCGCGCCCGATAGTGCGGGTCGGTGAAGATCTGATCGACCGACAGCACCGGACCGCACGGCACCTGGGCAGATGCGCAGCGTTCGAGCGCGTCGGAGAGATCATGCCGCCCTGTCCAGGCGGTCACGAACGCATCCACGGCGTCGCGCTCCGCCTCGCGCTGGCGCGTGGTGCCCCACTTGCCGTCGCCCGCGACCTCCGGTGCAGCCGCCAGCGCGGCGAAGCGCGCGAAGATCTTGTCGTTGGTGCAGGCGATCGCGATCCAGCGCCCGTCGCGCGTCGGATAGTGGCTGTGCGGCACGGCGTTCACCGTGCCCGGCCCCATGCGCTCCCGCACCTTGCCGCGATAGGCGTAGGCCGGCGCCAGTTCGTCGAGCACACGGAAGATCGATTCATAGAGGCCGATATCGACCACCTGGCCGACCCCCGTCCGTTCCGCTACGCGCAATGCAAACAGCGCGCCCATCGCGCCGAACATGCCGGACATGTAGTCGGGCAGCGTTGCGCTTCCCGGCGTGACCGGTGGCCGATCCGGATAGCCGGCAAGATAGGAAAGCCCGCCGAAGGCATTGGCGATGCGCCCGAACCCGGGCCGGTCGCGATAGGGGCCGGTCTGCCCGTAGGCGGAGATGCGCACCATCACCAGCCGCGGATTGCAGGCGCTGAGCGCCTCCCACCCGACGCCCCATTCCTCCATCGTGCCGGGCTGGAAGTTTTCCACGAGCACGTCGGATACGCGGGCCAGGTCTTTCAGGATCGCCGCTCCCTCCGGCTTGCGCAGGTCGAGCGTGAGCGATTTCTTGTTGCGTGCCTCCGACATCCACGGCAGCGAGTCACCGCCATCGGTCGCGGTGCCGAACTTGCGAAGCGGGCAGCCGATGTTCGGGAGCTCCACCTTGATGACCTCGGCGCCGAACTCGCCAAGAAATGTCGCACAGGTTGGTCCCGCGATGAAAGTGGCACAGTCGAGCACGCGCACACCTTCCATTGGACTCTGCGGCGGAATGGTCATGGCTGCTCCCGGGCGGCAATGGCTTCTGCGAGATCGAGAATCGCCTGCGCCTTGACCGCGATCGGGTAGTCGACGAACACGCCGTCAACCGCGATCGCCGCCGAGCCTTCGGCCTCAGCGGCGGCGAAGGCAGCGACGATCTTTCTGGCGAACGCGACTTCGTCGGGCTGCGGACCGAAGACGCGGTTGGCGATGGCGACCTGATCGGGGTGAATCAAGACCTTGCCGCCGTGCCCCAGCGCCGCCGCGGCGCGGCAATCGGCCTCCAACCCTGCGCCGTCGCGCACGTTCAGATATGGTCCGTCGAGCGGCGCAGGCAGGCCGGCGGCGCGCGCGTCATACACGATCTTGCCGCGGCCATAGGCCAGGGCTGCCGAAAGGTCGCCGCGAATGCTCGGCAGGGCGAGGTCGCGTCCCAGATCCCCCGAACCGAAGGCGAGCGCCAGCGTGCGCGTCGAGGCGCGGGCAATCTCCGCGCCGGCCGTGACGCCCACGCAGGTCTCGATCAGCGGGATCACGCGCACCGCGCCGCGCGGCATGTCCGCCGCCGCCTCCGCGGCATCCAGCATCGCATCGAGCCTGCGCAGGTCCACCGGCGCCTCGGTCTTGGGCAGCACGACGACGTCGAGCTCGGGGCAGACCACGGCGGCGACGTCGTAGGCGGTCAGCCCGGTGTCGAACGCATTGACGCGCACGCACCGCAGTGGCCCGCGGATCTCGCGCAGGGCCGCGCGGGCGAGCGGGCGGGCCGCCGCCTTCTGCTCGCGCGCGACCGCATCTTCCAGGTCGAGAACGACCGCATCGGCGCCGGAGCCGCCCAGCTTGCGCGTCTTGCGCATCTCGTTCGCCGGCGCGAACAGAAGGCTGCGCAACAGCAGGGGGGAAGCATGCGTCATTGCCACGGGTCCATTACCATCCGCCCGAAGAACGATCGGCTTTCCATCAGCCGGTGCGCCGCCGCCGCCTCCGCCAGCGGGAAGCGTGCATGGATCACCGGGAGCAGCTTTCCGGCGGCCATCAACCCCGTGACTTCGCCGAAGATCGCGCGCGTGGAGCGGCCGCAGCCATGCAGGCTGAGATGCTTTCGGAACAGCTCGATCATGTCGATCTCCACCCGCTCGCCACCATGCGCACCGACGCTCACGATGCGCGCGCCGAGGGCCGCCGCGCCGATGGCGTCGTGCAGGCGCGCGCCGCCGACCATGTCGAGGGCAAGGTCGACGCCCATGCCGTCGGTCAGGCGCTGCACCGCGGCGGGCACGTCGTCGGTGTTGTAGTTCACCACCGCATCGGCGCCGAGCGCGCGGGCGGCGGCGAATTTCTCCGCCGAGCCGGTGGTCGCGATCACGCGCGCGCCGGCCAGCTTCGCGATCTGCACGCCCGCCGAACCCACGCCACTGCCCGCGGCGCTGACCAGGACGGTCTCGCCGGCGCGCAGGCGGCCGACGTCGATCAGCGCCTCCCACGCGGTCGCGAACGGGATCGTGCCGGCGACCGCATCCTCGAAGCTCAGCGCGTCGGGCACGCGCACTACGTGGTGCTGCGCGACCTTGGTGAACTGCGCGTAGCCGCCCCAGGTCGTGATGCCGAGGATCTCGGCCTTCAGGCAGATGTTTTCCGCCCCCCGCAGGCAGTTGCGACAGGCGCCGCAGGCGAGGACGAAATGCGGCATCACCCGATCACCGACGCGCCACGCCGTCACGCCGGGCCCGACCTCGGCGACGGTGCCGGCACAATCCACGCCCATGACGTGCGGAAACGCCTGCGCCACCCCGAACAGACCGCGGCGCAGGTCGGTGTCGCAATGATTGAGGCCGGCAGCGTGGTTGCGGATGACGATCTCGCCGAAACCCGCGCACGGCGGCGCCACGTCCTCCCAGAGCAGGCGGTCGAAATCGCCGTAGGCACGCAGGACGATCGCCTTCACCGGGCTCCTCGAGTGGTCGGGGCTTGCGCCGAGGATAAGTACGGACTTAAGCGGAGTCGAACATTTTCTTGTGCCACCGGCGACGCGGCCTGAAGTTGCAGTGCCAGGAGGAACGAAGCAGGGTGGACCGACCGCTTTCCGCAACGGGCTCGACGGCGGCGGCACGTCCCCGCTACGTCCAGGTAGCCCAGCGCCTGCGCGCGGCCATCGAGGCGGGCGACTTCCCCGTCGGCTCGCTGCTGCCCACCGAGCTGCAACTGGCACTCCGCTACGGCGTGAGTCGGCAGACGATTCGCGGCGCGATCCAGCAGTTGCGCCAGCACGGCCTGCTCTCGACGCGCAAGCGCGTCGGCACCCGCGTCGCGGCGGCCGACCCGGCACGGCTGTTCCGCTACGCGTTTCAGTCGGTCGGCGACCTGCTCGGCATGGCCGCGGAGACGGAGATGCTGGTCGACGGCCGGGACTGGGTGAGCGCCCGCGGGGCGCTGGCGGCGGAACTAGGCTGTCGCCCCGGTCTGCGCTGGCTTCGCCTGCGCTGCCGTCGCCGCCGGCCGGGGGAGGCACGGCCGCTTTGCTGTGCCGACGTCTATGTCGATCAGCACCTCGCCCCGGCGGTCGCGACCCAGGACGTGTTCCGCTCGGCGCTGTTCATGCTGCTCGAGGAAACGCTGGGCGAGCCGGTGCGCGAGATCCGACAGGAGATTCAGGCGACGATCCTCGACGAGGCGACCGCCGCGCGGGTCGAGGGCGTGGCAGGCGCGCCGGCGTTGCGCATCATTCGCCGCTACCTCGGAGCCGGCAACCGGCTGATCGAGGTTTCGGTGACGACGCTGCCTGCCGACCGCTTCGTCTATTCGCTGACCATCCAGCGCCAGCCGGCAACGGACCGGTAGCGGCGCGGGGCGGCACGGAAGCAAGGGGCGGGAGTGGATGGCGAAGATCGCGATGGTCGGCTGCAGCGCCATGGGCGGCGCCTACGCGGCCACCTGGCGCAGCGGCCGTCGCGCTGGTCAGGCTGCGCGAGCGGTCGTTCCCAACGTGGCCCGTCGCGCCTGATCGAACTCAGCGGACCGTGGGGTCGCCTGCAAAGGACTCCGACAACAGCCGTGGCAGACGCTTCGACAGTTTCGCTGCACCGAACGAGTTCAGGTGGTTGAGATCGAACCAGTTCGCAGGGTCGGCGAGGATGTCGTCGACGTACAACATCTGCCCTTGTCCCACGTAGGGCGACATGTCGTACGGCTGGTGCGGCTGGCCGAACACCGGCAGATAGAGGAACTTGACCTGCACCCCCTTCTCCCGCGCCAGTGCGAGGATCTTGTCCAGGTAGTAGCGCGGGAGGTGGTATTCGAGGCTGTCCAGCTCCTCGCCGAGCATGTGCAGGCGCTTGTTCCGCTCGAACGCGGCTGCTTCCTCGGCAAGCACGGTCGGGTCGATGCGCACGCGGCGCAGATGCGTGAGCGTCTTGCCGTGCACCTGCACCGCATCCGTGTTGTCGACGTCCGAGCCGTCATAGGCCGCCGGATCGAAATGCCGGCGCAAACCGAACTCCTCCGGGAACAGGGTCTTGACCCCTAGTGTGAGCTGCCGCAGCGGCAGGCGCGCGATGTCGGTGAACCAGTTGAGGTTGATGAGCACCGGCGCCTCCAGCACGTCCGACACGTCCGCCCAGTAGGCGAACAGCGGGTGCGGCTGGCGGCTCTCGTTCTCGGTGACTTCCAGCACCAGCGTCTTCACCTTCCGGTGCTCCAGCAGCTCGCGCACCAGCAGCCAGTGGAAGTTCCGCCCATACTGGGGAATAGCCAGATTGGCGACGTACACGGGATGCCCGCTCATCCGGCTGAGCCCGGCGCTCACCACCGCGCCGTTGACGCCGTTCATCGTGTGCGAGGTGCCGATGAAGGCGACGTCGATCGGCGTCGGGTCGAAGTGAATGCGCTCATAGATCCAGCCCAGCCGCGCAAACGCGCCGACCCGGACGTCCTGCGCCTGGATGTACCGGTCGTGCGGGATCAGCAGCATCAGGCCGAGCGATGCGAGGGCCACCGCGAGCGCAGTGATGAAGAACCGCCGCACGGTCGGCTCAGAACGTGAAATAGAGAAACAGGCCGGGGTCGGGCAGCCGGGTCGCGCACAGCGCCGCGACCACGCCGAGCGACGCCGCCGCGAACACCGGCCGCGTCCACACTGCTTCCCACCGTGCCGCACGGATCTGCCCGGTCTCCAGCAGCGCGTGATAGCCGGTGATTTCGAGGATGCTCGGCATCAGCAGTGCCACGGACGCCGCAACCGCAACGGTGAGCCAGCCGAATGCCTGCATGCCGAGGTCTGGCGCGCCGCCGCCGCCGACCCCGGGGACCATTCCGCCCAGGATCTGGAGCGCCGCGGCGACCGAAGGGGCGCGGAAGAACACCCAGCCCACCACGACGGCGACGAAGGTCAGCGCCCAGCCGAACAGCACGCCGGTGCGACCGCCGAGTCGTGCCGCGCCAAGGCCGAGCGCGCCGGCAAGGTGGTTCAGGCACAGATAGACGCCGTGCAGCGTGCCCCAGATCACGAACGTCCAGCCCGCGCCGTGCCACAGGCCGCCGAGCAGCATCGTGGCAAGCAGATTGCCGTAGCGACGCGTCCGGCCGCGCCGGTTGCCGCCAAGCGGCACGTAGACGTAGTTGCGCAGGAAGCGCGACAGCGTCATGTGCCAGCGACGCCAGAACTCGATGATGCTGGTCGACTTGTAGGGCGACGTGAAGTTCACGGGGAAACGGATGCCGAACAGCAGGCCAATTCCGATCGCCATGTCGGAATAGCCGGAAAAATCAAAGTAGAGCTGGAACGTGTAGCCCAGCGCGCCGAGCCATGCCTCCGGCAGACTCGGCGTGGCGCCCGCGGCAGCCGCCGTGAAGACCGGATCGGCGACGTCCCCCAGCGTGTCGGCGAACAGCACCTTCTTCGCGAGTCCCAGCACGAAAATCGCAAATCCCATCATCAC
Source organism: Alphaproteobacteria bacterium (assembly GCA_017307335.1). GTDB lineage: Bacteria > Pseudomonadota > Alphaproteobacteria > Acetobacterales > Acetobacteraceae > JAFKFJ01. The sequence goes on along the minus strand of JAFKFJ010000214.1, from coordinate 11,724 downwards.
CCAGCGCGAATCGAGCGGCCCGCGGCCGCTGCGCGCGAATTGCGGCAGCATCTCGGTATGCAGCGTAATCGGGCCCGCGATCAGATGCGGAAAGAACAGCACGAACAGCGCGTAGTCCGTGAGACTCGCGGCGGCCGGCTGGCCGCGGTGGATCTCCGTGAGATAGGCGATCTGCTGGAACGTAAAGAAACTGATCGCCAGCGGGATCGCAATGCGGGCGAAGGCAAAATCATGATGAAACGCGAAGGCGATGTTCCCGAGAAGGAAGTTCGCGTACTTGAAGTATATGAGCAGGCCAAGGTTGAGACTGATCCCCAGAAGAAATATCCACCATGCAGCCGTCCTGTAACGCACCATCGCGCGCCCGACTGCATAGTTTCCGAGCACGGAGAGCAGGACCAGCGGCACGTATTCGACATTCCACCAGCCATAGAAGACCAGCGAGCCCGCGATCAGCAGGCCCTTCGCGCACATCTGCCACCCATTCACGCGGCACCAATGGTAGCCCGCAAGCATGAGAGGCAAGAAAACGAACACGAAAGAAATCGAGCCGAACAGCATGTCGCCGCAATACTCCACGCCGTCCGCGCGCGCAACGCGCGTCAACCGGTCGCCTCTGTACGACGCCGCAGCGATACAAGATCACGACGAAAACATTCGTGCCGGTGTTCCGCCCTCGGCGCTCCACTGCACGTCCGTGTCTGCGCGTGTATCACGCCGATGGGCCCGCACGGATAACATATGGCTAATGCGGAATATTGCCAGTCGGCGCAGCCCGCGCCAACACCCGCGCGTGGCGCAGCGGACGGCGCGCGGATGTCATCGCGCACGCCCGATCAGAAGCGCGCGAGGCGCGTGCCGGGATCAGCGCGCGGCGCGATTGCCGAAATAGGCGGACCCGACGATGACGCGCGCGGCGGCCTGAAAGGCGCGTTCCATCTGGGGTGACAGGGCGGCGTCGTGCCGGCCGAGGTTGATCAGGTTGTAGCTGCTGTTGCCGCCGGTGATGCTCCAGGGGCAGGGCGCGTAGCGCCCCATGCCGGTCGCCATCGGCACCAGGTCCTCCGGCTTGAACGGCCCGCTCTTTCCCGCAGTGGTTCCAACTTCGCCTGCATAGACCGGCCGTCCAGCCCCGGGGCCGGCCTGCCACGCCGCGATTCCGTCGGCGGCGGCGCTCCAGAGGTTCGGTGCGGTGGGGAAGAACAGCGGGTCGTAGGTGTGGAAGTCGTAGATCACGAGCATGTCGGTGAGCGGCACGAACGGATCGCCGCCGTGCCGATTGCCCAGCAGGCCGGTGCCCTCGTTGTAACCGTTCAGGGCCGTCCGTCCACCGTAATAGTTCCAGTTCGCCGGCCCGGCCACGAGGACATATCCCGGCAGCGCCCGGCGCAGCGTGGCGAGCCAGTGGCGCATGATCGGTTGCCACGCCGCGTTGGTGGCGCCGCCGAATTCCTCTGCCGAGCCGATCGCGATTCGCGATCTGTCAAAGCCCTGCGCCGCGACAATGCCGGCGGCCATGCTCAGATAGGCGTCGACGGCGCTGGCATTGTTCTGCGCATCGCGCAGGTCGAAGACGTCCATCAGATTGAGGGTGACCTTGAGTCCGGCGTTGAGGGCGCCGCTGACGACCAGCATGAACTGCTGCACGTCGCCCGGCCCCACCTGCCGCGCCGCGCCGTTGAAACCGTACGGGATCTCGAAGTGGACATGCGTGATCCCCAGTCCGGCGAGGTAGGACCAATAGGCGGAACCGTTTGCCACCGGCGCACCGCGGAAGCGCAGCGCCCGCCAGTGCGTGCGCTCCACCGCGACGCCCATCTTCAGATCGGCGACGAACGCCTGTGCCTTCGCGAGGTCGCCCGCGGCCCCATGCGCACTGCGCGGCGGCAGGGCGACCAGAACGGCGGCGACGAGCAGCAGCACCAGCCCGCCGGCGCGCAGGCGTGCGCAAGCAAGGGCCTTCACGGCGGGCCGCGATGCAGGGGAGTGGCGATGGTCGTCATGGAACGTCCTCGGCGGAGCGGCGGCATCCTGCGGCAGAACGCCGCCCGGCCGCCAGCGCGGGTGGGATAAAACCGACGCCACGGGCCGCCGAATCCCATCAACCGCGAGTGAGCGGTCCGCCCGCGCGTGCGGGCGGACGGACCGTTTCAGATCTGCAGGTCGCGCTTCGCCACTTCGCGGTCCTGCAATTCCTCCGCACTGCGCTCGGCGACGATGCGGCCCTTGTCCATCACGTAGCAGCGATGGGCGAGCGCCAGGATCACGTCGAGATTCTGCTCGACGAACAGGATCGTGGTGCCAAGCTCGCGGTTCACCCGCTGCATCACGCGCGTAATGTCCTGGACGATCGAAGGCTGGATGCCCTCCGACGGCTCGTCGAGCAGCAGCAGGCCGGGGTTGCCGATCATCGCGCGGCCGATGGCGAGCTGTTGCTGCTGCCCGCCGCTCATCGTGCCGGCCTTCTGCTGGCGGCGTTCCGCCAGGATGGGAAAGAACTCATAGACGATGTCGTAGAGCTTCGCGTCGGTGCGGGCGCCGATCATCTCGCCCACGCGGAGGTTTTCCTCGACCGTCATGCGCGGGAAAACCTCGCGCCCCTGCGGGATGTAGCCGAACCCGAGATGCGCGCGCACCTCGGGGGGGCGGCTGCTGATCTCGTTGCCCTTGAACCGGATCGAGCCGGACCAGGCGCGCAGTTGCCCGATCAGGCAGCGCATCATCGTGGTCTTGCCGACGCCGTTGCGGCCGATCACGGCGACGATCTCGCCGCGCTGAACGGAGAGGTCGATGCCCTGCAGCACCGGCGTCGAGCCGTACCCGCTGCACAGGTCGGCGAGTTCCAGCAGCGTTTCAGTGGGCATGGCCGGTACTGCCGAGATAGATTTCCTGAACCGCCGTATTGGCGGCGATCTCGTCGATCGTGCCTTCGGCGAACACGCGGCCGAAATGCAGCACGGTAACACTCTCGGCGATCTGCCGGACGAAGGTCATGTCGTGCTCGACCACCAGCACGGTCATGCCGTCGCGCTTCAGCGCCAGCACCATCTCGCCCGTGCGGAAGGTTTCATCCGGCGACAGGCCCGCCGTCGGCTCGTCGAGAAACAGCAGGGTGGGGCGCAGGCTGATCGCCATCGCGATCTCCAGCCACTGCTTCTGTCCGTGGCCGAGCTGCCCGGCGGGCTTGGTCGCGTCGGCCGCAAGCCCGACGAAATCCAGCAGCCGCTCCACCTCGCGCCGCGTCTCCGCACGCCCGAGGCGGTGCTGCAACGCGATGGTGAGGTTCTGGGCCACGGGCAGTGCCGGAAAGATGCCCGGCACCTGCATCTTGATGCTGATGCCGGCATGGATGCGCGCGGCGGTGGAGAGATGCGTGAGCTCGCGGCCGCGAAAGCGGATGCTGCCCGCGGTCGGGCTGTGGCGGCCGACGATCAGCTTGAACAGCGTGCTCTTGCCCGCGCCGTTCGGCCCGATCAGGCAATGCAGCGTCCCTTCGTCTACGCCGAAGTTCAGATCGTCGATGACGGTGACGCCACCGAACCGCTTGGTCAGCCCATGAGTTTCCAGAAGCTTAGCCACGTTGCGTGCGTGCCTTCAAAGCTGGGTCGGAGAGGGGTGGCGAGGGGCCGGCGCGGCGCCGCAGCCGCGAGGCCATGTCCACCGCCCAGATCACATAGCCGCCGGGTGCGATCAGCACCGTCACGACCAGCAGGGCACCGATCGCGACCAGCGCGTATTCCTGGCTCACGACCGTCAGCGCCTGGAACACGTAGAGCACCACGAAGCTGCCGACCAGCGTCGCGGTCAGGTCCTCGCGCCCGCCCACGGCCACCCAGATGATCGGCATCGCCGCCGCCGGCAGCGCCATCGAGGCGGGCACGATGAAGTTGCCCCAGGCGGTATAGAGCGCGCCGCTGAGCGAGGCGAGGAAGCCGCCGATGGTGAAGGCGCCGAGCTGGTAGCGCCGGACGTCGTATCCGAGCAGTTCCACCCGCTCCGGGTTCTCCCGCGTGCCCACCAGCACATTGCCGAAGCGCGAGTTCACCAGCACGCGCAGCGCCAGGTAGGTGACCACGAGCAGCCCGAGCACGAGGTAGTAGAAAGTGGCGCCCTCGAAGCGGATGCGATGGCCGTCTAACCAGTCGATGCTGAGCGAGGGGATGCGCGTCATCCCGTTATAGCCGTTCAGCCGCGCCCGCCCGATGCGCCACTGTGGCCCGGCGGTCTGGTTCATGAACGTGGCGAAGGCGAGCGTCACCGAGAGCGTCACGATGCCCACGAACACGCCGTTGATGCCGCCATAGATCATGAAATAGCCGAGCACCGCAGCGAATGCCGTGCCGATCGCCAGTGCACAGATGAGGGCGAGGAACGGGTAGGAGTGCGCCGCGCCGAGGTTGATCGCGATCACGCCATAGGCGTAGCCGGCGAGCCCGAAGAACGCGGTCTGCCCGAAGCTGAGCATGCCGCCATAGCCCCAGATCAGGCCGAGGCCGAGCGCCATGAACACCCAGACGCCGAAATAGGCGGTGTTCGAGATGGCAAACCGCTCCGCGTATTGGGGATAGATCGCGGCGGCCACGATCACCGCGGCGACGCCGAGCCAGAACAGCTTGCCGCGCCCCAGCGTCTGCGGGCCGTTGAACAGGACGGGAATGTCGCGCAATGTCATGACGCCTGCCTCACGCCCGCCGGCGCATGAGCCAGCCGGAGAAGCCCTCCGGCAGCACGCGGATGACGATGCATACGGTGACGAGAAGCCCGATCAGGCCGAACACCTGGCCCCAGGCGGCGGTGCAGGCGGCACGGATGATCGCGAGCACGGCCGAGGCGGGGGCCGTGCCGGTGAGCACGTCTGCACCGCCGACGACCACTGTGACGAAGGATTCCACGACGAAGCCGGTCCCCATTGTCGGGCTCAGCGTCAGCGTCGGCGCATAGACGCCGCCCGCCAGCCCCGCGAGGGCCGCGCCGAGCCCGAATGTCTGCGCATAGATGCGCTCGGTCGGCACCCCGAGTGCGCGTGCCATCGCCGGGTTCTGCATGGTCGCGCGCGCATGCACGCCAAACCGCGTCTTCATGAACAACAGGTAGAGTCCCACCAGCACGCCGATCGCGACCGCCAGCATCACCAGCCGGTAGAGGGCGAAGGAATAGTCGCCGAAGCCGATGCTGCCGAGCGGCGTGCCCACACTCGTCCACGCCGAGCCGAGCACCAGCAACGCGCCCTGCGTCGCAATCAGGCTCACCCCCCAGGTCACCACGAGCGAGTCGATCGGGCGGTTGTAGAAGCGGCGCACGATGGTGCGCTCGAGCGCGATGCCGAGCACGCCGGCGAACAGCGCGCCCATCACGATCCCCACCGGCAGCGGCAGCCCGGCGCGCACCAGCGCGGTGGTGACATAGGCGCCGCAGGTGATGAACTCGCCATGCGCCATGTTGATGATGCCCATCATCCCGAAGATGATGGCGAGCCCCCCCGCCGCGAGCACGAGGAAGGCGAAGACGTCGGCCACCTGATAGGCGAAGGCGAGGAACTGATAGACGAAAGCGGTCATGGCGGAAGGGGCTTTCGCAATGCCTGCGCCGGTTCCACCCCGAAGCGCACCCGCATGCCGGCGCGGATGCGTCGCGATGGTGCAGGCGGCATCAGCAGCGGATGCTGCGTCCGCTCCCCTCTCCCGCGAACGGGAGAGGGTGGCGGCCAGCGCGGGGTGAAGGCGCGCGCGTCACTTGCTCGGCAGGTTGCTCGGCGTGTACTGCTCTTTCGGATCGTCCTTCGTCAGATCGCAGCCGATCTGCCCGAGCCAGTACGGATCCACGCGCGGCCAGACCTTCTCCACCTTCACCGAGTGATCGGCGTTGACGGAGAGCAGCGTCATCTGGTGGCTCGCGTGCTGCGATTTGGGGTCGATGCAGATCTGGCCTTCGGGCGCGTCGATGCAGGCCTTCCCGGTGGCGATCTGGGCACGGATCTTGTCGAGGTCGAAGGAGCCGGCCATCTCCGCCAGCTTCTTATACATGTAGATGGCCGAGTACTCGTTCTCGCCCATGTCGTTGATGTAGGTCTCGTTCGGGTATTTGGCGTGCCAGCGGGCGACGAAGGCCTTGGCGGCGGGCCGGTCGATCTCCTCGAACCAGTTCATCACCACGTGCATGCCCTGCATCGTCGGCGGCTTGAACCGCTTATGCTCGAAACCAAGCCCGATGGTGATCGAGCTGCCCATCGGGATATGCAGCCCCGCGGCGGCGGCCTGTTCGTAGAACGCGGACTGCGCGTTGCCCACGACCAGCGTCATCAGCCAGTCCGGCTTCGCCTTCTGGATGTTCTGGATGGTCTGCCCGAACTGCGACACGCCGAGCGGGATGAGCTCCGCGCCGAGGATCTGCCCGCCCGCCTCGGTGACCAGCTTCCTAGTCCATTCCGTCGAGATCTGGCCGAAGTTGTAGTCGGCGGCGATGACATAGACCTTCTTGCCGTATTTCTCCATCATGTAGGGAATGAGCGTGGAGAACTGCTGTTCCGGCACACCGCCGGTGCCGATCATGTTGCCGTCGCAGACGCCGCCCTCGTACTGCTGGGCGTAGAACAGCAGGGCGTTGTCCTTGTCGATGATGGGCCGGATCGCCTCACGCGAGGCGCTGGTGGCAGCGCCGAAGATCACCTGCACGCCGTCCTTCTCGATCAGGCGGCGTGCGAACTCCTGGAACTTGGCGTTATCGAACTGCGGATCGTACTCGATGATCTCGAGCTTGCGGCCGAGGATTCCCCCGGCGGCGTTGATCTCATCGACGGCGAGATGCGCGCCGTGCACCTTCGGCATGGTGAAGATCGCGATGTCGCCGGAATGATCCTCGAGCAACCCGATCTTCAGCGGCGGCTTGTCGTCGGCGAGCGCGGCGGCAGCGGAGACGCCGAGCATGAGACCTGCGGCGGACGCGATGGCGAGATTGCGCAACATTGACATGTCGGTTCCTGTTCGCGACGAGGCAGCGGGGAAAAATGTACGGACTTTAGGAACCGTAGAGCAAGCGATGTGCCACGCCGCGCCGGCCAGTGTCCGGCGGCGAATTTTTGAAAATGACACGCTTGCAATCACTTGCCGCGGCAAGGTGCTCAACACTTAGGCGTGATCACATGCAACCCGGCAAGAGCGCAACGAAACTGTTGCGATAGCCGGTAAATCGAGCCTTGCCGGGTGCGAACGGTCGCGGTGGCGGCGCCGCGCGGCCGGGCCACGCCGGCGAAAAGGTTGCATGTTCGGGCGTGATGGGGCGCTGGCTCCCGGAATAGGCCTCTCGGTTGGCGGGCAACGCGCTGGCGCAGCATGGTTCGGGAGGCGCGCCATCAGTCCGGTGCGAACAGGGGAATGGATGGGCCACGCCTCGCGGCTGGAACAGGCTTATAGCCAACCGATCCGTATGGACGGGCAGACGTTTATTTCGGAGGTCCGCTACGACACGTTTGCGGCGGCTATCAAGGCATGGGAATCGCTAACTGTGGCGCCGGCGCCCGTGTCTCTGCCAAGAATGTCCGGTCCGCCAATGGTCTGATTGGGACTCATATCGCTGTCGCTGCAGTTCCACGGCCGCCGGCGGCTATCGTCCGTATGGCTTCCGGAATCGCGCGACGCCGACGTGAGCAGCCGGAGATGGTCTGGTCAGGCTGACACATCACAATCGCGGAGCCGCCGCGATAAGTCCGCAGGGGTCCGCAATGCAAATCGACCTCATTGCACTGTCCGCCTCATCTCCAGTTTTTCGCGAAATTTCAAGGTGCCCAGGGGCGGAATCGAACCACCGACACTGCGATTTTCAGTCGCATGCTCTACCAACTGAGCTACCTGGGCAGCACGCGGCCGCGTTGGCGGGTGGGGAGATAGCCTAGCCGCACCGGGCAATCAACCAGCCTCGGCGTCCGGCGCGTTCATCCTTCCCTCATGGGCCCGCGCCAGAGTGCCCGCCATGCGGGAAGGGTGCAGGCGGGTGGGGCGCGTGGCGGCGGCGGTTGGCTGCGGGGTGGCGCTCGGCGCCGCCGATCTGCCGCCCGCGTGCAAGCCGCCGGCCGATGGGCTGCAGGTCTGCATGGCGCAGCAGGTGTGCACCTGCCGGTACGACCCGGGCGGCAGCCTCACCGGCCGCGTCGCCGGGTGGCGCTGGCAGTGCAGCATCATGCAGATGTGCGATTCCACGCCGCCTGCCGGGCTCGATTCGTCTCCCCCACCGCCGCCGATGGGGCCATTCTACATCACGCCGAATATCCAGCCGCCGTCGCAACAACCGACGCAGCCTTCACAACAGCCCACATTCACACCGGCCTCGCCGCTCTTGCGCGGGCGCTGACAGGCCCGGAAACTGCGGAGCGCGTGGCGCCCCTCTGGCGCCCGCAAGAGGGAGGCGCGCCATGTGGGAGCCGAATGATCTCTATCCCGACCCGAGCATCACGGTCCTCGACCCCAGTTTCCTGCGTTACCGGTTCTTCCATGCCTCGGTCGAGCGTCTCGCCACCGGCTGCCGCTGGGCGGAAGGGCCGGTGTGGTTCGGCGACGGGCGCTATCTGCTGTGGAGCGACCTGCCCAACGACCGCATCCTGCGCTGGGATGAAACCTCGGGCACGGTGAGCACGTACCGCGCGCCCACCAACTACGCCAACGGCAACACGCGCGACCGGCAGGGCCGCCTGATCACCTGCGAGCATTCCGGCCGCCGCGTCATCCGTACCGAGTACGACGGCGCCATCACGGTCCTCTGCGACAGCTACCAGGGCAAGCGCCTGAACTCGCCCAACGACGTCGTGGTCGCCAGCGACGGGGCGGTCTGGTTCACCGATCCGCCGTTCGGTCTGCTCTCCTTCTACGAGGGCCAGAAGGAGGCGCAGGAACTGCCGCACGCGGTCTATCGCCTCGACCCGCACGATTTCCGGCCCACGCAGGTGCTCGACCAGGTGCCCGGCCCGAACGGGCTCGCCTTTTCGCCCGACGAGAAGACGCTGTATCTCGTCGCTTCGCGCGCCGACCCGCGCGAGATCCGTGCCTATGATGTTGTCGACGGCGTGCGCCTCACGCGCGAGCGGGTGTTCATCGACGCGGGGCCGGGCGGCACGCCGGACGGATTTCGCGTCGATGTCGACGGCAATCTCTGGTGCGGCTGGGGCATGGGCAGCCCGGCGCTGGATGGCGTGCGCGTCTTCAATCCGGAGGGGGCGCCGATCGGCCATGTCAGCCTGCCGGAGCGTTGCGCCAATGTCTGTTTCGGCGGCCGCTGGCGCAACCGGCTGTTCATGGCGGCGAGCCACTCGCTTTACGCGCTCTATGTGAACACGCAGGGCGTGCCTGGAGGCTGACCGGGAGGGAGAAAGCGCCCATGCACATGTTCTGCGACTGCTGCGCGCCAGCGCGCCGCGGCATGCTGGCACGCCGCGGCTTCATCGCCGGCGCGTCGGCGGCCATGCTCGCGGCCGGGCGCGCGGCCCGCGCCGACGACGCGGTCACCCCTGCCGCCGCGCTCGCCCAGCTCATGGATGGCAATGCCCGTTTCGCTGCGCGGAAACTCACCTCGTTCGACGAGGACCTCGCGATGCTGCGCGAGCAGACGACGGAGCAACAGCGGCCCTTCGCCGCCGTGCTCTCCTGCGTCGACTCGCGCGTGCCGGTGGAACTGGTGTTCGACCAGAGCATCGGCCATGTCTTCGTCGCGCGCGTCGCGGGCAACATCTGCACGCCGGAGATCATCGCGAGCCTGGAATTCGGGACCGAGGTGCTGGGTGCCGCGGTGATCATGGTGCTGGGGCACGGCGGGTGCGGCGCCGTGAAGGCGGCGATCGCGGGGGCCGCGGTGCCGGGGCAGATCAGCGCCCTCTATGCCCCGCTCCGCGCCGCCGTCGAGCGGGCCGGGCCGGATCTGGTGGCGACGACCCGCGCCAATGCCCGGATCCAGGCGAACCTGCTCAGCACGTCCTCGCCCGTCCTGGCCAACCGGATTCACGCGGGCACGCTCAAGGTCACGGCCGGCTACTACGACCTCGGCAGCGGCAAGGTGGCGCTGCTGGGGTAGCGTATCCGGTATAGCGAATACCGGGGATCAGACCTCGCCGGGGTTCGTGCCGGGGCGGGCCGCGAACTCCGCCACGATCGTCGCGGCGATCAGGCCGGCATCGCCCGGCATGCCCGGCAGGTCGATGCGGTCGAGGTGGATCGCGACCGTCCCCTCCGCCGCACCCGCCGCGCGCGCGCCGGCGACCGCCGCCGCCTCGGCCAGCTGGCGGGCCAGCGCCAGGGCCTCGGAGGGGTCGGCGAGGGGGATCGGGGCGCCGGCGTGGTGCACGCGCCAGCGGCCCAGACCGACGCCCGTGATCTCCACCACCGCGCGCGCGACGCTCATCGCGACTGCCGCGCCCACGGCGTTGGCGACTTCCGCATGCTCCGGCAGCAACACGCGGCAGCCAAGCCGATCGCCGAGGGCCGGGTAGAAGACCGGCGCCGGGCCACCCACCGCGGCCACCGGCCAGACCGGCCTGAGGGCCACCGCAAGCCGCCCGAGCCGTCCGCGCCCGCTCACCGCCGCGTCGACCAGGGGCGCGGCGGCGTCAAGCGGCGTCTCCGCGAGGCTGGCGATCAGGGCGCGGCCGGAGCCGGTGAGCACCGCGTCGAACACCTCCTCGGCGACCGAAGCCGCCTGCGCCTCCGGGTCGCCGGGGCCAAGCATGCGGCTGGCACGGCACAGCAGCAACGCGCCGAGCACCGCCGCCTCGCGCGACCACTGGTCCTGCCGGCGCAGCACATGCGCGGCATCGCTCGGGGTGAACGCGCCGAGCGCCACCGCGCCCTGCGCCACCAGCCGCTCCAGCGCCCGCCGGGCGAGCGGCCCGCGCAGGAACGCGCCGAGCGGCGTGGGCGCCGCGCCGATGCGCCCGAACACCTCCGCCTCGCGCCCCGAAAGCCCGTGCGGCTCGGCGATGCGCAGAGCGAAGCGGCCGGCATGCGGCTCGCCTTCCGGATGGGCGAGGGCGGCGCGCAAAATCGCGATCACGCCCGGCCACCGCGCGCCCAGCAGCGCCAGCGGCCACACGCGGCCGGGCAACAGCGTGGCACCGCCCTCCGGCGCCAGCCGCACCTCGCTGTCGCCGCCCAGGCCGAACGTGTTCATGGCGATCGCCTGCACCAGCGTGCGATGCCCGCCGACGCGCGCGCCCTCGCGGTCGAGCCGCGGCCAGCCGCCTTCCAGCACCGCGATGTCGGTGGTCGTGCCGCCGATGTCGGCGACGACGAGATCCGCAAGCCCGGACAGGAACTTTGCCCCGATCGCGCTGGCGGCCGGCCCGGAGAGGATGGTCTCGATCGGCCGTGCCGCGATCTGCGCCGCCGGCGCAAGCGTGCCGTCGCCTTTCACCACGAACAGCGGCGCGGCGATGGCGTGGTCGTCGAGCGCCCGCCGCACCGCCGCGATCAGCGCGGCGATGCGGCCGATGATGCGCGCGTTCAGCGCCGCCGTCAGCGCGCGGCGCGGCGCATCCAGCGCGTGGGCGAGCGCGCTTGCAAGGCTCGCCGGATGGCCGGTGATCTCCTCGATCAGCGCCTGCGCGCGCAGCTCGTGCTCCGGGTTGCGCACCGCGTATTGCCCGGCGACGGCATACGCGGCGACCCGCGTGCGCGTGGCGTGGAGAAAAGTGCTGATGGCGGCTTCATCGAGTGGCGCGGCCGCATCGCCCGCGTGGTCGTGTCCGCC
>JAFKFJ010000213.1 GCA_017307335.1 Alphaproteobacteria bacterium | reverse complement strand
GGGACGTGGCCCGCGCTGCGGTATTCCTCGCCTCCGACGATGCCGGCTACATCACCGGCGTCTGCCTGCCGGTCGATGGCGGGCTCGCCTGCTGCTCCGGCACCCCGGAGGGCGGGTTCGTGCCCGCGCCGCCGCCGGGCGAGGACTGAGGGGGGCCCGGTTCGACAAGCCGCTCGTGCCGCTCTACCCTCGGTGTTGCGGGTCGGCCGCCGCCCGCGCGGCCTCCCGCTTCCCCGAAACCGACGCATGCCCGCCTGCAGAGGAGATGCCGCCACGCCTCCGACCTTCGCCGAATTGAGCCGCCCCGACGCCACCGGCCTGCCGCTGGCCTGGGGCGTGTGGGGCGAGGCCGACGAGATCGGCACCCTCAACAACATCGCCGCCGGCACGACCGCCGCCGCCGCGGGGCTGGTGCGCCGCGGCGTGCGGTTCAACCTGAACCTGCCCCTGCACGTGCCGCTCGGCGAGATCGGGCCGGCCGCCCATGCGCTGCGCAAGGCGCCGGTGCCGACGCTGTTCAAGCGCAAGGTCTCCGGGCTGGAGGTGCGCGACGACAAGATCGACGACCTCTACCTCCAGGCGTCCACCCAGTGGGACGGGCTGTCCCATATCGGCGACCCGCTGCACGGGTTCTACAACGGCGTCCAGGACGCGCAGCTCACCCAGCGCGAGGGCACCCGGCTCGGCATCGAGCACTACGTGCGCCTCGGCATCGCGACGCGCGGCGTGCTGGTCGACCTGCCCCGTTTCTATGGCGCGCGCGGCGAAAAGTGGTCGCCGATGGGCAGCCAGGTCGCGCCGGCGCAGGACGTTGCCAGCGCGCTGACCGCCGCCGGGCTCCGGCTGCGACCCGGCGACGTGCTGCTGGTCCGCACCGGGTGGGTCGCCGCGTTCCGGGACGCCCCGGACCCGGCGGTACGCGACCAGCTTTTCCGCGGCCGCGACTACTCCGGCCTCTCCGGTGGCGCCGACATGTGGGAGTTTCTGTGGGACAGCGGCGTGGCCGCCGTCGCCTCGGACAGCGTGACCGTCGAGGCGTGGCCGCTCCGCGAGGGGGCACCGAGCCTGCACCTCGCGATCGCCCGTCTCGGCCTCGTGCTCGGGGAGATGTTCGACCTGGACGCGCTCGCGGAGGACTGCGCCGCGACCGGGGTGTTCGAGTTCTTCTTCGTCTCCGCCCCCCTCAACCTGCGCGGCGGCGTGGGCTCGCCGGCAAACGCGCTGGCGATCAAATAGCGCTCGCCAGCGCGTCGGGCATCGCCGGGTTCCGCTCGGCGGGACGGCCGGAGAGCCGCGCCGAACCCCGCCTTGCCGCCGCGAGCAGGTCATCGACGCTTCGCCGCATCCGCTCGCAGTTCCAGCGGAAGGTCGGGCCGGACACCACGAGGGAGGCGACCACCGTGTCGCCCTCCCGGACCGGTGCCGCGAGCCCGGCGAGCCCGGCGATCCATGCATCCTCCGCGATCGCCCAGCCGCGTTCGCGGATGAGGCGGATCTGCTCGTGCATGCGCTGCTCGGCAGTCGCATCGAGATTGAGCCGGCGGATGTATCCCTGCACGAACGGGGCCGAGGCGCCCGCCAGCAGCACCATGCCCGTCGCGCCGAAATGCAGCGGCACGATCAGGCCCACCGGCACCACGCGGCGCACCGACTGTGTGCTCTGAATCTCGCACACGCACACGCGCTGCTCGCCCGAGCGCACGTGCAGCGACACGGTCTCCTCCGTCACGTCGCGCAGCCACTCCATTTCCTGGACGAGGCTGTTGAACAGATTGGTCGGGCGGGCGGCGTAGCTGAGTTCCAGCAGGCGTGACCCGAGCGCGTAGCCGTTCGCCGGCTGACCGCCCTGGAGATAGCGCCGCTGCGCGAGTTCGCGCATCAGCCGGCTGACGGTGGGCAGCGGCAGCTTCACCCGCCGCGACACCATCGCCGCCGCCACCGGCTCGGCGCTGCCCGCGACGACGTCGAGGATGGCGATGATTCGATCCAGCGTGCGCATCGCGTCGCGCGACCTCCTGCATGTGAAGCGGCGGCAAAAGGACCGCGCGGCGCAGCGCCGCCGCCCTTGCCCGCGCCAGGACCGCTCGATATCATGTTCACCTACCGAAAGCTACTCTCATGCAGTGAGAGCCGCACGACGGCAATTCCGCCGGCCGAACGGCCCACGCCTTCCCAAGGAAGATCGCGATGGCCCAGAAGGTTGACGACGCGCTCAACGACTTTGTTCACGGCCGGCTCAGCCGGCGCGACTTCGTGACGCGGGCGGCGGCCCTCGGCCTCGCGGCGCCGACCATCGCGGCGCTGCTGCAGGGCACGGCCGCGGCGGCCGAGGCCGGCTTCCCCATCACCGGCCCGATGGAGGAAGGATCGGGCGGCACGCTGGTCGTCGGCCAGGAGTCCAACTGGGACGTGCTCGACCCGTGCCTGGGCACCGGCGCCGTCACGTGGCGCACCTGCCTGTACCAGATCTACGAATCGCTGGTCTCACGGGACATGGACAATCCGGCGGGGCTGGTGGACGAGATCGTGCCGCGGATCACGAAGTCCATCGACCGCTCCGCCGACGGCAAGACCTATACATTCCACCTGCAACCCGGCATCACCTTCTCCGACGGTACGCCGTTCGATGCGGATGCCGTGGCCTGGAACGTCCAGCGGCAATGGGACCAGAGCAAGCTCGGCCGCAAGAACCCGCCGCAGTTCGATACCACTGCGGCCGCGGTGCGATCCTGGTTCTGGACGCCGGCGCAGCTCGTGAACCTGCGCACGCCCGATCCCGAGACCGTGGTGTTCGAGCTGGCCGCGCCGTTCGCGCCGTTCGTGAGCGGCATGCCGGAGTCCGGCCTCGGCACGATGGGGATGAGCAGCCCGGAGGTGTGGAAGAAGGCCGGCACGCCGGGCATCGCCGCACACCCGGTGGGCACCGGCCCGTTCCTGTTCGAGAGCCAGACGCCCGGCGATCAGCTCAGCATCGTCAAGAACCCGAAATACTGGAACCCGGCGGCGGCCGCGAAGGCCGACAAGATCATCTTCAAGGCGCTGACCGACCCGGCAACGCGCGTTGCCGCGCTGCGCGGCGGCGACGTGCATGTGATCTTCGCCCCGCCGGCGCAGGAGCTCGCCTCGTTGCAGCGCGACGGGTTCATCGTGACCGCTCGGCCGAACCCGCATCTGTGGTACCTGCAGCTCAATGCCAACGAGCCATACTTCAAGGATCGCCGCGTGCGGCAGGCGTTCTTCATGGCGATCAACCGCGCCGGCATGGCTAAGCGGCTGCTGAAGGGCACCGCGCTGCCGGCGATCAGCGTCAACGGCCGCACCTGTCCGTCGTGGACGGATCAGGCCGGCTATCCCGCGCATGATCCCGCCGCCGCGAAGAAGCTGCTCGCCGAGGCCGGATTTCCGAACGGCTTCGACACCGTCTTCCAGATCCCGACCGGCGGCTCCGGCGAGATCGATCCCGTGCCGATGGCGGAGTGGATCGCCGCCGACGCGGCACGCATCGGCATCCGCGTCAAGCTGCGGACGATGGAGTGGATCAGCTACCTGCATGCCTGGGCGGCGGGGATGCCGGCCGGGATCGGCATGAACCAGCAATCCTGGGGCATGACCTCGATCTACTGGCCCAACCTGCCGCTGCGCACGACATCGGTGCTGAATGTCGGCCACCAGCCCGACAAGCGGTTCGATGTGCTGCTCGACGAGGCGAACTCCGCGATCGACGAGAAGGTCGCGATCGCAAACTACCGCGCCGTGGACGTACTCAACGCGCAGGAGCTCTGGCTGCTGCCGATCGTGAACGACCTGGCGCCGGTGGTGATCTCTCCGAAGGTGCGCAACTTCGTGCACTCCTCCGACTGGTGGTGGGACTTCAAGAAGGTGTGGGTGAAGAGCTAGCGCCGCATGCTGCTCTACGCCGGTCAGCGTCTCGCCGCGATCGTGCCGACGCTGATCGGCGTGTCGATCGTCACGTTCGGGCTGCTGCATCTCGTGCCCGGCGGCCCGGCGGTCGCGATGCTGGGGATGGCGGCGTCGGACCCGAAGGCCGTCGCCGCGGTCACCCGGGAACTCGGGCTCGACCGGCCGTTGCCGACGCAGTACTGGCTCTGGCTGCGGCGCGCCCTCGGCGGCGATTTCGGCATGTCGACCGAGTTCCACGTCCCGGTCTCGTCGCTGCTGTTCCCGAAGCTGGAACACACGCTGATCCTGACCGCCGGCAGCCTGGTCTATGCGATCGTGATCGGCACCATCCTCGGCATCACCACGGCGCTGTATCACCGCTCGCTGTTCGACCGGCTGGCGATGCTGTTCACGCTGATCGGCGCGAGCGCGCCGGTGTTCTGGATCGGCCTGCTGCTGAGCTACCTGTTCGCCATCAAGCTCCGCCTGCTGCCGGCGCTCGGCATGACCTCGGTGCTCGGGCCGCCGACCGTCCTCAGTGTGCTCGAACACCTGATCCTGCCAGCTTTTGCCAATGCGATCATCGCGCTCGCCGTCATCGCGCGCATCGTGCGTTCGGCGATGCTCGAGGCGCTGGTGCAGCCCTACGTGCTCGCTGCGCGCGCGCGGGGACTGCCGCGCTGGCGGCAGGTCGTGGTGCATGCATTCCGCAACGTGCTGCCTGACGCGATCAACATCACCGGCCTGCAGGTGGGCTTCCTGTTCGGCGGCGCGCTGTTCGTGGAGGTGGTGTTCGGCTGGCCCGGCCTCGGCTACCTGATCTACTCGTCGATCCAGGCGCGGGACTATGTCACGATGCAGGCCGCGGTGCTGATCGTCTCGGGCGTGTTCGTCATCGTCAACCTCGCTGCCGATCTTGCCCGCCTGGCGCTCGACCCGCGCGAGGCGCGCCGGTGAGCGCAGCCGCCGAGGACGTGCGGGCGCGCCCCGTGCCGCGGTCCGCACGGCGGCAGGCCGCGGACGCATTCCTGCGCGACCGGATGGCGGTCGCCGGCCTGATCGTGCTCGTGCTGGCGCACGCCGCCGCGATCCTGGCCCCCGCGCTGACGCGGTGGGACCCCACGATCGGCGATGAGGACGGCATCCTCGTGCCACCCTTCAGCCCTGGCCACGTGCTCGGCACCGACGAGCAGGGGCGCGACATCCTCGCGCGCATCCTGTTCGGTGCGCGGCTGGCCTTCCCCGAGGCGGTCGTGCCCGTGGTGGCGGCCGGCGCGGCCGGGCTCGTGCTCGGGCTGATCGGCGGGTTTTTCCAGCGCGTCATCGGCGAGGCGGTGATGCGCACGCTGGACGTGCTGTTTGCGATCCCGATGGTGCTGCTCGCGATCGCAATCGCGACGACGCTGGGCAGCGGCCTGCCGACGGTGATCCTGTCGATGGCGATCGTGATCACGCCCTATATCGCGCGCGTGGTCGCCACCACCGCGGCACAGCAGCGCAGCGCCCCATTCGTGGAGGCGGCGCGCTGCGCGGGGTTCAGCGAATGGAAGATCCTGCGGCGGGAGATCCTGCCGCACGTGATTCCCGCGGTCGTCGTCTACGGGACCACGAACATGGGGGCCATGGTCGTGTTCGCCGCCGGCTTCGGCTTTCTCGGCCTCGGGGCGCAGCCGCCGACACCGGATTGGGGTGCGATGATCTCCGGCGGCATGCGCTCGCTTGCCAGCGCGCCGTGGGTCTCGACGGTGCCGGGCATCGCGATCGTCGTGATCTCGCTCGCGTTCAACTATGTCGGCGACGGGTTGCGCGTGGCACTCGACCCGCGCCTGCGGACGCGGCTGTGACCGTTCTCGGCCCCGCACCCGTGCCGGCCCGCGCGGCCGAAGGCGAGGCGCCGCTGCTGGAGGCGGCGAACCTCACTGTCCGCTTCGGCTCGCCGGCAGGGGAGGTGCACGCGGTCGAAGACGTGTCGCTGCGCGTCGCGCCGCACGAATCCGTCGGCATCGTGGGCGAGTCCGGCTCGGGCAAGACCGTCACCTGCATGTCGATGACGTGGCTCCTGCCCTCCCCGCCCGCGCGCTACGTGGGCGGGCACATCCGCTTCAAGGGCGAGGAATTGCGCCGCAACGACGAGGCGCAGATGCGGCGCATCCGTGGCCGCGGCATTGGGATGATCTTCCAGAATGCGCGCCTCTCGTTCAATCCCGCCTACCGGCTCGGCGCCCAGATCGCCGAAGTGCTGCGGATGCATTTCCGCACGCCCTGGCGCGCGCAGCTGCCGCGCGTGCTGGAGACTCTCCGCTACTGCAACATCGCCGACGCCGAGGGCGTGCTGCAGCGCTATCCGCACGAGGTGAGCGGCGGCGTGGCGCAGCGCGTCAGCATCGCGCTCGCGCTTCTGATCCGCCCGGACCTGCTGATCGCCGACGAGCCGACCACCTCGCTCGACCTGCTGAGCCAGATCGAGGTGCTCGGGCTGCTCGAACGCCTGCGGGCCGAGACGGGGCTGGCCCTGGTATTGGTCAGCCACGATCTCAACGTGGTGCGGCGGATCGCCGAGCGCGTGGTGATCATGTACGCCGGCCGCATCGTCGAAGAGGGACCGGCGCACGAGATCTTCGCCGCGCCGCGGCACCCATATACGCAGGGGCTGCTCGCCTCCGCCCTGCAACGCACCGAGGGCGGCCGGCTGTATGAGCTGCCCGGCACGCCGCCCGACCTTGCGGCCCTGCCGCCCGGGTGCAGCTTCCGCGCCCGCTGTGCGCACGCCTTCGCGCCGTGCACCAGCATGCCGCCGCTGCTGCCTGCCGGCGCCGGACATGCGGCACGCTGCCATCTCCTCGCGCGCGAGGCGGCGGATGGCTAGCGACGCGCTGCTGGCCTTCGAGCAGGTCAGCGTCACGTTCGGCAGGCACGGCCGATCGCGCCGCCCGGTCACCGCGCTCGATCACGTGTCCTTCGCCGTGACGCCGGGCCGTTCGCTCGGCATCATCGGTGATTCCGGCGCCGGCAAATCGACCCTGTGCCGCACCGCGATCGGCCTGGTGGAACCGGGCGAAGGCCGCGTGATCGTCGACGGCTCGGATCTCTCCGGCGCACCGGCGAGCGCGTGGCAGCGGGCGCGGCGGCATGTGGCGCTGGTGTTCCAGGACGCGCTGGGTTCATTCAACCCGATGCGCCCCGTGCTCGACGGCATCGCGATGCCGCTGCTCAGCTATGCCGACCTCGGCGGAGCGGCGCTGCGGCGCGCGGTGGGTGAGGTCATGGAGCAGGTCGGGCTGCAGCCCTCGCAGATGACGCGATACCCGCACGAGTTTTCCGGCGGGCAGATCCAGCGCCTGGCCATCGCCCGCGCATTGACGACCAGGCCACGGCTGCTGATTCTCGACGAGCCGGTGTCCGCGCTGGATGTGTCGATCCGCGCGCAGATCCTCAACCTGCTGATCGACCTTTCGCGCGACCTCGCGCTGACCTGCGTCGTGATCAGCAGCGATCCCGCGGTGGTGCACTATCTGACCGAGGAGACGCTGGTGCTGTTCGCCGGGCGTGTGGTGGAAGCGGCACCCACGGCAGCCTTGTTCGCGCGCCCGCGGCATCCCTACACTGTCGCCCTGCTGGCGCAGCGCGACCCCGGGATTGCTCTGCACGAGCAGGGTCTTTCCGGTGCGCGGGCCCAGACGCGGCTCGCGGTGGAGATGAGCGGCTGCCGCTTCGCCGGAATCTGCCCGCGCGAGCTGCCGCGCTGCCGTGACGAGGCGCCGGAGCCGACGCCGCTCGGCGAGGGGCGCATGGTGCGTTGCCACAGCCTTGCCGCCGAGGCACTGGCAGGCGAGACGAGGAAGGGGTGAACCCGATGACCGAACCGCAGTTCAAAGTGACGCCGGAAGCGGTGCGCCGCTACGCGGAGATGTTCGACATCCCCCTGACCGATGCGGAAGTCGCCGAGCTTGCCCCGCAGCTTGCTGGCGGGCTCGCGGGCATCGCGGCGCTGTGGCAGGTCGATGTCAGCGCCGTCGAACCCTCGGTGATCCTGCCGATCGACCGGATGTGAGGCGGCGATGAGCACGACCGCGGACGACGATCTCGCCTTCGCCCCGCTCGCCGAAGTATCCCGCCGGATCAAGGCGCGGGAGCTGACCAGCGCGGCGCTGACGCGCCTGATGCTCGATCGGATCGCGCGGCTCAATCCCACGCTCAACTGCTTCATCACCGTCTGCGCGGACGCGGCGATGGCGCAGGCCGAGGCGCTGGACCGGCTGCTGCAGTCCGGCCTCGATCTCGGGCCGCTGCACGGCGTGCCGGTCGCGGTGAAGGACAACATGGCGACGGCCGGCGTGCGGACCACGGCGGCATCGCGCATCCTCGCCGACTGGGTGCCGGATGAGGACGCGACGGTCGTGCAGCGGCTGAAGCAGGCCGGCGCCGTCATCCTCGGCAAGACCAACCTGTACGAGTTCGCCTATGGCGGCGTGCACGAGGATTACGGCGAGACCCGCAACCCATGGAACCTCGGCCGCACGTGCAGCGCGTCGAGCAGCGGTCCGGCCTGCGCGGTCGCCGCCGGCCTCGCCTATGCAAGCCTCGGCACCGACACCGGCGGCTCCGTGCGCCTGCCGGCGGCAGCGTGCGGCATCGTCGGCCACAAGCCGACCTACGGGCTGGTGAGCCGCGCCGGCGTCGTGCCGGCGGGTTACAGCCTCGACCATGTCGGGCCGTTCGCGCGCACGGTGCGCGACACCGCGCTCGTACTCAACGCGATCGCGGGTCCTGATCCGCGCGACCCCGCCGGTTCGCGGCGGGCGGCGCCGGACGTGGCGTCCGATCTCGGGCGTGGCATCGGTGGGCTGGTCATCGGCGTGCCGAAGCGTCAGCCCAGCGAGCTGATCGACCCTCAGATGCACGATGCGTTCGTCGCCGCCCTCGCGGTGCTGGAGCGTGAAGGCGCGGCGCTGGTCGAGCTGACGCTGCCCGACCATCTGCTCTCGCGCACGGCCATGTGGGCGATCTCGGCCTCCGAACTGGCGGAATCGCATCGCGAGTATCTGCGCACCCGCGCGCAGGACTATTCGCCCACCGTGCGCGGGCTGGTGCGCCAGGGCGCGTTCCTGCCGGCCGTCGAATACGTTCATGCACACCGCGTGCGCCAGAAGATCATCGCCGACTACAAGGCCGTCATGCGGCACGTGGACGTGCTGGCGATGCCCGTGGTGCCGTTCCCCGCCTGGCCGATCGGGGCGGAGGAGGTGACGGTCGCCAACGTCACGGAAAACCTGATGGGCTCGCTCACCCGCTACTGCCCGCCGTTCAACATCACCGGCCAGCCGGCGATCGCGGTGCCGAGCGGCTTCGATCACGAGGGGCTGCCGCTCGGCTTCCAGATCGCCGGGCGCTGGCACGAGGAAGCCATGGTGTTCCGCGTCGCGCGCGCCTACGAGCAGGCGACGGACTGGCATCGGCGCCGGCCGCCGCTGCAATGAGCGTTTCGCCGGCGGCACGCGTGAAGGCGCGCCTCGCGGCGCGGCAGCGCGTGGTGATGATGAACCCCGATCATCCCTCGCCCAGCCTCGTGGAATTCATCGCCCGCCTCGGCGTGGACGCGGTGATGATCGACACCGAGCAGGGCAGCCCCGACGTCGAGACGGTCGAGAACATGGCGCGCGCCGCCCGCGCCGCGGGCCTCTGCGCGCTGGTCCGCATCTTCACGCCCGACCCGTGGGTGATCGAGCGCGTCCTGTTCCGCGGCGTGCACGGCCTCGTCGTGCCGCGCGTCGATACGGCGGCGGAGGCGCGGCGCGTCGTCGCCGACGTCCGCTACTGCTTTCCCGACAGCTTCGCCGAGAAGCTGGTCGTCATGCAGATCGAGACCGCGGGCGCGGTCGCGGAGCTGGACGATTTCCTGGCGATCGAGGAAATCGACGCGTTCTTCGTCGGCCCTGTCGATCTCGCGAAGAGCTTCGGCCATGGTGGAGACTTCCGCGTGCCGACGGTCATGGCTGTGCTCGACCGCACGATCAGCCGCATCGCCGCTGCCGGCCGATCGGCTGGAATGCTCGTGACGGCAGCCGATGTGGGAGCCTGGCAGGCAAAGGGCGCAACCCTGCTCTACAACCACCTGAACGAATACGCGCTGCTCGGCGCCGAGGCATTCGGCAGCGCGGCGTCCCGCTAGATCACCGGCATGACACGGCTTGCAGACCGTTGCGGCATGTCGGATGAACCGGGATCCATTCCCGCGGGAGGACCACGCCATGATCGTCGACCACCGGACCTACACGTTCCGCCCGGGCACGCTGGCCAAGTGGGTCAAGAAGTACGAGGCCGAGGGCCTTCCCATCCAGAAACGCCATCTCGGCACGTTCCTGGGACTCTTCGTCACCGACATCGGCAACCTGCACCAGACCGTGATGCTCTGGGGCTACGAGGACCTCGCCGACCGCGACCGCCGGCGCGCCGCCATGGCCGCGGACCCCGCGTGGCAGAAGTTCACGTCCGAGGTCCAGGCGCTCGAGGCGATGCAGGCGCAGGAAATCAAGATCCTGAAGCCGACCGAAGCCTCGCCGCGCTGGAGCTGACCCGCCGGCTACGGCGCCGCGCCGGCGTGGGGCAGCGCCACAAAGACCTGGCCGGTTGCGTAGGAAATCCACACCGGCTGCCGGCGTAGCCACGCGAGGCCGAGCAGCATGTCGCCTTCGTCGAGCGCGCGGCCGAGGACGAACAGCTCGGTCGGGCCCGTCTGCACAGGCCCGACCGTGAGCGCGTCGAAACGGTGGCGCACCAGCGTGAACCCCGCGCCGATCGCTGCGCGGCCCTTCATCGGCCGGTCGGCTGCGAGCATCGCAGGCGTCACGCCCGCGCGCCGGGCGGCGTCGGCGCCCACGATGACGCCGGTCGCGCCGGTGTCGAGCACGGCCTGCATGGGCTGGCCGTTGAGCATCACCGGCACGATGAGGTTCGCCCGCCGCCAGCTCAGTCGCGCCGGCACGGCGGCGTAGGGCGTGCGCCAGGGCAGGAAACGTCCACCGCAGCCTGCCACCCGATAGAGCCGCAACTGCCCGTGCGGCAGGTCGAACTCGAGGTCGAAACGGTGCAGCACGTCCTCGCCGAGCAGTCCCTCGGCCGCTGGTCCGCTGCCGGGTACCGGGTCCATGTCGCCGATCGCGAGACTTCCGGGGCCGGTCGCGTAGTCGGCAAAGGCAAGCCGGCTGATGAGGGCATCGCGGTGGACCGGCCCCGATCCACCCACGCCCGCCAACAGCGTGCCCAGCCAAGGGCTGCCGACGAGCCCAAGTCGCGACGCCGCGCCGGAAGCCAGCACGGAGCGCCGGGCGCCGGTGTCGACGACCATCGCGACGGTCGCGCGGTCGATCTCGACAGGGACGGTGATGACGCCGCGTGGCTCGGCAACCGGATAGGTGGCCGCCAGCGACACCCGGCAGCCACCAGAAGGATCGGCGCAGCCAGCTTGTGCGAGCAGCAGCCCGAGCGATGCCGCCCGGATCGCCGGTGCCCAGGCCGCCGCACCGCGCATCGCCCGACGCGCGGGAGTGGCGGCGACGGCCTCAGACGGCCGCCAGCCGTGGCTCGCTTTGCCGCGTCGGCTGCGCGCGCGAATGGCTCGCATTGCGGGCCGCCTCATCGAGCAGGCTGCGCAACTGCTCCATGAACGCCTCCCCCTCGGGCGTCCGCGAGACCACGATGCTGCGCCGGTCGCGCGGGTCCTGCAGGCGCCGCGCGAAAGCGAACTCCTCCAACCGGTCGAGCGCGCGCGTGATCGCAGGCTTGGCAACCGTCAGCCGCGCTGCCAGACCGCGGACCGTGTGCGGCCCTTCCTCGAGATAGCAAATAAGCAGCACGCCCAGCTGACGTGCGGTCAGATCCGGGCCCTCCCGGCGGACAAGGCTTACGACCGTGTCACGCAGAATGTTGGGGAGACGCAACTGCTGGGACTGGGCCATGGACGCTCCATAACGACTCCGCAAGGCGACATATAACGCTTCCGCTACCTTATGCCACAAGCCCGAAACATAAGCGAGCCGGATTATCTTGCCGTGCCGTAATTTCCCGCCCCGCTCGCCAACCGCTCGGGAATGGGCGATGCTTCGCTCGCAGAAGGACCTGTCCCGCGATGCCCGAGCCCGACCCGGCCCAGACCGGCCGCAGTCCTGCCACGCCCTCCGACGCCGCGCGCAAGGCGGAGCTGGAGGCGGCGCTGGCGGCGGCACCCGCCGACCGTGCGCGGCGCAGCGCCTATTACGAGCATTTGTTCCGCCTCGCGGCGACGCATGCCGGGCTGGCGACGGTCGTTTTGCCGGAGCTGATGGCGCCGCTCTATTTCCGCACCGGCACGCCGGATATCAGCATGCTGGCGGCGGTGTATCGCGACGAGTCGCTGGCGATCGAGATGCGCGCGACCCCGCAACGCATCCTCGTGATCGGCGCCTATGCCGGCTACACCACGGTCGATCTCGCCCGCCGCCATCCGCGCGCGGCGCTGCTCGCCGTCGAGCCGCTGGCCGACAATTTCCGCCTGCTTTCTGCCAACACCACCCCGTACCGGCACGTCCGCGTGGCCCAGACGGCGCTCTGGCACAGCGCGACGCGGCTGGCGGCAAACGGGCGGTATCAGGCCGATTGGGCGGTCCGGCTGACCGACGAGGGCCCCGACTCGGAACGCGTGATCTCCGCGATGGCGCCCGGCGACCTGCTGATGCGGGCGGGCTGGTCCGGAACCGCCGACATGGTCGTCTGCGACGCCGCCGGCGCCGAGCGCGAGATCTTCGCCGACCCGTTGGCCCCCTGGCTGCGCAACCTGGATGTCGCGCTCGTGCGCGTGCATGAGCAGCTCGCCGCCGGGGCCGGCGCGGCGGTGAGCGCCTGCTTCGATGAGGCGACGTTCGAGCGGCGCAGCCACGCCGGGATGGAGCTTTTCCTGCGCCGCACCCCGCTGACTGCGCTGCCCCCTGCCCCGCCCGAATGGCCGCTGCTGCGTGCCGAGCCAGGGCTCGCCCCGTTCAGCCTGCGTGATGTCGCGCCCTATGCCTGGGCGTTCTTCGTCTTCGACGGGACGAACTGCCAGCTTCACCCGAACCCGCCGGGCGGGGTGCCGGCGCGGGCGATCTTCCCGGTGCTTCTCGCCGGGCACACCCGCTTCGCCTCCGGCCTGCATCATGCCGGCGCCCCGCCGGCCGCGCCGGTGCTGTTCGGCGCGAGTGTGCAGCGCGAGGACGGCAGCGTGCTCGCGCGTGCCGAGGCGACGCTGACGAGTCGCGAGACCGGCATGCTTGCCTTCGCCCTGCCCGACGGCGCGAGCGGCCCGGCCCGCGTGGTGCTGCAGACGGAGATGGCGTCGGGTGTGCCGCACAACCAGCTCGCCTGGGCGCGCTTCATCGAGCCGAAGCTGACCTGAGAATCAGCCGGCCCGCAGATAGGCGAGCACGGTCTCCACGATCACCGCGCGCCGCTGCTGCAGCGCCGCAGGGGCACTGAGGTCGGTGCCGTAGATGACGGAGAGCGTGAAGCGGTTGTTCAGGTAGAAATAGCCCAGCGCCGCGATCGAGATATAGACCTGCCGTGGGTCCAGCCCGGCACGAAACAGCCCCGCCGCCTCACCGCGCCGCAGCAACTGGGCGATCAGCTCGACGAACGGCGAATGCATCTCCGCTATCCGGCGGCTGCGCCGCAGATGCGTCGCGCGATGCAGATTCTCGGTGTTGATCAGGCGCAGGAATTCCGGGTGCCGAAGATAGTAGTCCCAGGTGAATTGGACCAGCCGCGTCACCGCGGCGACCGGCTCCAGATGTTCGAGGTCGAGCGTGCGCTCGGCGGCGCGAATGTCGCCGTACGTGGCCTCCCGGACCGCCAGATAGAGGCCGGACTTGCTGCCGAAATAGTGGTAGATCATGCGCTTGTTGAGGCGTGCGCGCGCAGCGATGCGATCCACGCGCCCGCCGGCGAACCCGGCGTGCGCAAATTCGGCCGTGGCGGCGCGCAGGATTCGCGCGCGGCTTGCGGCAGGGTCGCGCGCTGCCGGCTTGCGGCGCTCCGCCGCCGCACTTCCAGGCCGCGTCGCTCTTGTCATTCACTCGACCCCGGGGTAACTGGCTGGTGCATTGTCGGCATCGCGGCGTCAAGGATGACGGCGGGGTCGTGCCATGGAATACGACTACATCGTCGTGGGCGCCGGCAGCGCAGGGTGCGTGCTTGCGGCGCGCCTTTCGGAAAATCCCGGCCTGCGCGTCCTGTTGCTCGAAGCTGGCGGCGCCGATCGGGACCGCAACATCCACCGCCCGGCCGGCTTCGCCGCCATGACCGGCGGGCCACTCACCTGGGGTTTTCGCACGGTCCCGCAGCGCCACTGCGAGAATCGCGCGATTCCGTTCGCGCAAGGCCGCGTCGTCGGCGGCTCCAGCTCGATCAACGCCCAGGTCTTCACCCGGGGCTGCCCGGAAGACTACGACCGCTGGGCAAGCGAGGATGGCTGCGAGGGCTGGTCGTTTGCCGAGATTCGCCACTGCTTTCTGCGCGCCGAGGGCAACGACATCCTGGCCGGCCCGTGGCACGGCACCAGCGGCCCGCTCGGCGTCAGCACGCCACGGCCGCAACCGCTGACGCGCGTCTTCGTGCAGGCCTGCCAGCAGCATGGTATTCCCCACACGGCGGATTTCAACGGCCCGCAGCAGGTCGGCTGCGGCGTCTATCAGACGACGACGCGCAACGGGCAGCGCTGCTCGGCAGCCGTCGCCTATCTGCGTCCCGCGCGCGACCGGCGCAATCTCGCGGTGCGCACGGACGCCCTCACGCGACGCATCGTGCTCGAAGGCGGCCGCGCGGTCGGCGTCGAAATCGCCGTGGGGGGACGCACGGAAACGCTGCGGGCACAGCGCGAAGTCATCCTGACGGCCGGCGCGATCGGCTCGCCCACACTTCTGTTGCGGTCCGGAATCGGACCCGCCGAGCATCTGCACGGACTCGGCATCGACGTCGCCCATGAGCTGCCTGGCGTCGGCTGCGATCTTCACGATCACTACGGCACCGATGTCATTTACGAGCTGTCAGGCCCGTATAGCCTCGACAAGTATCGGCGCTGGCACTGGAAGCTTTGGGCCGGCCTCGAATACATCCTGTTCCGCGGCGGCCCCGTCGCCTCCAACATCGTCGAGGGCGGGGCGTTCTGGTGGGTGGATTTCGACGCGCCCACCCCCGATACGCAGATCCATTTCCTCGCCGGCGCCGGGATGGAAGAAGGGATCCCGCCGGTGCCTGCCGGCGCGGGCTGCACGATGAACGCGTATTTCTGCCGGCCGCGGAGTCGTGGCACCGTGCGGCTTCAGGATGCGGATCCACACACCCCCCCGCTGATCGACCCGAACTACCTGAGCGATCCCGATGATCTGGCCATGTCGGTCGGCGCGGTGAAGCTCATGCGGGCGATCATGCGGGAACCGGCCTGGGCGCGCTTCGTGACGCGCGAGCACCTGCCCGGGCCGGATGTGCGGAGTGATGCCGACATCGCCGCCTATGTCCGGCGGATGGGCCGCACCTGCTACCATCCGGTCGGCACATGCCGGATGGGGGTCGATGCGAGTGCCGTCGTTGATCCGATGTTACGGGTGCACGGTCTGACGGGACTGCGGGTGTGCGACAGCTCGGTGATGCCAAGCGTGGTCAGCAGCAACACGAACGCGCCCACCATCATGATCGGCGAGCGAGCGGCCGAGCTGATCGCTGGAAATTTCAGCGGGCCTCGATGACGCCCGTCAGGCCGTGGGCCAGACCCGGCGGCAGAACTCCGGATACGTCTCCAGCATCTCCGCCCGCACCGGTCCACGCAACGCGGCGAGCCACTCCGGGTCGGGGTCCGCCGTTGTTGCCACCGTCTCGGGCGCATCATACGCAAACCCGGTGGCCGCCCGCACGGACTCCGCCGTCTCGCCCGGATGCACGCTCGCGAGCGTGAACCGGCCGCGTGCTGCGTCGAACCGGAACACCGCCTTGCCGGTCAGCAGCGCCTGCGCCGTGCCACGGCGAAAGACATCCGGCGGCGAGAGGCCCGGCGCGGAGATGAAATCGACGCGCGGCACCAGCACGCGCGGCGAGTGCTCCTCACGGAACAGGATCGTCCGCGGCGTCACAAGGTACATGAACGCGGAGCCGAAGCTGCCGGGGAAGCGCGCGGCCGTGCCCGGCCAGTCGCCGGTGCCGATCAGGTTGATATTCGCCTGCCCGTCGATCTGCCCGCCGCCGAGGAAGAACAGGTCGATGCGCCCCTGCCCCGCAAGATCGAACAGCTCGCGCGTACCCGCGCTGAACGGGTTGCCGCGTGGCCGGTGCAGCAGCGAGAGGCGAATCGGCGTGCCGAGCTTGCGCAGCAGCCAGCACGCGGCAGCGGGGATGGGACTCGCCGCCCCCACTGCGACGTGGCGGGCCGGCGGAGCGGCGGGGTCGAGGATCAGGCGCGCGAGCGCCGCCGCCATGCGCTCTTCGGGCTGGATCATGCGAAGGATCGGCGCGCGGCCTCGAACACGTGGCGATCGAGATAGGCGCCGAATCCCGCGTCGCTGCGTGCCAAGCGCGCGTACTCGGCGAGGTGGGCTGAATCCACCGCATATTCGTCGAGCAGCGCGAGCGGCCAGGCGCCGCGCTCGGCGATCGCGATCGCCTCCACATAGACCGCGGCGATCGTGCCGGCGGCGAGATGCTCGTCTTCGAGCAGGTTGCGCGGGCTCATGCGCTCCACGGTCACCAGGCTGCGCCGCGCGGCGTGCGCGACCGTCGCCAGCTCGTGGCGGCGGCCCACATGGACGTTGCCGTCGTCATCGGCCATCATGGCGTGAAAGATCGCGACATCGGGCGCAAGTGCCGGCAGCAGCACGATCGGGTCTGCGCCGGGCGCGAAGGGATTGTTGATCACCTTCCAGTCCGGCCGATGCGCGAGCAAGTCACTGCCGAGGATTCCGCGCAGCGGCATGAACGGCACGCCCTTCTCCGCCGCCTGCAACATCGTGTGGATCGCGGGGCACGTGGCATCGGTCATGGCGAGCGTTCCGCGCTTCAGGGCGGCGAGAAAGCGCGGCGCCACACCAGCCTCGCCGAGCGTGACGCCCGAGCTTTCCAGCGCCGCGACGCAGCCGGCGCCGATCAGCAGGTCGGTCGCGTAGCCCGATACCGGGACGCCGAGCAGCCGCAGCGCGCGCCGGCCGGCGCGGATGAGCGCGCGGACCAGGGCATTCGGGACCAGCGAGTTGTCGGGCGGGAGCGCCACCAGCGCCCCGTCGGGCACCAGATCGGCGAGTTCTTCAACGCTGACGAGCGGCATCCGGCGGCCTCCTGCGACCCGCAGGGAGGTAGCACCGACGCCGGCGGGCTGCCAGGAGCGGGCGGATCAGTGCAGCCGCGAGCGTGGGTGATCGTCCGCCCCGAGCGCCCAGCCGGCTTCGTCGGCGGCAGTTTCCTCGACCGGCGCCGACGCCTCGCGCGCCGCCATGGCGTTGATGATGCGGGTCAGCTCGGCCATTCCCGGCTCCCGGCCATGGCGGCGGACGAACCATTCCCGGATCGGTGCGGCCCCGATCGGGAAGCCTTCCACCGGCAGGTCCGGCACCGGCGCGCGCGGCTCGTGCATGGCATGTCTCCGTGCCCTGGTCCTCAAACTGTTGCAGCCCAGCCGGGTTGCTGCGGCCCAGGCGCGGCGCCGCCGAACGCGCGCGTTCGCGTATCGACCGCGGCTTTTCGTTGACCGACTCGCGGGCCGCCTGTAGCCCCCGACTCGTGAGTACGGCAGCCCGCCCTCGGTCGCGCCTGCGCGTGCGCGGTCGTTCATTCATTGCGCTGGTGCTGGCCCCCGAGCCGCCGCTGGCCGAGTGGCTCGACGAGCTTGACGCGCAGATGCAGCGCTCGCCGGCTTATTTCGCGGGCAAGCCGGTCGTTGCCGACCTGACCGCCCTCGCCGCCGTGCCGGAAACGGTCGCCGGCCTGTTCGAGTCGCTCGCCGCCCGCGGCATCAGGCTGGTCGGCATCGAGGGAATCGAGCCGGCGGTGACGGGCCTGGACCTCCCGCCGCTGCTGACCGGCGGACGCGCGCTGAGCGAGGTCGCGGAAGAGGAAAAGCCGCGTTCGGAACCCGCCTCACTGCTGCTCGATATGCCGGTGCGCTCCGGGCAATCGGTGGTGTTCGGCACCGGGGACGTGACCATCATCGGCAGCGTTGCGTCGGGCGCGGAAGTCGTCGCCGGCGGCTCCGTTCACATCTACGGCACGCTGCGCGGACGCGCGGTGGCGGGCGTCGCGGGCAACGGCACGGCGCGCATCTTCTGCCGCCGGCTGGAGGCCGAGTTGCTGGCCATCGACGGGCTTTATCGCACCGCCGACGACATCGAGCCGCAACTGCGCGGCAAGCCCGCGCAGGCGTGGCTGGCAGGCGACTCGATGGTTGTGGCAGGGCTGGACTGACGGTTGCGGGCTGAGCCCGGGAGGGATTCTGATGGCCAAGGTTCTCGTCGTGACCTCGGGCAAGGGCGGGGTTGGCAAGACCACGTCCACCGCCGCCCTCGGGGCCGCGCTCGCCCAGAACGGCAAGCGTGTCGTCGTCGTCGATTTCGACGTGGGTCTGCGCAACCTCGACCTCGTCATGGGGGCCGAGCGGCGCGTGGTGTTCGACCTGATCAACGTGATCCACGGCGACGCCAAGCTTCCGCAGGCGCTGATCCGAGACAAGCGGCTGGAGAATCTCAGCCTGCTGCCGGCCAGCCAGACGCGCGACAAGGATGCGCTCACGATCGAGGGCGTGGCGCGCGTGATCAGCGAACTGCGCGAGAAGTTCGACTGGATCATCTGCGACAGTCCCGCCGGAATCGAGAAGGGTGCGACGCTGGCGATGCACCACGCCGACACGGCGGTGATCGTCACCAACCCCGAAGTCTCGTCGGTGCGCGATTCCGATCGCATCATCGGCCTGCTCGACGCCAAGACCGCCAAGGCTGCGGCCGGCGAGAAGGTGGAGAAGCACCTTCTCCTCACCCGCTACGACCCGGCCCGGGCGGCGCGGGGCGAGATGCTGAAGGTGGACGACGTGCTCGAGATCCTGTCGATCCCGCTGCTCAGCATCGTGCCGGAGAGCGAGGAGGTTCTGCGGGCCTCGAACGTCGGCGCGCCGGTGACGCTGAACGCCCCGCAGAGCACGCCCGCGCGCGCCTACTTCGATGCGGCGAAGCGGCTGCAAGGCGAAAAGTTCGAGGTCGTGGTGCCGGAGGAGCGGCGCGGCTTCATGGGGCGGCTGTTCGGACGGAGGGTGGCATGACGCTGTTCCGCTTCTTCGCCCGCCGCCCGACGCGGACCACCGCGCCCGTGGCACGCGAGCGTTTGCAGATCCTGCTCGCCCATGAGCGCGCGGTCGCCGGCGGATCGGACCTCATGGCCACGCTGAAGGAGGAGATCCTGGGCGTGATCGGACGGCACTTCCCGCTGGAGCGCGACAAGGTGCAGGTCAAGCTGGACCGCGGGGACGCCTTCTCGACGCTCGAGATCGACATCGAGGTGCCAACGCTCGGCCAGGGCAACGCCGCACCGCGCCTGGCCGCGGCGGGTGGCGCCCCCGGCTAGCGCGACAGGTGCGCGAGGGCATCGTGCATCGGCTCGCTCGAGATCACGATCACCCCATCGAACGGTGAATCGAGTTCGCGCAGCATGAGGATGACCGAGGCGATCGAGAGTGCCCCGAGCCCGATCGTGACATAGACGAGCGCATTGCGCGGCGCGCTCAGGCCCAGGTTGGCAAACACGACCGCGAGCCAGAACACGAGCACCACGTAGAACGGCGTCTTCAACGAGGCGTGGACATGCTCGATCAGGCGCCATCGCGCATTCGCCAACTGCTGAAAGCGCGCCTCGCACTCGGCCTGTACCCGCAGATGATACGGGTCCTGGAGCGGCAAGGCGTGAATCTCCCGCTCCATCCGGTCGAGGATATCGCCGAGCGGCGATGACTCGAACTGCACGTCGGTCGTGCGCTTGCGCACCAGCGGCACGTCGCCGCCCGGCACCGGCGGCTCCTCCGTCCAGGTGGAATTGATCACGCCGATCGTGTATTGGCGCAGCAGCCTGCGCGCGCCCTCCGTGTCCGGCCCGTATTCCCGCAACTCCGTGTCCAGGCGGATGATCTCCGCCGAAAGGCCGCGCATGTACCCGTCGGTCGTATCGAACGAGGTCTTGACAGAGGCGGTGAGCAGGCCGAGCACCAGCGCGGCGAACGTCACCAGCATGCCGATGACGAGTTGCACCGCTTCGATGCTTTCGCGGCTGAGGTGACGCTCCCGCAACATCGGCCGGACAAACTGCCCGATCATGCCGCTGGCGATCAGCGCGAGCAAAACGATCGTGGCGTCCGGAACGTTTGTCATCGGCCTGTTTGCTGGGCGCAGCGCAGTTCATACCCGGATCGGACCGGATGGGGAAGCGTGCCGTGACCGCCGCCGGCGGATGGGTCGGAGAATGCGTAACGATGCCGCGCGCGCCGGTGCTTGGCGGGATCGTGATGCACACTCGCAAGTTCGACCACGTAATTTCCCCATATGCCAATCGTCCCACCGTTTCGCCCGGGCGAGCGCGTTGCACTCCGTCCGCCGCAGGAAATCATCGCGACACTCGACGCCGCCGCGACGTTCGAGGGCGTGCCGTTCATGCCCGAAATGTTGCAGTACTACGGCCGCGCCTTCACGGTTGCCGCGCGCGTGGAAAAGATCTGCGACACGATCTGCCCGGTGGGCAGCCGCCGCATGGGCAACGCGGTCTTCCTCGAGGACCTGCGCTGCGACGGAGCGGCGCATGGCGGCTGCCAGGCGGAATGCCGGATCTATTTCAAGGAGGCGTGGCTCATGCGCGTGCCGCCCGGCACCAGGCCCGCCCCGCCGGAAGAGCTTCCCCTGGCGGCCCTCACGCGCCTTGCGAATACGCATGTCCGCCAGGGCGACCCCTCGCTGTTCCGCTGCCAGGCCACCGAGGCGCGCCGCGCGACGACGCCCCTGCCCACCTACGACGTGCGGCAATACGCGCGCGAGGTGCAGAGCGGCAACGTGCCGCTCGGCCGCATGCTGCGTCTCAGCCTGCGCATCGTGTGGTGGGAACTGCGTAGCCTCGCGCGCCGCCCGGCCGGGCACCTGCCGCGCGTGCGCCGAATGTTCGGGCAGCCCGCGCCGCTCGGCCTGAAGCCGGGCGAGTGGGTGGAGGTTCGCTCCGCGGCAGAGATCGCCCGGACGCTCGATCGCCGTAATATGAACCGCGGGCTCTATTTTTCTGCACCGGAGATGATGCCCGCTT
The DNA here is from genome assembly GCA_017307335.1 of Alphaproteobacteria bacterium. Lineage (GTDB taxonomy): Bacteria > Pseudomonadota > Alphaproteobacteria > Acetobacterales > Acetobacteraceae > JAFKFJ01. The sequence continues at coordinate 5,423 of JAFKFJ010000213.1, read as the reverse complement.
GCGGCAAGCGATTTCGGGTGCGCCGCCGCGTCACGCGCATCATTGATGAGCCGACCGGCCGAATGCTCACGCTGAAGAACGACTGCATCGTGCTCGACGGCCCGCTCTGCGACGGGGAGCGGTCGATCGGCCGGTGGTTCTGTTCACGCCAGATCTATCCATATTGGCGCGAGGCCTGGCTCATGCGGGCCGAGGCACCCACGCAACCAGCGAATGAGGACCGGCCGGCGGCGTGATGCAAAGTTCACTCACGCGCCGGTGACTCCCGAGCGTCACGGCGTGTTGAGTGCAACGATACCTGCGCATCCGTTAGTAGTTTTCCGGGATAATGCCAACATCAACGGTTGTGACGGCCGGCATCGCAAGACGGCTGGACCGTTTGGAGCGAAGAACGCATGAACGTCGACGTTGCCGCGCCGTCGCTTTCTCGCGCCGCCACCGGCGCCTGCCGCGTATGCGGAGGCGCGCTGCATCCGTTCGTTGATCTCGGCGTCTCACCGCTCTGCGAGAGCTTTCTGACCTGCGAGCAGCTTGACGCCGGAGAAATGTTCTATCCGCTCGACGTCAAAGTCTGCGGCACCTGCTATCTCGCCCAGCTCGCCGAGTATGTCGCGCCGGAGAAGATCTTCGACGACTATGCCTATTTCTCGTCGTTCTCGCAGGCCTGGCTCGCCCATGCGCGGGAATACGTGGCGGCGATGGTGGAACGGTTTGCACTCGGTGCACAGAGTTTCGTGGTCGAGATCGCGAGCAACGACGGATATCTGCTCAAGAACGTCGTCGCTCGCGGCATTCCCTGCCTCGGCATCGAGCCGGCGCACACCGTGGCCACAGCGGCGCTCGCCGGTGGGACGCCGACGCGCATGGCCTTCTTCGGCCGCGCGCTGGCAGAGGAAATGGCGGCCGCCGGCCAGTGTGCCGACCTCGTCGTCGGCAACAACGTGCTCGCCCAGGTTCCCAACCTGAACGACTTCACCGCAGGCCTGCGTATCCTGCTCAAGCCCGAAGGCGTCATCACCCTCGAATTCCCGCACCTTGCCAGGCTGATCGCGGGCAATCAGTTCGACACCATATACCACGAACACTTCTCATATTTCTCGCTCGCTGCCATCGAGGCGCTGCTGGCGCGGCACGCGCTGCGCGTATTCGATGTGGAAGAGCTCTGGACGCATGGCGGGAGCCTGCGCGTGTTCGCGTGCCGGGCGGAAGCGGCGCATTTGGAGCAACCATCGGTTGGCCGCCTGCGGATCGCGGAAGCCGCGGCGGGGCTCAAGGACCTCGCCACCTATACGGCGTTCGGCGCCAACGTGGAGCAGCTCAAGCACGCGCTGCTGACCCTGCTGATCGAGTGCCGGCAGCGCGGCGCCCGCGTCGCCGGCTATGGCGCGCCTGGCAAGGGCAACACGCTCCTGAACTTTTGTGGCATCCGGACCGATCTTCTCGCGTTCACAGTGGATCGCAACCCGTACAAATGGGGCCGGTTCCTGCCCGGAACGCGTATCCCCGTGCGTCCGCCGGAAGCGATCGAGGCGGAGCGCCCGGACTATGTGCTGATTCTGCCTTGGAACTTGCGTGAGGAGATCATGCAGCAGTTGGCACCGATCCGTGCCTGGGGTGGCCGCTTCATCGTGCCGATCCCCTGGCCGGACGTGGTGGCATAGGGAGCGGTGCGATGAAGGTGGTTCTCTTCTGCGGCGGTCAGGGCCTGCGCATGCGCGGCGGCAACAACGACCTGCCGAAGCCGATGGTGCCGCTCGGCCCGCGCCCGATCCTCTGGCACCTCATGAAATACTACGCCCATTTCGGCCACACCGAATTCATCCTCTGCCTCGGCCACAAGGGCGCGACGATCAAGGAATTCTTCGCCGGCTACCAGGAATGGATTTCCAACGACTTCGTCCTCTCCGGCGGCGGCGCGCGGCTCGAACTGCTCAAGCGCGACATGGACGACTGGCGGATCACGCTCGTCGATACCGGGCTCCACGCGAACATCGGCGAACGTCTTGTCGCCGTGCGGCCGTTCCTGAAGGACGACGAGATGTTCCTCGCCAACTACAGCGACGGGCTCACCGACTGCCCGCTGCCGGCGATCACGGAACGGCTGCGCACCACCGGCGCCGTCGCGGCCTGCATGACCGCGCGCCCCAATTTCTCGCTTCATCTCGTGCATCACGCCGAGGGCGGCCTCGTGAACGGCGTGCTCGACGCGGATCAGGCCGATCTCTGGATCAATGCGGGATTCTTCGCCTTCCGCCAGGAGATTTTCGACTACATCCGCCCGGGCGAGGAACTCGTGCTGGAGCCGTTCAGCCGCCTCATCGCCGCACGCAAGCTCGCCGCCTACCCGTATTCCGGCTTCTGGCGCTGCTGCGACACGTTCAAGGACCTGCAGACGCTGGAGAACCTGCTCGCGCACGGTCCCGCGCCATGGGAGCTGTGGCGGCGGCCGGCAGGACCGCAGCGCCAGCTTGCTCCTGCCGCGGCGGAATGAATGCTGCGTCTCGCCCTCGATCGTCCCGTCGGAACGCCGCTCAATCTCCTGTGCCTCGGCGCGCATGCCGATGACATCGAGATCGGGGCCGGCGGCACCATCCTCACGCTGCTGCAGCGACACCCGGGCAGCACGGTGCGCTGGGTCGTGTTCTCCGCCAACGGCGCGCGGGCCGAGGAAGCACAGGCAAGCGCGCGCGAGTTCCTGGCCGGCGCCGGGCCATCCCGCGTGGACACGCTCGATGCCCGCGACGGCTTCTTCCCCGCCGAGTTCCTGAAGCTGAAGGAACAGTTTGAGGCGCTGAAGCGCGAGGTCGAGCCCGACCTGATCCTCACCCACACCCGCCATGACGGCCACCAGGATCACCGCGCGCTCGCCGGGCTCACCTGGAACACGTGGCGCGACCACCTGATCCTCGGTTACGAGATCCCGAAATACGACCCGGACACCGGCAATCCGAACGTGCTCGTGCCGCTCGCGCCGGAGGTTGCCGAGCAGAAGGTGGCCGCCCTGATGCGCCACTTCGCCACGCAGCGTTCGCGGCGGTGGTTCGTGCCGGAGACGTGCCACGCCCTGATGCGCCTGTGCGGGCTGCAGGCGGCCGCGCCGATGGGCCTCGCGGAGGCCTTCTTTGGCCCGAAACTCTGGCTCTGATCCGCGGTCAGCGCGCCGCCCAGGCTGGCCACGCGCGATCGCGCTCCGACATCACGGTGATCGGGCGGGGCCAGTGCACGCCGAGTGCGGGATCGTCGTAGCGTACGCCGTCGGCATGGTCCGGGGCGTAGCGGGCCGACATCTGGTAGAGAACCTCGCAGTCGTCGCGCAGCGTCTGAAACCCGTGGGCACAGCCTTTGGGAATGTAGAGCGCGAGGTCGCCATTCTGCATCAGTTCGAATCCCTGCCAGCGCAAATAGCTCGGGCTCTCCGGCCGCAGATCGGCGATCACGTCGAAGATCGCGCCGCGCACGCAGCGCACCAGCTTCACCTCGGCGTGCGGCGCGCGCTGGAAGTGCAGGCCGCGCAGCGTGCCCGCCTCGCGCGTCACCGACAGGCTGGCCTGCACGAAGCGATCAACAAGCCCGCGGGCTGCGAAGTCGTCATCCGCGAACAGCCGCGCGAATGCGCCACGGGCGTCGGCATTCCAGTCCAGCCGCACGGCGAACGCCCCCGCGATATCGGTCGGCTCGAAGCGCATCGCGTGACCCTCCTTTCCGGTAGCGGCACAGCATGACCGAAGCGGGTGCCACGCTCCACCGCCATGTCGCGGAATTGTACCCGATCTGCCGCAGCATTACCGGCGCCGGGCTGCGCGCCACGCTGCGCTATATTGGCGCGCAGATCCCGCTCACGCTGACGGAGGTGCCGAGCGGCACGCGCATCCTCGACTGGGAAGTGCCGCCCGAATGGGTGGTGCGCGGGGCGCGCCTCGCCACACTCGACGGCCGCACCGTCGTGGACTTCGCAGACCACACCCTGCATCTCCTACAATACAGCGAGCCGGTCGATCGGGTGGTCATGCGGGACGAACTGGACGCGCACCTGTTCAGCCTGCCCGAGCAGCCGACGCTGATCCCGTATCGCACCAGCTATTACGCGCGGAACTGGGGATTCTGCCTGCCGCACGCGACGCGGCGGGCGCTGCGCGACGACGCCTATCGCGTGCGGATCGACACCGCGCTGATCGACGGCAGCCTCACTTATGGCGAATGCGCGCTGCCGGGCGAGGAACCGGGCGAGGTGCTGATCTCCGCCCATTGCTGCCACCCTTCGCTCGCCAACGACAATCTTGCGGCGATCGCGATCGCGATCGACCTGGCGCAGTGGCTGGCGGCCCGCCGGCGGCGCTTCACGTGGCGGTTCCTGTTCGCGCCGGGCACCGTCGGCGCCATCGCCTGGCTTGCCGCCAATCGCGATGCGCCGCAGCGGGTGCGGCACGGCCTCGTGTTGACCTGCCTCGGTGATCCCGCAGCGCCCACCTACAAGCAATCGCGACGCCGCGATGCGGCGATCGACCGCTATGTCGCGTATGTGCTGGGCGGCGCGCGCATTCTGCCGTTTGCGCCCACCGGCTACGATGAGCGGCAGTTCTGCTCGCCCGGCTTCGACCTGCCGATGGGCTGCCTGATGCGCTCGCCGGCGGGCACGTTCCCCGAATATCACACTTCCGCCGACAACCCCGATTTCGTGCGCCCGGAGGCGATGGCGGATTCCCTGCGCGTCCTGCAGGAGATCGCGATCCTGATCGAGCACGACCGCCCCTGGCGCAACACCGCGCCGTACGGCGAGCCGCAGCTCGGCCGGCGCGGGTTGTATGCCGAGCAGGACCGCATGGCGCTGCTCTGGGTGCTGAACCTCTCCGACGGTCGCCACACTCTGCTCGACATTGCCGAGCGCGCCGGGCTGCCGTTCGCGAGCATCCGGGCGGCCGCGCAGCGGCTGGAGCACGCCCGGCTGCTCGAACCGGCGGCGGCATGAGCGCGGGCCTCGCCGGACAGCGGGTCCTGGTGGCCGGGGCGTCCGGCTTCTACGGCCGCAACCTGCTCGTCCGCCTCGCCGGGTCGGGGGCGGAGGTGCTGGCAACGTCCCGCGGCCCGGCACCGCCCGGTGCACCGGCCGGCGCGTGGCACCAGGCCGACCTCGCCGACCCTGCGCAGACTGCCGCCCTGTTCGCGGCTTTTCGCCCGCAAATCGTCTTCCACCTCACCAGCGCAAGCCTCGGCGGCCTGGAGCGGGCAAATGTCCGCGCCTCGGTCGCCGCCGACCTCCTGCCCACCCTGAACGTGCTGGAGGCGGCGGCCGAGGCGGGGGTGGCGCGGGTGATCCTGCCGTGCTCGATGGAGGAGCCGTTCCCGGTCGCGGACGCGGCGGGCGAGCTGGCGGTGCCGGAGACGCCCTATGCCATGTCGAAGCTCGTCACCAGTCTCTACGGGCG
>JAFKFJ010000212.1 GCA_017307335.1 Alphaproteobacteria bacterium | reverse complement strand
CTCGGCCGCGACCATCACGGTCGCCACCGTCAACAACGCCGACATGATCATCATGCAGCGCCTCTCCAGCCACTGGGAGAAGGCGACCGGCAACAAGATCAACTGGGTGGTGCTGGAGGAGAACGTGCTGCGCCAGCGCGTCACCACCGACATCGCGACCAGGGGCGGGCAGTTCGACGTCATCACCATCGGCAGCTACGAGACGCCGATCTGGGGCAAGCAGAGCTGGCTCGTGCCGCTCGACGATTTCCCCGCCACCTACGACTACAACGACATCTTCAAGAACGTGCGCGACGCGCTTTCCACCGGCGGCAAGCTTTACGCGGTGCCGTTCTATGCCGAAAGCAGCTTCACCTTCTATCGCAAGGACCTGTTCGAGAAGGCGGGGCTGACGATGCCAGCCAAGCCGAGCTATGACCAGATCGCGCAATTCGCCGACAAGCTGACCGACAAGGCGAAGGAGCAGTATGGCATCTGCCTGCGCGGCAAGGCCGGCTGGGGCGAGAACATGGCCTTCGTCGACACGCTCGCGAACGCGTTCGGCGCGCGCTGGTTCGATATGAAGTGGAACCCGCAGCTCACTTCGCCGGAGTGGAAGAAGGCCGTCACCTTCTACGTCGATCTGATGCATCGCGACGGACCGCCGGGCGCGATCGGCAACGGGTTCAACGAGAATCTCGCCCTGTTCACGACCGGCCACTGCGCGATGTGGATCGACGCGACGGTCGCCGCCGGCATGGTGTACGACAAGGCGAAGAGCCATGTGGCCGACAAGACCGGCTTCACCGCCGCGCCGCATGAGGTGACCGATCACGGCGCCGGCTGGTTCTGGGCCTGGGCGCTTGGGATTCCGTCGACCTCCAAGCAGCAGGCGGCGGCGAAGAGCTTCCTCGCCTGGTCGACCTCGAAGGACTACGTGAAGCTGGTGGGCGAGACTGATGGCTGGATCGCGGCACCCCCGGGCACCCGCGCCTCCACCTACGCCAACCCTGAATACATCAAGGCCGCGCCGTTTGCCGACACGGTGAAGGCGGCGATCGTGTCCGCCGACATCACGCATCCCACGAAGGACCCCGTGCCCTACACGGGGATTCAGTACGTCGCGATTCCCGAGTTCCAGGCGATGGGGACGCAGGTCGGCCAGTTCATCGCCGCGGCACTGGCGGGGCAGATGAGCGTCGACGCGGCGCTCGCCAAGGCGCAGGCCTCGGTGACCAGCACGATGCAGCAAGCGGGCTATCTCCAGTAACCGCGGCAGGCGGGTCCGACGCGCGCCAACGCGCCGGACCCGCTGCGCCCGATGTGGAGCCGAAGATGAGCAGCACGGCTCTTGCGACCCCGCGCATGCGGCCCGCGAAGAAGGGCCTGGGCGGGCGCGTGAACACCCTCCCGCTGGTGGCGCCGTCGGTGGTGCTGCTGCTGGTGTTCTCGCTGGTGCCGCTGGCGATGACGCTGTGGTTCAGCTTCCGCCGCTACAACCTGCTGAACCCGGCGATCCACGGCTTCGCCGGTATTGCCAACTACAAGTATCTGCTGCTCGACCCGGGACTGTATCAGTCGCTGCTGATCTCGGTGCTGCTGGTGGGCGAGGTGCTGATCCTCACGATCTGCCTCGGCGCCGTGCTGGCAGCTTTGTTCGAGCATCCGTTCTGGGGGCGTGGGGTGGCGCGGGTGCTGATGATCGCGCCGTTCTTCGTCATGCCGACAGTAAGCGCGTTGATCTGGAAGAACCTGCTGATGCACCCGGTGAACGGGCTCATCGCATGGATCTGCCGCAGCCTGGGCCTGCCGGTGATCGATTTCTTCGGCAACTGGCCGCTGAGCTCGATCGTGATCATCGTCGCCTGGCAGTGGCTGCCGTTCGCGTTCCTCATCCTGCTGACGGCGCTGCAGTCGCTCGACGAATCCACGCTGGAGGCGGCGCGGCTGGACGGCGCCGGCCCGATCTCGACCTTCTTCTACATCCAGGTGCCGCACATGAGCCGCTCCATCACCGTGGTGGTGATGATGGAGACCATCTTCCTTCTCGGCATCTTCGCGGAGATATACGTCACCACATCGGGCGGGCCGGGGGTGGCGACGACGAACCTCACTTTCCTGATCTACCAGCGTGCGCTGCTGGCGTTCAACGTCGGCTCGGCCTCGGCTGCCGGCGTGATCGCGATCATCCTTGCCAACATCATGGCGGCGTTCCTGGTGCGCACGGTCGCCAGCAGGCTCGACGTATGAGCACGCGCGCGCGCACGCCGGTGCTGCCCGGTGTCCTGGCATGGATCGCGGCACTGCTCATGTTCTTCCCGATCGCCTGGATGGTGCTGGCGAGCTTCAAGACCGAGGTCATGGCCATCGCGACGCCCCCGGCCTTCATTTTTCCGCCCACGCTGGAGAACTACCAGGAGGTGTTCGAGCGAGCGGACTATCTGGCGTTCGCGCTCAACAGCGTCGTGATCTCGGTTGCAGCGACCGTGCTGGGGCTGCTGCTGGCGGTGCCGGCGGCGTTCGCAATGGCCTTCTATCCGACGCCGCGCACGCGAGGCACGCTGCTGTGGATGCTGTCGACCAAGATGCTGCCGCCGGTGGGCGTGCTAGTGCCGATCTACCTGATCGCGAAATCGACCGATCTGCTGGATAGCCGCACGGCGCTCGTGATCATGTACACGCTGATGAATCTGCCGATCGCGGTCTGGATGCTGTTCACCTTCTTCAAGGAGACGCCGAAGGACATCATCGAGGCGAGCCGCATCGACGGTGCCTCCGTCTGGCAGGCGATCCGCGTGGTGCTGCTGCCGCTGGTGGGGCCGGGGATCGCTTCCACCGCACTGCTCTCGATCATCCTGTGCTGGAACGAGGCGTTCTGGAGCCTCAATCTGACCGCGCACAACGCTGCACCGCTGACCGCCTTCATCGCGAGCTTCTCGGCGCCCGAAGGCCTGTTCTGGGCGAAGCTGTCGGCGGCTTCGACGATGGCGATCGCGCCGATCCTGGTCTTCGGCTGGATCAGTCAGCGGCAGCTCGTGCGCGGGCTGACGTTCGGCGCGGTGAAGTGAGCGCGCACGACGCCGTGCCCCAGGACGGCGCCAGGACAAACCAGGGCGGGAGCGGGCAATGTATTTGGAGAAGCTAAGCCTGAAGGGACGCACCGCGGTCGTCACCGGCGGCGGGCAAGGGATCGGGCTGGCGTGCGCGCAGGCGCTCGGCGAGGCCGGGGCGCGCGTGGTGGTGGCGGACATGCTGCCCGACCGCGTGGAGAGCGCGGTCGAGCACCTCAAGGGGCACCGGATCGACGCGGTCGGCGAGCCGCTCGACGTCACGGACTCGCAGGCCGTTGCGGCGCTCGCGGAAGAACTCGATGGCGCGGGCGGCGTGCAGGTGCTGGTCAACAACGCGGGCGTGGCACGGAGCGACGTGCGCGCGGAAGACACGAGCGACGAGCACTGGCGCTTCCACATGGCGGTCAACCTCGACGGCCTGTTCTGGTGCTGCCGTGAGTTCGGCCGGCGCATGCTGGCGCGCGGCAGGGGCAGCATCGTCAACATCGGCTCGATGTCCGGCTTCATCGTCAACAAGCCACAGCCGCAGGCGTTCTACAACGCCTCGAAGGCGGGCGTGCACCACCTCACGAAATCGCTCGCGGCCGAATGGGGCGCGCGCGGCGTGCGGGTGAACGCGGTCGCACCCACGTATATCGAGACGCCGCTGACGAAGTTCGGCATGGAGGACAAGGCGATGGCGGCGACGTGGTTGGAGATGACCCCGATGGGGCGCGTGGGCCAGCCGGAGGAGATCGCCTCCGTCGTGCTGTTCCTCGCCTCCGACGCCGCGAGCCTGCTGACCGGCAGCATCGTGCTGGCCGATGGCGGCTATACGTGCTGGTAAGGCGCGGATCGTGAAACTGCAAGGCAAGGTTGCAATCGTCACCGGCGGCGCGCGCGGCATCGGCCGCGCGATCTGCGAACGCTACGCCGACGAGGGGGCGCGCGTGGTGGTGGCCGACGTGCTGGCGGCGGACGCCAAGGCGCTTGCCGACACGCTCGGGCGCGGCGCGATCGGGCTGCCGCTGGACGTGACGCGGCAGGATTCGATCGATGCGATGGTGGCGGCGGTGGTGCGGGAGGCCGGTCGCATCGACATCCTGGTGAACAATGCCGGCGTGTTCGACATGGCACCGCTGCTGGAGGTCACGCGCGAGAGCTTCGCCCGGGTGTTCGCGGTGAACGTGGAGGGGCTGCTGTTCACCTTGCAGGCCTGCGCGCGGCAGATGGTGAAGCAGGGGGGCGGCGGGAAGATCATCAACTTCGCCTCCCAGGCCGGGCGGCGGGGCGAGGCGCTGGTTTCGGTCTATTGCGCGTCGAAGGCCGCCGTGATCAGCCTGACGCAGAGTGCCGGACTGGCGCTGGCAAAGCAGCGGATCAACGTGAATGCCATCGCCCCGGGCGTGATCGACACGCCGATGTGGGACCACGTGGATTCGCTGTTCGCGCGATACGAAGGGCTGGCGGTGGGCGAGAAGAAGAAGGCGGTGGGGCTCGCGGTGCCATACGGCCGGATGGGGCAGCCGGAGGACCTGGTGGGCGCGGCGGCGTTCCTGGCGAGCGCGGACGCAGACTACGTCGTGGCGCAGACCCTGAATGTGGACGGGGGAAACTGGATGAGCTGATGAGCGTGGCGGCTGCGGCCGGCTGACGTTTCCGGCAGCCGACGGAATTCGCGACCGTGCCCGAGCGTCTGTTTCCGGCTTCTCGTGCGCTCCCGCACATCTCATTTGACCTGTTGCGCAATGCGTTCTGCCTGCGCCTGCCCTGTTCCCGGAGACGTCGCATGCGCCCTATTCTCCTCGCCTCGGCCCTTCTGCTGACCACCGCCCTGTCGGCCTGCTTCCCGCCGCCGAAGGGGCCCACGCCGGCTCAGTACCTGATGCAGGCGCAGACTGCCGTGCAGCAGCATCAGGCCCGGAAGGCACTGATCGCGCTCAATCGCGCTGAGGCCCAGCATCTGGATATTGAGGGGCCGCCGGAGCGGCCCGAGGTGCCGGACCAGGACACCGGCTCCATCAACATCGGCTCCGCCCGCGATGCCGTGCGGCAGGGGCATTGGGACCAGGCGCTCTATTATATCGACGCCGCCCTGCACAGCGACGGGATCTATTGAGGGTCTTCGCGACCCGCTTCCGCCTCTCCGTGAACGGCGCTGCGGCGCGCAGGCCGCGACCCTTCCGCGCCACCGTTGGCCGCTCCCGAAATGCACCGCGGACCCGCCGCCGCGCGCCGCTTTCATGAGGTGATCGCGATCGGCGTGCGGCGATGAGCCTTCACGCCGCCGCTCGCGTTCGCCCCGTCTATTCCATGCCGGCCTACGTGCGTTGCGCTCGCTTGGCGAGCGTTTGGGTGCGGCATGCCTCGCGCGCACGCCGGTTGCTGTCGCGCAACGCTCGAGAGCGACGACGCTCAGGTCGACCGAGGCAGCCCCATCAGAGAAATGGAACAATCCATAACGAGAACAGAGCAAATTGGTTGTCTGATCCGTATGCATGGTTGTCCCCGGCCGCGGTACGGAGTTTGCTGGGTCGCAATCGGATTTGCGGTCAAACCGCCAACAGGGAGAGGAGTTCGGATGATGACGCGATGGATGAGGCGCGGGATATGCCTCGCCGCCTTGATGGGATTGGCGCTGGTCGGCAACAGCGCACCGGCGGCCGCGGCGGACGACATCGTCATCGGGTTTTCGGTGGCGCTGTCGGGGCCGATGCAGGCCTATGACGGCGACAGCACGAAAATGGTCAAACTGTTCATCGACCAGACCAACGCGAAGGGTGGGCTGCTCGGCCGCAAGCTGCGCGCGTTCGATGCGGACACCAAGTCGGACCGCGCGGAGGGCGCCAAGGCCGGCCTCGCGGCGGTGCAGGCGGGAGCCGTGCTGGTATTCGCGACCTGCGACTACGACTATGGCGCGCCGGCGGCGCTGCAGGCGCAGCGGGCGGGCGTGATCTCGGTGTTCCTGTGCGCCGAAGATCCCAAGGCAGGCATTCTGGGCGTGGGCAACCTTTCCTTCACCGCCTCGCAGGCCGCGCAGCTGCAGGGCGCCGTGCTCGGCGAATGGGCCGCCACGAAAAAGGGATGGAAGACCGGCTACGTGCTGCTCGACGACAGCATCGAATACGACAAGTCGGTCTGTGCCGGCTACGACTGGCTGTACCCGAAGAAGGGCGGCAAGATCGTCGGGCGCGATACCTTCAAGAACGGCGATCCCTCGATCGCCTCCCAGGTCACCCGTCTGGCCGCCGCGGTGCGTGACCAGAAGGTGGACAACGTCATGCTGTGCACCTACGAACCCGGCGGCGCCAGCGCGATCCGCCAGATCCGCGCGGCCGGCATCACAGTGCCGATCCTCAGCGGCAGCTCGATGGACGGCAACTACTGGCTCGCGGCCGCGCCCGGCCTGACCGACTTCTACATCGCCGTGCAGGCGGCGGTGGTGGGCGATCCGCGGCCGGCGGTGCAGGAGCTAGCGCAGGCGTTCAAGGCGAAGTACGGGGCGCTCCCGGCCTCGCAATACGCGTTCCCGGCCTACGCCTTCATGCAGCTGTGGGCGAAGGCGGTGACGGAGGTGGGCACCACCGACCCCAAGGCGGTGGTGAAGAAGCTCGAGACGTTCAAGAACGTCGAGACGGTTCTCGGTCCGCGCAGCTTCAGCAACAAGCTGCACATCCAGGTGCAGCAGCCCATGATGATCGAGGAAGTGGTGAACGGCGCCGACAAGGTGATCGACAGCCAGGATCTCTCGGAGCCGGTGCCCAACGCCGTGCTGTATCGCCTGAAGAAGTGACATCACCGGCCCGCGGCAGCGTTGCCGCGGGCCGCTCTTTCCAGGATTGCACGAATGACGAGCAGCATGGACGAACGCCTCGCCCGGCTCGAGGCAATTGAGGAGATCAAGGCGTTGAAGGCGCGCTACTGCGCACTGTGCGACGCCGACTACGACCCGGACGGCCTGGCCGCCCTGTTCCTGCCAGACGGCATCTGGGATGGCGGGCCCTTCGGGCGGCACGAGGGACGGGCGGCGATTCGCGCATTTTTCAAGGGCATCAGCGGCACCATCCGCTTCGCGGCGCACCTGGTGTTGAACCCGATCATCGAAGTGCAGAGCGCCGACCGCGCCACCGGCAAGTGGCGGCTGATCATGCCGTGCACGGTGACGGGCGATGACGGGGCAACGGAAGCGCGCTGGCTGCTCAGCGCCTATGACGAGGAATACGCCCGGCACGAAGGCGCGTGGCTGTTCCGCACGCTGCACCTGACGGTGAATTTCTATGCCCCGCATCTGAAAGGCTGGGCATAGCGCGCTCGGCTATTGCGGTTTCAGCGGAGCTCCGCCAGGGCCGGGCGTACCAAACACCAGAAGATCCTTGATCGCCGCTGCCTGTCTGCCCGCCCAGCCATCGAGTTCGGTGCACAGCGATGGGCGCGGCGCGCGGGCATTCGCGGCGCAGCGCACAGAGGCGAAGTTTTGCAGCCCCATCGCGAGCTGCAGCGAATAGTCCGCTGAATAGAGCTGCGTATCGCTGAACACGGCACCACCAGGGACATTGCCGAAATAGGCCATGCGCAGACTCTGCGACGTCTCGGGGTGCGTCCGCGAGTTCAATTTGAGCAACGCGCCGTTTGGGCCGAACTCAGGCAGGATCGGCACCGCGGGGAACCCCGCGGTCTGATGGCAACCCATGCACGAGCTTTTCGGATTGTCCACCGGCCCGGCGAGGCGGCCGCCATACCCCAGGTGATTGAAGCTGAGGGGCGGCGTTGCCAGATCCACGACGGCCTGGCGGTTGATCCATTGCTCCGACAGCTTGTCGAAATTGCAGGGCCCGTTTGGGCCGGAGCAGGTCTCCGCGTACGTCACCTGAGGATTGTTGCCCCACTGAAGACCGAGCGGCACCATCCGCTTCCACGGCGTGTCGGCCCTGACGCGCCCGTCATAGCCAAAGGTGCCAAGGAGCCACCCGGTCAGACTGCGCCTGTCGCGCACCTGCAGGTCGATCTGAATCAAGCGGACCTTGCCGAGCGCGCGCCGGTATTTTGACAGCGGCCCGGCATTTCGCTCGCGCGGGCTCTTGTTGACATAGATATCCGCATCCCAGGTGAAGGCGCCCTTGACCGTCGGCAATTCCTGCTCGTTCACCGTGGAAAACAACAGCTTTATGACAAACGAACCGTCCGGCATGCTGTTGAGGCCGGTTGGATCAGGATTGAGGGCGCCCGGCGCAGGGTCGTCCGGGTGGCACCAGACCTGCCCGACGCCGAAGGCGTAGCGATCGTTCACATAGCCCTGTGCCCAGGTGTCGACGAACTCGTGTTGCGCCTCGCCGAACGTGTTCCCCTCGGAATCGAACTCATGAGTCAATCCGTGCACGAATTCGCGGCCATCCGTGCCGGGCCAATCCGATGCGACCTCGGTGTTCCAATCCATCCAGGGGAGGTGATAGAATTTACGGATCTTGTTGTCCTGCACATAGAAATCGACGTCAACGTTGCCTTCGAGGCCATAGTCGAGCAGCGCCTGCAGGTATGCCGCCGGGTCCACTGGCCCGCCATTCTTGAACGCAATCTTCAGCCAAGGATAACTCTCGGCTGGCGGAAGCTCTGTCGGGTACTCTTGGCTGAGTTTGAAGACGCGGCCTTTGTATTCGGCCGGTGGATCACCGCCTTGACCCTGCAGGTAGTAGTCCTTGAACATACCACGCACACAGTCGGTCCGGGCATTCCCGTTGCGAACGGCATCGTCCGAGGCAAGCGCCGCACTACTTCCTGCGGAAAGACCAAGCCAAATACAGCAGAAGAAAGCAAAAGCAACACCGCGGGTGCCGTTTCGGTGTGTCACGACATGGTGCGTCACGACTCCTGCCTCTCGTGCCCAAGTCGAGGTCGGGAGTGCCCGCAATCTATATCAGTGTCAATACCACGTTGTGGCGCGGCGATCGTCATAGGCGCAGATGGGCAGGAGTTTTCCTGCCGACGCCGAAATCGTGCCGTGGGCGATGCTGCGGCGCCAGGACGCGCTAATCTTCCCACTCGAGATTGCCGCTGACCGCAATGAGTTCGCCAGTGACGAGGCGGCCGGCGTCCGAGGCCAGGAACAGCACCATCGCGGCGAGATCGGCCGGCTGGGTCTTCTTGCGCAGCGAGATGAAGCGCAGATAGTCCGCCTCGACCGCGTCCAGCGGTCGTCCGGTCTCGCGCGATTTCGCGGCGACGATGCCCTGCATGCGGGCGTTGTCGATCATGCCGGGCAGGATGGCGTTTACACGGATGCCGTGCGGGCCCAGCTCCCGCGCCGCATTCAGCGTCAGGCCTTCGACCGCGAACTTCGAGACGACGTAGGCGGAGCGGCCCGGCAGGCGCGTGCGGGTGGAACCGCTGGAGAAGTTGACGATCGCGCCGCCGCCCCGCCGCTTCATGCCCGGCACGACGAGCTTCATCGCGTGAAACATCGCGGTGACGTTCACCGCGAGCGTGCGCTCCCACGCCTCCAGCGCGATGTCCTCGATGCTCGCGCGCGGACCGCCGATGCCGACATTGTTGACGAGGACCGAGATCTCGTCGAGCCAGTCCGTTGCCTCCACGACCGTGCGGGCGAGTGCAGCCGGGTCGCCGACATCGGCGAGCGTACCGCGCATGCCGGGGTTTGCGGCGAGCGTGGTGGCGAGCGCGTCCGGCTGCACGTCGCAGATGTGCACCCGGTCTCCGCGGGCCGCGAAAGCCTCGGCCATGACGCGCCCGACGCTGTCGGCGCCACCGGTGACGAGGACGGTGTCGGGCATCGGCGGCGCCTCACATGCCGGCGGAGAAGCCTTCGTCGGCGAGGATGTTGGCGCCGTGGATGGCACGAGCGCCGTCGGAAAGCATGAAGGCGACGATGTTGGCCATGTCCTCGGCGCTGGAATGCGTCACGCCGGTGGGCGTGCGGGCGGCCATGGCGTCGAGCATCGGTTTCAGCTCCGGCTTCGTGCGGATGTCGAGGTTCATGGGTGTCGCGGTGTTGCCGGGCGAGAGGCAGTTCACCTGGATGCCGTGCGGCGCCAGCTCGATCGCGAGGGCGCGCGTCATCATCACAATCGCCGCCTTCGACGCGCAATAGACGGCATAGCCGCCGAACGCCATCGAAGCCACGACAGAGCCGAAATTGACGATCCAGCCGCGATGCCGCGCCTTCATCAGCGGTGCGACCGCGTTGATCGCGGCCCAGGTGCCCTTGACGTTGATGTCCATCATGCGGTCGTACGCCGCTTCGTCGGTGGCGCCCGCCGGCGTCGGGTAGAACACGCCGGCGCCGTTGATCAGGATGTCGATGCCGCCGAGCACCGTCTCGGCCTCCGCGATGAGGGCGGCGACGGCGGTAGGGTCGCGCACGTCGGCGGCGAAGGCGCGCGCGGCACCGCCCGGCAGTTCGGCGGCGACGGTCTGCGCCTTCGCGAGATCCGCCGATGCGACGACGCCGATCGTCACGCCCTCCGTCGCGAGACGGTGCGCAATTGCCGCGCCGATGCCCTGCGAGCCGCCGGTGATCAGTGCCGTCCTGCCCGAAATACCCATCGGATCCTCCCCCGAAACACGCCACCCGCAACGCACAGAGGATACGCGAGGCACGACATCCCGCAAGCGGCGTCGGCAAACATCAGCGAGGGCTTGTCAGGGTGGCGAGGCTGCGTGCAAGTTTGCCCGCCGACTTGCGGGAGATTTCGATGCGCTTCGCCGTCGATACCGGCGGGACCTTCACCGACCTTCTGGTGGAGGACGCGGCAGGCATGTTGCACATGTTCAAGGCGCCAACGACGCCTGCCGACCCGATCCGCGGCGTGATCGACGCCCTGCAGGTGGCGGCGACCGGGCTCGGGCGATCGCTGCAGAGCCTGCTGGCCGACGGCGAGACCTTCATCTACGGCACGACGCACGCGATCAACGCCATCATCACCGGCAATACCGCGCGCACGGCCTTCCTGACCACGGAGGGTCACCCGGACGTCCTGGTGCTGCGCGAGGGCGGACGGGCCGAGCCGTTCAACTACACCGTGCCGTATCCCGAGCCGTACATTCCGCGTTCGCTGACCTGGGAGGTGCCGGGCCGCCTGCGCCCCGACGGGTCGGAGTTCGCGCCCTTCGATGAGGCGGCATGTCGCCGGGTGATCAGGGAGATGAAGACGCGCGAGGTGCAGGCTGTCGCGGTCTGCCTGCTGTGGTCGATCGTCAACCCGGCGCACGAGCTGCGCGTGGCCTCCTTGCTGGAAGATGCGTTGCCCGGCGTGCCATACACGCTGTCGCACCAGCTCAATCCGACGTTGCGCGAGTACCGGCGCGCGTCCTCTGCCTGCATCGATGCCTCGCTCAAGCCGATGATGGCGGCCTACATGGCGGGGCTGACGGAGCGTCTGCGCGGTGCCGGCTTCGCCGGCCGGGTGCTCGTGGTGACGTCGCAGGGCGGTGTGATGGACGCGGCCGACATCGCGCAGGCGCCGATCCACCTGATCAACTCCGGACCCTCGATGGCGCCCGTCTCCGGCCGGCGCTTCGCGGCGCTGGACGAGGGCAGCGACACCGCCGTGATCACCGATACCGGCGGCACCACCTACGACGTCTCGCTGGTGCGGCGCGGCCGCATTCCGTGGAGCCGCGAGACATGGATCGGCCAGCCGTTCCGTGGCCACATGACCGGATTTCCCTCGGTCGACGTGCGCTCGATCGGTGCCGGCGGCGGTTCCATCGCCTGGATCGACGACGGTGGCATGCTGCATGTAGGGCCGAATAGCGCCGGCGCCGTGCCGGGGCCGGTCTGCTACGGCCAGGGGGGCTCGCGACCGACGGTGACGGATGCGGCGCTCGTGCTGGGCTATGTCGATCCCGCGTTCTTCCTCGGCGGCTCGATGCAGCTCGACACGGCGGCGGCGGAAGCGGCCATCGCGCGCGACGTTGCCGGGCCGCTTGGGGTCACGCTCGATGAGGCGGCGGCGGCGGTCATCACGGTGGCGACCGAGAACATGGTGCAGGCCATCCTCGACATCACCGTCAACCAGGGCATCGACCCGCGGGACGCGGTACTGGTGGGTGGTGGCGGCGCGGCGGGTTTGAATTCCGTGCAGATCGCGCGGCGGCTGGAAACGCCGCGCCTGGTGATCCCGGAAGTGGGCGCGGCCCTGTCGGCCGCGGGCGCGCTGATGTCGGACCTCACGGCGCAGTTTCACGCGACGCTGTTCACGCGGAGCGCGGACTTCGCCTATGCGCGCGTCAACGCCGTGCTCGACGCGCTCGAGCAGAAGGCGAGCGCCTTCATCGCCGGACCGGGGCGGGGGTCGTTGGAGCAGACGGTGACGTTCTGGGCTGAGGCGCGCTATCCCGAGCAGGTGTGGGAGCTGGAGGTGAAACTGCCGAGCGCGCGCTTCGCGGGCCCGGACGACGTCGCCGCGTTGGTCGAGGCGTTCCATGCGACGCACGAGGACGTCTTCGCCATTCGCGACGCGAATGCCGGCATCGAGATCGTCGGCTGGAGCGTCTCCGTCGCCTGCCGCATTCACGACGAAGCAGGCGGCACGCTGGCGGCATCGGCGTCCGGCGGGATAGCGGAGGGCGCACGGATGGCGTATTTCCCGGGTCATGGGCGCATGCCGGCGAATCTGCGGCGGTTCGAGACGATCGCAGCGGGCGAGAAGATCGCAGGGCCGGCGATCATCGAGTCGTCATTCACGACGGTCGTCGTCAATCCCGGCGCGGTCGCCGAGCGGCGCCCCTCCGGCAGCCTGTCAATCGATCCCGGCCGTGGAGGCATGGCATGAGCGGAACATCGCCCCGGCGCAGCGGTGATGGCGTTCGCCTCGCGCTGCTCAACAACCGGCTGGAAAGTGTCGCGCGCAAGATGGCGAACACGCTGCTGCGCACGGGCCGCTCCGGCGTGCTGAACATCGCGCGCGACTTCTCCTGCTGCATCGTCACCCGCGATGATCGCCTGCTGGCGACGGCGGAGAGCCTGCCGATCCATGTGCTCTCCGGGCCCGACCTGATGGCGGCCTCGGTCAAGCAGTTCCACAAGACCCTGCGGCGCGGCGACGCGTTCCTGCACAATTCCCCGTATCACGGCTGCTCGCATCCGGCCGACCACACCATCCTCGTGCCGGTGATCGACGAGGCGGGTGTGCACCACTTCACCGTTCTCGCCAAGGCGCACCAGGCTGATTGCGGCAACAGCCAGCCGACCACCTACATGGGCAACGCGCGCGACGTGTACCATGAGGGCGCGCTGATCTTCCCGGCGGTGAAGGTGCAGCAGGACTACGAGAATATCGACGACGTGATCCGCATGTGCCAGATGCGCATCCGCGTGCCGGAGCAATGGTGGGGCGACTTTCTCGCCATGATCGGCGCGGCCCGCATCGGCGAACGCGAGTTGCTGGCGCTGGCCGGCGAAGTGGGCTGGGACGCGCTGCACGAGCATGAGGAGGCGTTCTTCGACTACACCGAGCAACGGATGATCGCCGCGATCCGCCAGCTCAAGCCGGGCAAGGGCACGCATCGCAGCACGCACGACCATTTCCCCGGCACCCCAGAGACCGGCGTCCCGATCCGGGCCGAAGTCACGGTCGACATCGACGCCGCGACCATCGACATCGACCTGCGCGACAACCCCGACTGCATGCCGTGCGGCCTCAATCTGTCGGAAGCCTGCGCGCGAACGGCGGCGATGGTGGGGCTGTTCAACAGCATCGACCACGGCGTGCCGAAGAACGCGGGCGCCTTTCGCCGCCTTCGCGTGCATCTGCGCGAGAACTGCATCGTCGGCATTCCGCGTCACCCGACATCGTGCTCGGTCGCGACGACCAACCTCGCGGACCGAGTAGCGAACTGTGTGCAGGCGGCGTTCGCCGCCATGGCGGAAGGCCAGGGGCTCGCCGAATCCGGAGCAATCATTCCGCCTGCGGCCGGCGTTATATCGGGCGAGATGGCGAACGGCACGCGCTTCGTCAACCAGGTGTTCCTCGGCCTGTCGGGCGGTCCCGGCGCGCCCGGCACCGATGCATGGCAGACGCTCTGCCATGTCGGCAATGCGGGCCTCTGCTTTCAGGACAGCATCGAACTCGATGAGCTGCGCCAGCCCATCCATATTCATGCACGCCGCTTCATGGCGGATACCGAGGGCGCCGGGCGACACAGCGGAGCGAGCAGCATCCTGGTGGAATTCGGGCCGATCGGCTGCG
Source organism: Alphaproteobacteria bacterium (assembly GCA_017307335.1). Classification (GTDB taxonomy): domain Bacteria; phylum Pseudomonadota; class Alphaproteobacteria; order Acetobacterales; family Acetobacteraceae; genus JAFKFJ01. Next base: position 12,522 of record JAFKFJ010000212.1, on the reverse strand, counting down.
ATATCGACATCGGCTACGTCAGCGACGGGACCGACCACGCACCCCAGGGGGTGCGCGGCGGGCTTGCCGGTGCGCCGGCACAGCAGGTGCGCGTGAGTGCGAACGGTGAGACCGAAGCTTTGCCCGGCTGCGCACAGGTATTGATCCGGCAGGGTGAGCGTGTCCGCTCATTCTCCTGCGGTGGTGGCGGCTACGGCCCCCCGAGCGAACGCGACCCGGCGGTCGTCGCACGTGACGTGCGCGAAGGTTGGATCTCCGCGGAGCGGGCACGGACAGTCTATCGCGTGGCGCTCGATGCCGCGGGTGCGCCGGACGCGGCGGCCACCGCGGCCCTGCGAAGCTAGCGGTCGGACCGGAAGGTTTTCGGTGGAGGCCCGGGCTACGCCGCCAGGGATTGCCTGTCGTTGCCTTGCGGGCGGGCAGCCCAGTAGCGCGTGGTCACGCGGACCTTCACGTCGAGCACGCGGCCGCCAGCGAGCGCCAGAGGGCGTCGCCGTCGGTCCTGCGCCAATCCGGCTGCACGCCGTCACGCTCGATCGCGTGACGGCCGGCGATCAGCCTTGGGGCGGCATCATAGGTTGTCAAGAAGCCGAGCTAGCCGGCGCGTCGGAGCAACCAGCTTCGGGTCGCTTCCAACGATGCGCCCGCCTGGCTCAGTGGCGCACAGGCCTTCGCCGCCCACACGTCGCGAAATCGGGATGCGTCTGCGCCAGAGTTCCGCCATTGGCGGAAGCGCCGCGGTTGCCGGTGTCAAGATAGCTCTCGCAGGGCAGGCCATCGGCCCGCAGCACGTCGTGCGCGTCCAGCTCGGGATGGAAATAGGAAACGCTCTGCGGCGGCTCCTGAACGATCGTTGTCCCGTTCAGCAGGTAGCGCACCGGGACCAGCGCCCCATCGACGAACACCGCACGGTCGGGCGAAAGCCGCAGGTCGCGGGCCTGGCACATCTCACGCCGCGGAGGCGGAGAAGCTCAGAGTCTGCCTTGCGGCGATGGAGTTGCTGGCGATGGAGTTGCTACTGATGATGTTCAGCAGGCCATCGGTATTCAAGCCGAATTTGAGGTCGATGCCGAAGGTGTTCGGATCGCTGGAACTCACCAGGATATCGTTGTTGGTGTAGCCGAGCACATACAGCGTCGATTGAAAGTAGACAGAGCCAAAGTTTATGAAGGAAAGCGTGATGCTGTCGTTGCTGTTGTCGAAAGCCGAGATTTGCAGCGTCACGTCGGGTACGGCACCCTCGCCGCGCTGGTCGGTCGTGAGCACGCTCGCAGCGGTGAGCGTGTAGTTGCTGGCGCTGTCGCCGGCGATGGAAGCCGAACGCTCGTCGGCAATGACGTAGCGTCCATCGTCGGAATTGAAGGTCATGTTGACCAGGCTATCGAGATTCCCTTGCGATATAGACACGATCTTCCAGGGCCTCCATGCGGCGGACAGAACGATCAACCCTGTCCTTGCTCACTCGCATGGATTTCTAAACCGATTTTATGTCTTGTACCACGATATTGCCGTCGTGGAGTATTGCAATCACGTGTTGAGAGTCGCTGCCGCCGCGCTCCCGTCGCTCCGCATCTCGTGGAGTCGGCGTCGCGCCGCTGCACGAGGTCCGTCGCTTGTTGCGCAGGGACATGACGCAGCGAACTCTCACGATCTGAGCGAGATGTTCCTCGCTCGCTGCGTCGTGCATCGACGGTGTGCATTGACGGTTCAGCAGCACGCGCAGGCCCACGGCACATTGCTTGCCCTTGGCACACTGCTTGCTTTTGCCAAAAATGCGATGGATAAGTCGAACTTGCGCAATAGTCATGGCTTTCCGGCGCAGGCGCAAGATGATGCTGCCTCGCGCGCCCGACCGAGTGGAATGTAACCGCTGCGCAGGGAGTGGATCTACGTCCGTCGTAGTTGTGGCACAACGAGAACAATGGAGAGCCGCTATGAGCTTGCTGCCCCGGGTCGGGAAGGATGTGCGCCGTGTCGATGATGTTGCCGGTAGCGGCGTTGGCCGCCGCGCCGTCCTGGCGTCGGCCGCCAAGGCGTCGCTGGGCGTCGCAGCGGGCGTGGGGGCGTTCGGTGCGTTCGCCGGGTCCTCGAAGGCGGCCGGCAAGGTCACCAAGATGGGCTTCGATCATCCCTTCAGCTTCGTGACCTACGTCAGCGACATTCAGCGATGGGGCACCATCTACGCCAACGCGCATGGCCTGACGGCGCTCTACACGTCCGACAACGGCAAGCTGGACGCGCAAATCGCCAATCTCGAAACCTGGATCTCGCAGGGCGTGAAGGCCATCTGTTGCTTCCCGATGGAGCCGACGGCGATCGAGCGCATCGCTGCCAAGGCTCGCTCGAAGGGCATTACCTGGGTGACCTACGCGGCACATCTCAAGAACCAGGACAGCTCGGTGCTGTTCGGCAATACCGAGAGCGGCACGCTAGTAGCGACCGCGGCCGCTGATTTCATCAACAAGGTACATGGCGGAAAGTGCGAGATCCTGCGCCTCAATTTTCCCGAGGGCGGCGAGCTGGCGCGTGAGCGCGACAAGGCGGTCGATGACACGCTGGCCAAGCTCGTTCCGAACGCCAAAGTGATCGCGACCCAGCGTTCCATCGACGCCGCGTCCGGCCTGCAGATCACCAACTCCGTGCTGGCCGCCCATCCGAACGTGAAGGTCGTGGTCGGCATCAACGACGATGGCGCACTTGGCGCCTACCGTGCCTTCCTCGATCACGGCCACGCGCCGAATGACCCGGAGATCTTCATCGCCGGGCAAGATGGCGCGCAGCAAGCACTGGCCTTGATCAAGAAGGGGACGATGTATCGTGCCTGTTCGGCGTTGGCCGTGCGCGACCTCGCGGCCGCCGTCGTGCAGCATCCGATCGACGTCGCCAATGGCGGCTCCAAGGCAGACGCCGTGGTGCCGGTGAAGCTGCTGATGCACGATGACACGGCGCTGCTTGACGAATATCTCGCGCAGCTAAGCCCGGGCTGACCTGGCGTCGATCAAGCGTGCCGAGAACGAGCGATGGCCGTCTCCATCAGGGGCTTGTCGAAGGTCTTCGGGGGCAGCCCGGCCCTCTCCGGCGTCGACTTCGAAGTCGGCGCCGGAGAGGTGCACGCGCTGCTTGGGCCGAACGGCGCCGGCAAGTCGACCCTGATCCGCTGCCTGTCCGGTGCGGTGCAGCCGGACGCCGGCACGATCGTCATCGAGGACGAGGTCTACACGGAGCTTTCGCCCAAGCAGGCGATCGAGGCCGGTGTTGCCGTCATCTATCAGAATACGAGCCTGATCCCATCGCTGACGGTGACGGAGAACGTGTTTCTCGGCGAGGAGCTCACGCGCTGGGGCTTCGTGCGCCGCGGCACGCAGCGCAAGGAAGCCGCGGCCCTGCTGCACACCCTGCTCGGGTCGGCGGAGATCGACCCTGACGGGCAGGTTGGCTCGCTGCCGCTGGCCACGCGCCAGCTCGTCGAGGTGGCGAAGGCGTTGAGTAGGGCGAACGTCAAGCTCCTCATCCTTGACGAACCCACCGCGGCGCTGACGGAGAGCGAGGCGCACATCATCTTCGATCGTCTGCGCCGGCTGCGCAGCCAGGGTCTGCATATCATCTACATCACCCATCGGCTGCAGGAAGTGTTCGAGATCGCCGATCGCGTCACGGTCCTGCGGGATGGCAAGGTCGCCCTGGCGGGCCAGAGCGTCGCCAACCTGGACGCGACCGCGGTGGTGACCGCGATCGCGGGCGCGCGGGTCGTGCACCCGCCCCGCGACGAGGTGGGCGCCAGCAGACCAGTCCTAACGCTTAGTGGCCTCTCCGGCACCCGCTTTGGTCCGGTGGACCTCGAAGTGGGGGCCGGTGAAGTCGTCGGGCTTTTCGGCGCTCTGGGCTCCGGCCGCTCCGAACTGCTGGAGACGATCTTCGGTGCACGCGCGCCGGATGCAGGCCGCATTCTGGTCAACGGGCACGCGATCGATCCGCGCAAGCCGGCGGGCGCCATCGCCGAGGGCATTGCGCTGGTTCCCGCCGACCGGTTGCGGCAGGCGCTCCTTGGTGAGTTGGACGCAACCGACAATGTGCTTCTGCCGAGCTACCTGAAGCTCGCCCTCTTTGGATTTCGACGACTGGCGGCGGAGCGGCGCGTGTTTGCGAGCGCTGCCGCCGAAACGTCCTTTCCCACGGCGCTGGCACACCGGCGCGGCCGCCAGCTCTCCGGTGGCACACAGCAGAAGCTCATCGTCGGTCGTTGGCTGAGGAGTGCGAGGCCGATCCACGTGCTGATGATGGACGAGCCCACGCAGGGGGTCGATGTTGGTACTCGGTCGGAACTCTACAAGATCATCCTCGAATCCGCTCGCCGCGACGGTCGTGCCGTACTGTTTGCCTCTTCGGACCATGAGGAGGTCGTCGCCCTCGCGGACCGCGCGGTGGTGATGAAGGCGGGGCGCGTCGTCACCGAATTCCAACGCAGCCGGCTGACCGAAGACAATCTGATTCAGGCGGCCCATCTTGACGGGGCTGAGGGGCCCGCCGGCAACGCCGGTTGGCGGCAGCCGGGAGCGAGACATGCCTAAAAAGCTGCGCGGCCGTGCCGCGGATTTCATCTTTGCTGCACCGCTGACCGTCGCGTTCGTCGTCATGTTCGGGTTCTTCGCGATCTATGGCGACGGCTTCTTCGAGGCCGACAACCTCCAGAACGTCGCCCTGCAAAGCGCCGCGTTGTGCATCGTCGCGGTCGCCATCGGCCTCGTCATGATCGCCGGCTACATCGACCTGTCGGTCGGGTCGGTCATGGGTTTCAGCGGCGTCGCAGCCGGCTACCTGATCACGCAGTCGCATTGGAGCCCGGTCTGGGCCTCGATCGTCGGCGTCGCCCTCGGGGCATTGTCGGGGCTGGTCAACGGAGTCCTGGTCGCCTATCTGCGCTTTTCCGCGCTCATCGTCACGCTGGGGGCGTTGACCATCCTGCGGGGCGCGACGTTCGCGATCACGCCGCAGACGTTCTATGACTTCGGCCCGGGTTTCGCGGTGTTCGGCTCTGGCCATTTCCTCAGTGTGCCGATCCCGGTCTGGATCGCCGCCGCAGTATGCATCGCGGCGACGGTGTTCCTGCAATATACGGCCGGCGGCCGACACGTGTACGCGGTGGGCGTCAGCCAGGAGGCCGCCTATTTTTCGGGCATCAACGTTCGCCGCATCCCGCTGTTTCTGTTCGTCGTCAGCGGTGCGGCGGCGGGCCTCGCGGGGATCATTACCATTGCGCGGATCGACGCCGCACCTTCAGGCAGTCTTGGCGTCGGCTTCGAGCTAAGCGCACTTACGGCGGTCCTGCTCGGCGGCGTTTCGTTCGCCGGTGGCCGTGGCAGTGTCTTCGGCATTCTGCTGGGCGTCCTGTTCCTCGGCATTCTGCAGAACGGACTTGCGATCATGAACGTCTCCTTCGCGAACCAGCAGATTGCGAACGGCCTGGCGCTCGTTGTGGCGACCGCATTGGAAGCGGGAAGCGCGTGGCTTTCGCGGCGGATGGGGGTGCGCCGCCTCGCACGCCGACCGGTAACGACGCCCGTCGCAGTCGGCCGCGAACCTGCCTGAACAATAACGCGTCAATTGCCGCCGATTTTGGCGCCATTCGCCACCGGCGCTCGCCGGCGACGGGGCAGAACTCAACGTGTCGAAGCGCGCTATCCGGCGGGGCCGGAGTGCGCGGCGCTGACCGCAACCGGCATGCGCCGTGGTGTCAGCGCGTGCTCGTGCTCGTCCGCACCATGCGCGTGATGATCGTCGGCGGCGGCCAGATCGACGGGTTGCCCATGCGGCGTATTGAGATAGGCGCGCCGCCACGCCTCCGTCCGTTCGGTCATCGCGTCGCGCGCCATCAGGCCGCGCACTATCACGACCCGTTCGAGGGCCGCGAGGAATTGACGATGATAGGCCTGATCCGCATCTTCGTCCGGTCGCTGGGGCGAGGCCTTCACCTCCGTGGCGAGTGTCTGCACCCACTCCGGCCAAGCGAAATGACCCTGCCGATGCAGCAGCACCACGAGGGCGAACGCCTTTGCCTGCCACGGCTCGCGGAACGGTCGGTCTTCGTCAATCGGCAGAACGTCCTCGCTTGGCGGCACGGTCAGGGTGCCGGGTCGAGATAATCGTCCCACAGATCGAGCCGCAGCGTGTCGCGCTCCGGCGCACTCGGCCCCCACAGTTCGCGGGCCACAAAGCGGACGGTGTAGACGTGCTGGGGCTTTTCACCCTCGTCGTGCGCGGACGTATCGGGAAAGACGAATACGCCGTGATCATGCTCGACGGTGCCGCGCTTGCCGCGGGCGTACCGCGGCAGCCGGGTGTGGTGCTCGGGGTTGAGCGTGCGTACCAGCACGCGGTCGCCGACGCGGAACCTCGGCGCAACAGGCTTGGCCACGCGCGTCGAGCCGCCGGTGTTGATCAGGACGGACACAAGGTCCTTGGTAATCACGGGCATCAGTGCGCCCCTTCCGCGAACTGCTTCCACTTGGAGGCGAGTTCATCGACCGTGATCGTCCCGTGCTCCTGCAGAAGCGCTTCGAGCGCGTGCAGCCAGTGCTCGTAGTAGCTGCCGGACAGATATTCGACCGCTCCCATTCGCTCGATGCCGTGGCGGAACTGATCGACATTGAAGTGACCGCCACCAAAGGCAGCCATCATCACGCCGAAGACGCGGCGCTCCCACTCATGATGGAACACCGGCTCGTTCGGCTCCGGATTGATTGGGCCGAAGCCGTGCATTCCACCCAGATCGTGCACCCCGTTCATGGCGCGGCTCCTGGGGCGGGCGTCGGAATCGTCGCCGTTCCGATCATGGAATCGCGCGACACCAACGCGGCCAACTGTTCCTCGCTCCAGCCATCGGTCCCCTCGGGGCGGCGCGGGAGCACGAGGTAGCGGAGCTCCGCGTTGCTGTCCCAGACGCGCACTTCGACGTCATCGGAGACCACGGTGCCGAACTCCAACAGCACGCCGCGGGGATCGCTGACCACGCGGGCGCGATATGGCGCTGCCTTGTACCATACCGGCGGCAGCCCGAGCGTCGGCCACGGGTAGCAGGAGCACAGCGTGCATACGACGACGTTGTGTACCTCCTCCGTGTTCTCGACGACGACCATGTCTTCGCCCTGAGCGCCGGAAAAGCCGAGTTCCGCGATGGCTTTCGTTGCGTCCGCGAGCAGCCGGGCCTTGTATTCGGGGTCGGTCCAGGCGCGTGCCACCACCCGTGCCCCGTTGCGCGGGCCGATCTTGGTTTCATACGTCTCGATGATGGCATCGACCGCCGCCGGATCAATCAGCTTCTTCTCCGCCAGGAGCGACTCCAGCGCCTTGATCCGCAACTCTGGGTCGCTGGGCGGTGCCGTGTGCGCGTGCTCGGCCATCTGTTCGTTCCCCGCATTCAGTGGGCATCAGAAAGACCGAGCGTAGTCTAGCAGTGGTCGCACATAGTGCTCAACATGCGCGATACCATCGCCGGCCTGAAATCTGACTGAGCCGTCTCTCCGTTGGGCGATCGCGATTCAGTGCGACGCGGATGCCGCCCGTAGCATTGTCGCGGGCAGGATGCCGCGTTTGCCGTTCACGAGCTGCACGTCGAAGGCCGGCTCGTTGCCATGGGCGCCCTCGTGCGGCCAGATGCGGGTCACCCGGCCCCGCGCCCGGGCTTCGCCTCGATCTCCTGACCCACGGCGAGGGCATGGTGCTGCGCCGTGGCAGCGTTTGCCGGCTGGGTCGGACGGCCCGGGCACAGCACCTCCCATTGCTCGGAGATTCCAAGCCCGCCGTTGGGCCCCTCCACGCCGAGCACCGCGCCCGAGGGTCGCGCCATTTGGTGCGCCCCTCGCCGGTCCCGCTGCTCCATATGCCGGCGAGGCTGTACGTCATGCCATCGACGGCGCCGATGCCGCCATGCAGGCAGTCTGCGGTCGCGCGATAGGTGACGCGCGCGTCATCGGAGGCGCGCGCTCCCTGTACGCAACGCGCAACGTCATTCGGCTGCCAGTTCTCGTTCCATTCGGTGGCGCCCTCGCGGGTGATGCGCGCACGGCCTCGGCGTGGGCGGTGCCCAGACCTGAGGAACTGATCACCGTGGGGCTGAGGCATTTGCGGCAAATCGCCAGCCATGGCGCCGCGGTGTCGTTGGCGCGCGCGGCCGTCGCCGCGGCGCAAAGTAACAACAGCCCGACGATCCGACCCACCCGCTGGGTCCCCATGCCCGCTTCCTCCCTCCGTGCGATCGCGTTGGGATCGTGCCGGCAGACGAGCGAAACGGCCACCCCCGGCCGCGTCGGCGTCAGCGGGCGGGCGCGACTTCCATCTTGCGGCGCCGCGCGCGCCGGGTGAACGGCCAAGGCACCTCGCGGCTGCGCGTCAGCCCGGTCGGGCGAAACACCATGATCAGCGCCATGACGATGCCGAGTCCGATCTCCTGGCTGCCCTGCGGCAGGTGCACTGTGCTGCCGGCGATCGGCACCCCCGCCTCGAGGTGGCGCAGCAACTCGACCACCAGCGTCACCACGAGAACGCCGGTCACCGCCCCAGTCAGGCTCCCGATGCCGCCGACCACGAGCATCGCCAGCGTGACGAAAGTCATGCCGAGATAGAACGTATCGGCCGTCAGGATGCCGAGGAAATGGCCGTACAGCGCGCCGGCGACCCCGGCGATCACGGCGCTGACAACGAAGGCGATCAGCCGAACCTTGACCACGCCGATGGCGGAAGACTTCGCCGCCACTTCGTCGTCACGCGAGGCGCGCAGCATGATGCCCCAGCGCGACACCTGAAAGGCGAAGGCGAGTACCAGCGCCCCAATCGCGAATGCCCACGCGACCCACGGGCCGACCACGTTCGGCACGCCGATGATCGAGCTGGTGCCCGCCGTAACCGACTCCCAGTTCGAATAGACGCTGTTGACGATGGCGAGAAACGCGAACGTCGCGATGGAGCCGGCGATGCCGGACAGCCGCATGATCGCTGTGCCCAGGATGAGCGCCACCAGCCCCGCAAGCAGCCCGCCGCCGGCGACTGCGGGCAGAAAGCCGTACTGGTTCTGCTGCAGAAAATCCGGCAGGCCGGTGAGCATCATCTGCTTCCAGGCCGGATCCACCGTTGCCCAGGCGGCGGCATAGGCGCCAATGCACATGAAGCCGATATGGCCAAACGAGAGAATGCCGGAGTTGCCGATGAACAGATAGATCCCGACCACAACGATCAGGCGGATCAGCATCTCCGTCATCGTCACCTGCATCTGCTCGCTGCCGAGCGAGCCGACAGCGACGATTGCACTGATGAGCGCGCAGAGCGCGAGCAACGGCCAGTAGCGGCGCAGCAGCGATGCCCGGGCGGCGTGCGGCACGAGCGGTTCCGTCATACGCGTTCGACCAGTGCGCGGGTACGGATGATGCCGGATGGGCGGACCAGCAGGATCAGGATGACGAAGGTGAAGGCGAAGGCGTCCCGGAACGCCCGCAGGTCCGCCGGCAGGTAGGCCTGCAGCATGATGACAACCACGCCTACCACGAAGCCGCCGACCACTGCGCCGAGCAGGCTGCCCATGCCGCCGATGACGGTGGCGACGAACGCGAACAGCGCCAGCGGCACGCCCATCGTCGGGCTCAGCGTGCCAGTCTGCGACAGATAGAGCAGCGACACGGCGGTTGCCAGCACGCCGCTGATCGCGAAGGCGAGGCCGATCACAAAATCGCCGCGCACGCCGAGATACTGCGCCATGCGGAAATCCTCGGCCGCCGCGCGCATCATCGTGCCGTAGCGCGTACGCTTGAGGAACAGGGTCAGCGCTGCCATCAGCACCAGCGTCGCGACGATGGTGATGACCTGCAGCAGGGGGACCCGCACGTCGCCGACCATCAGCGGCGTGTCCAGCCCGGCCCAGAGATTCGCCGCCTTGGGCCGCGCGCCGTAGACCAGCAGGATGCCGGTCTGGATCACGTAGCTGACCGCGAAGGAGGCGATCATCAGCGTGGGCGCCGAGGCGCGGCGCAGCGGGCGGAACACCAGCGCGTCCGAGATCAATGCGACGATCACCACGATCAGCGTGATCGTCGGGATCATCAGCCACCAGCTCCAGGTCCCGATGAACAGCTGCGCCGTGACTTCGAACGACGGCACGATCAGCGCATAGGCGCCGATCGAGATGAAGTCGCCATGCGCGAAGTTCACCAGGCGCAGAATGCCGAACAGCAGGCCGACGCCGAGGGCGGCGAGCGCGTAGAGGCTGCCGAGGCTCGCGGCGTCGACAAGGTTCTGCAACAGCCCGATCACGCGGCTTCCTCCTCCGGTTCGTCGGCTGCGGCGGGCTCGTCACCGAAGCCAAAATAGGCACGCTTGATGGCTTCGCCGTCCGCCAGCTTGGCGGCGTCGTCGTGCAGACGGATATGGCCGTTGCGGATCACGTAGACGCGGTCCGCGTGCTTCAGGATGCGGTGCGAGCTCTGCTCGTTGATCAGCAGGGTCAGACCCTCCGCCTTGCGGGCGGCGAGCAGGATCTCATAGACCTGATCAACGATCTTCGGTGCGAGTCCGAGCGAAGGCTCGTCCACCAGCAGCAGGCGCGGGCGGGTGAGCAGCGCACGGGCGATCACCAGCATCTGCTGCTCGCCGCCGGAGAGCCGGCCGCCGGGGCTGCCGATCCGCTCCTTCAGACGCGGGAACAGGTTCAGCACACGCTCGTAGTCGGCGGCGACGGCGGCGCGGTCGCGGCGCATATAGGTGGCAACGCGCAGGTTCTCGGCGACGGTCAGCGTGCCGAACACGTGCCTTCCCTCCGGCACCAGCGAGAGGCCCAGGCGCGCGGTCTGCTCCGGCCGGCCGGCGGCGAGCGGCTTGCCGTCCAGCACGATCGTACCCCGGTGCGGCACCACGCCGCCCGCAACGGCGGCGAGCGTCGTCGACTTGCCGGCACCGTTCGGGCCGATCAGGCAGACGATCTCGCCCTGCCGCACCGACAGCGACACGCCCTTGAGCGCGCGCAGTCGGCCGTAGGTGACATGGATGTCGTTGATCTCTAGCATCGCCGTCCGGTCAGCCTTCCATCCCGAGATACGCGGAGATCACGACCGCGTCGGCCCGGATCTCCGCAGGCAGGCCCTCGGCGATCGTGCGGCCGCCGTCGAGAACATGGATCCGGTCGCAGACCCCCATGATGACGCTCATGTTGTGCTCGATCAGCAGCACGCCGCAGGTGAATTCTTTGGGAATTGCCGCGATGATGTGCATCAGGTCGTCGCACTCGGCATCCGACATCCCGGCCGCGGGTTCGTCCAGCAGCACGAACGCCGGCGACAGCACCATGGCCCGCGCGATGCCCACCCGGCGCTCGTCGGTGTAGGGCAGCGTGCCCGCGATTGTGTCGGCGCGGTCGCCAAGCCCGACCCACGCGAGCATCGCCATCGCGTGCCGATGCGCGGCCCGGCGCGACATGCCGAGCCCGAGGGCCGTCACCTCGACATTCTCGGCGACGGTCATGTCGCGGAACAGCCGGCCGGCCTGGAACGTGCGGGCAACCCCGTTCTTGCGGAAGCGGTCGGGCGTCCAACCGGTGGTGTCCTCGCCGCCGAGCCGGACGCGGCCCGAGGTCGGTCGCTGGAAGCCGGTGAGGCAATTGACCAGCGTCGTCTTGCCGGCACCGTTCGGGCCGATCAGCCCGAACACCTGGTGTCGCTTACATTCCAGGCTGACGTCGGAAATCGCAGTCAGCCCCTGGAACCGCACGACGATGCCCTCGGCGGTCAGTTCCGCCGCCTGGGGCTGTTCAACGCCCGGCGGCAGATCGTGCAGCACGTCCGTCATGCAACAATCCCGTGGCCGGCGTGATGGATGCAGATCGTCGGAACCCTATCCGCGACGCAAGGCGACATCGACAACTCCGGCGGAACGCACGCCATTCTTCGGCCCGGCGGCCGCGCCAGGCAAGACTCTATCTGCCGGGAACCATGCAACCGCCGCGCCAGCGAACCCGACGCTGCCGTCGTTGCTCCGTCCTGCCAATGTGCGCAGCCGCGTGCTACGCATCCACGGGCGGCTGTCGCCGTCACGGTGAAGAAGGGGGAATGCCGCTTTGGCCGTCAGGAACAAGACGATCATCACCTGCGCCGTCACCGGCTCAGTGCACACGCCGTCGATGTCGCCGCACCTGCCGGTGACGCCGGCCGAGATCACCGAGGCGGCGCTGGGTGCTGCCGAGGCCGGCGCCGCAATCATCCACCTGCACGCGCGCAACCCCGAGGACGGGCGGCCCGACCAGACGCCCGAAGCGTTCGGGGGCTTTCTGCCGCAGATCAAACAGGCGAGCAACGCGGTGGTGAACCTGACCACCGGCGGCGCGCCGTTCATGACGGTGGAGGAGCGCGTGCGCCCGGCGGCGACGTTCAAGCCGGAAGTGGCGTCGCTGAACATGGGCTCGATGAATTTCGGCCTGTTCCCGATGCTGAACCGCTTCAAGGAGTTCCGCCACGACTGGGAGGCGAAGGCGCTGGAAGCCTCGCGCGA
>JAFKFJ010000179.1 GCA_017307335.1 Alphaproteobacteria bacterium | reverse complement strand
ATGGATTCTTTTGCGTCTTTCGCGAAACCTCTGCGTCTTCTGCGTCCGGCTGATTCAACCCCCGATGAGTGCCCCGCCTGACCCCGTCGCCCCTGACGCCTTCGACCTGCTCGCCACCCTGGTGGCCGTGGTGCGCGTCGACGGCCGCTGCGAGCGGGTCAACGCGGCGCTGGAAAACGCCCTGTGCCAGTCGCGCCGCAAGCTGGTGCAGGGCCAGGCGCTGGACTGGTTCGTCGATCCGGCGCCGCTGCGCGGTCGGCAGGCGGGTCACGTCGCGATCGCCGAGCAGGATCCGCCCGCTCTCGGCCGGCGTGAGTCCGGCGACGCAGGCGGCGAGTTCGTCCTGCCCGTTGCCCGCGATCGCGGCGATGCCGACCACCTCGCCGCGCCGCACGTCGAGGCTGACGTCGCGCAGCCGCAGCGTGCCGGTGCCGTCGCGGGCGGCGAGATGATCGACGCGCAGCACCACGGCGCCGGGTGCATGCGGCCGAGGCACGGCCGGCGCGATCGCCTCGCCGGTCATGAGGGTCGCGAGTGCGCCGCGGCTGGTCGCCCCCGCCGCGACCGTGCCGGCGACGCGGCCGGCGCGCAGGACGGTGATGCGGTCGGCGACCGACAGCACCTCCTCGAGCTTGTGGCTGATGAAGATGATGGTGCGCCCGTCATCGCGCAGCCGGCGCAGCAGCGCCATGAGCTCCGTCACCTGGGCCGGCGCCAGCACCGCGGTCGGCTCGTCGAGGATCAGCACATCGGCGCCGCGGAACAGCAGGCGCAGGATCTCCACGACTTGTCGGATGTTCACCGGCGCCGCCTCGGCCGGCATGTCCCACGGCACGCCGACGCTGGCCTGCGCCGCGAGCGCGACGGCGGCAGCGCGGGCGCGTGGCAGGTCGATGATGCCGCCGGTCACGGCCGGCTCATGCCCGAGAATCAGGTTTTCGAGCAGCGTCAGGCCGGGGACCAGCATGAACTCCTGGTGCACCATGCCGATGCCGCGAACAAACGCATCGGCCGGGCCCGCGAGCGCGACCGCTTCCCCGTCGATGACCACCGTGCCCGCGTCGGGCCGGTCGACGCCTTGCAGGATGCGCATCAGCGTCGACTTGCCAGCGCCGTTGCCGCCGATCACCGCGTGGATCGAGCCGCGCGCGACCTCCAGGTCGATGCCGTCATTGGCGAGCAGCGTGCCGAAGCGCCGCGTGACGCCGCGGGCGCCGAGGCGCGGCGCGCTCATTTGAAGAAGGTGGGATAGCCCTGCTCGACCACGTTCCAGACCTTGATCTTCCCGTCAAGAATGGCCGCCCGCGCGGCCTCGACCTTCGCGAGCATCGCCGCGGGGATCAGCGCCTTCGTGTACTGCATCGGCGACAGGCCGACGCCGTTCTGCTTCAGCCCGAGGGTCACCGTCTGCCCGGCGGGGAATTTCCCAGCGGCATAGTCGCGCACGACCGTCTCCACGGCGAGGTCGGTGCGCTTGATCATGCTGGTCAGCACGTGGCCGGGCGCCAGCCCGTCCTGGTTGGTATCGACACCGATCGCATAGTGGCCGGTTTCCTTCGCGGCGCGGATGACGCCGATGCCGGTGCCGCCAGCGACCTGGTAGATGATGTCGGCGCCTTCGTCGAACACCGCCTTCGCCATCTGCAGGCCGAGCGCCGGATCGCCGAAATTGTTGGCGTAGGCGACCTTCACCCGCACCGCGGGGGTCATGTCGCGCGCACCCTGCATGTAGCCGACGATGAACTTGTCGATGCCGACCGACTTGGTACCGCCGATCACGCCGATGACCGGCTTGGCATTGATGCCCTTGATCGCGGTGTCGGTGGTGACCAGCCCCGCCAGTGCGCCGGCGAGGTACGAGCCCTCCTGCTCCTGGAACAGCACCGAGGCGATGTTGGGGCCCTTCACCACCTGATTGAGGATCACGAAGCTGGTGTTGGGGTATTCCCGTGCAATCTCGCCGATCACTGCGCCATGCGAGTATTCGAGATCGACGATCAGGCCGAAGCCGGCGTCGGCGGCGCGGCGCAGGATATCTTCGCCCTGCGTCACCACCTGCTGCGATTCGACCGGCTTGCCGCGAATGCCGGTTGCCTTCAGCGCCGCCTGGAAGCCGGCGAAGGCGAGATCGTTGTAGGACTGATCGCCGAGGCCGCCCTGCGCGATGATCAGCGCCGCCGGCGCCACGGCAGCATTGGCGGCACGGCTGGCCGTGGCGAGCCCGAATCCTGTGCCCACCATCACGGCCCGGCGCGAGAGGCCGTATCGCATGCGCGTCCTCCGTGCAGACGGTCCCTGCGCCATATGCTGCCTGATGGTGCGGCCCACGGCAACGGCGGTTGACGAGGAGGCGCCGGGCGCCTCTGCTGATGCCTCGGCCTGCTTTCGGGGGAGGAGCGACGCGGTGACCGAAGAACCGATCCTGCTGGCGATGGCGGACGGGGTCGCCACCATCACGCTCAATCGGCCCGACAAGCTGAACGCCTTCAACGATCCGATGCATGTCGCGCTGCGCTGCGCGCTCGACACGATCGCCGCGGCGCCGGAAGTGCGCGCGCTGGTGCTGACCGGCGCCGGGCGCGGGTTCTGCGCCGGGCAGGATCTCGGTGCGACCCGCGGCCCGGGCGCCGATCTCGGGGAATCGCTCGAACGCAACTACAATGTCCTGATCCGCCGCCTGCGCGCCATGCCGCTGCCCCTGGTGGTCGCGGTGAACGGCGTCGCCGCGGGGGCGGGGGCGAGCCTTGCACTGGCGGGCGACATCGTCCTCGCCGCCCGTTCGGCCAGCTTCATCCAGGCGTTCTGCCGCATCGGCCTGATGCCTGACGCGGGGGGCACCTGGGTTCTGCCCCGCCTCGTTGGCCCGGCGCGCGCCGCCGGACTCGCGCTGCTGGGCGATGTGCTGCCCGCCGAGACTGCGGCGGCATGGGGCCTGATCTGGCGGGTCGTGGACGACGAGCAACTGCCCCAGGAGGCAGCGGCACTGGGCGGCCGCCTTGCGTCGCAGCCGACGCGGGCGCTCGCCGCGATCAAGCAGGCGCTGCAGGCGTCATGGGCGCACACGCTGGACCAGCAGCTCGACCTTGAACGCGACCTGCAGCGCGACCTGGGATGGACCGAGGACTACCGCGAGGGCGTGGCAGCGTTCCGGGAGAGGCGGCCGGCGCGGTTTCAGGGCCGATGAGCGGGGACACGATGCAGAGCCGGAGATTCGCCAGCCTCGACCGGCTGCTCGCACCCGATGCGGTCGCGATCATCGGCGCTTCGGCCGATCCCAAGCGCATCGGCGGGCGGCCGATTGCGTATATGCACGCGCAGGGCTTCGCCGGCATGATCCTGCCGGTCAATCCGAAGCGGACGGAGGTGCAGGGGCTGCGGGCCTACGCCTCCGTGGCCGACCTGCCCCGCGTGCCGGACGTGGCCGTCGTCGCGGTGCCGGCCGATGCCGCGCTTGCGGCGGTGGAGGAGCTCGGCCGTGCCGGCGTGGGCGCGGCGATCGTGTTCAGCTCCGGCTTCGCCGAGACCGGCGCCGAGGGCGCGGCGGCCCAGGCGCGCATGGCGGAGGGGGCGCGGGCGCATGGCATGCGGCTGCTCGGCCCCAACTGCCTCGGCCTGTTCAACGCGCGGCGCGGCTTCTTCCCGATCTTCTCCTCGTCCTTCGAGAACGGCTGGCCGATTGCCGGGCGCATTGGGATCGCGAGCCAGTCCGGCGCCTTCGGCACCCACATCTTCGCCGCCGCGCGTGACCGGCGCATGGGCACCTCGATCTGCGTCACCACGGGCAACGAGGCCGACGTGTCGGTCGCCGACGTCATCGGCTGGCTTGCCGAAGACCCGGAGACCGACGTGATCGCCGCCTATGCCGAGGGCGTGCGCGACGGCGCCGCGTTCGTTGCGGCGCTCGCCACGGCGCGGCAGGCGCGCAAGCCGGTGGTGCTGATGAAGGTCGGCGGCAGCACCGCCGGCGCCGCCGCCGCGCGCTCGCACACTGGCTCGATCGCCGGCGACGATGCGGTGATGGACGCGGTGCTGGCCGAGTTCGGCGTGGTGCGTGCGCGCTCGACGGAAGAAATGCTGGACATCGCGCTGGCGGCGACGAAGCGCATCTTCCCTGCGCACAATACGCTCGGCGTGATCACGATCTCCGGCGGCGCCGGCGTGCTGATCGCCGATGCCGCCGCCGCCGTCGGTCTGCCGATGCCGCCGATGCCGGAGGCGGCGCAGGTGCGGCTGCGCGCACGGTTGCCCTTCGCCTCGCCGCGCAACCCCGTGGACTGCACCGGGCAGGCGTTCAATGACATGTCGCTGATCG
>JAFKFJ010000211.1 GCA_017307335.1 Alphaproteobacteria bacterium | reverse complement strand
GGCTGGTGCTCGGCTCGCCCGGCGGGCCGCGCATCATCACCACGGTGCTGGAGGTCGCGCTGAACATGATCGACTTCGGCATGGCGCCGCAGGAGGCGGTGGATGCGCCGCGCATCCATCACCAGTGGCTGCCCGACGAGATCTTCGCCGAGCCGCAGGCGCTCTCGCCCGACACCGAGGCGGCGCTGCGCGACCTCGGCTACGCGATCAAGACGCAGGGTCCATGGGGGGCGGCCGAGCTGATCGCCGTCGGGCAGCCGGAACCGGCGCAGGAGGCAGCCTCCTCCGGCAACGATGCCGCCCCCTCCACGCGCATGCGCCCCGGCCGGCTGTACGGGGCGAGCGATCCCCGCCGGCCCGCGGGGGCCGCGATCGGGCAGTAGGCGGCACTCAGGCCACGAACTGCTCGGCGAGGATGCGCTCGGACAGGCCCTGGTCGGGGTCGAACAGCACGGTGACGCTGATCGAACGGTCCTCGCTCACCGCCACCGAGACCACGTCGCGCACCTCGGTGAAGTCGGCGACCGCCGCCACCGGGCGCTTGTCCGCCTCCATCACCTCGAACAGCACCTCCGCCGAGCTCGGCAGCAGCGCGCCGCGCCAGCGGCGGGGACGGAAGGCGCTGATCGGCGTCAGCGGCAGCAGGTTCGCCGAGAGCGGCACGATCGGCCCATGCGCCGAGAGGTTGTAGGCGGTCGAGCCGGCCGGCGTGGAGATCAGCACGCCGTCGCAGATCAGCTCCGGCAGCCGCACCCGCCCGTCCACGCTGATGCGGATCTTCGCCGCCTGGCGAAGCTGGCGGAGCAGGGAGACCTCGTTGAGCGCCAGCCCCTCCTCCACCCGTCCGGTCGCGGTCACGGCGTGCATGCGCAGCGGGTGCAGCACGGCGGCCTGGGCGCTGGCGAGCCGGGCGGGCAGGTCCTCCTCGCTGTATTCGTTCATGAGGAACCCGACGGAGCCGCAGTTCATGCCGTAGACCGGCACCGGGCGGCCGAGCGTGCGGTGCAGCGTCTCCAGCATGAACCCGTCGCCGCCGAGGCAGACGACGATGTCGGCATCGTCCTGCGGGCAGTCGCCGTAGCGGCCGACCAGCCGCTCGCGCGCGGCGGCCGCGAGCGGCGTGGGCGAGGCCGCGAAGCCGATGCGCGCGAGCCGCCCCGGCCGTGGCCCGGGCTCGGCCGCGGCCTCGTTCACGCGAGCCGGCGGTGGTCGAGCACCGGCATGTCGCGACGCACCCGCGCGGTCAGCGCCGGGTCGACGCGGGCGGTCGCCCAGCCGACGCCGTCAGAGGTGCGCGCCACCACCTGCCCCCAGGGATCGCAGACGAGCGAGTGGCCGTAGGTGAAGCGGGCCCCGCCGCCGCCATCGGTATGCCGCCCCCAGGTCGCCGGCGCGGCCACCCAGCACTGCGTCTCGATCGCGCGGGCGCGCAGCAGCACCTCCCAATGGTCCTTGCCGGTCTGCAGCGTGAAGGCGGCCGGGACGATGATCAGCTCGGCGCCGGCCCGGCGCAGGGCCAGGAACAGCTCGGGGAAGCGCACGTCGTAGCAGATGGCGCAGCCGACCGTCGTGCCGTCGACCGTGCAGGTCACGACCTCCCCGCCGCCGCCGAAGGTCGCGCTCTCGCGATAGCCGGTGCCGTCGGGGGCGACGATGTCGAACAGGTGGATCTTGCGGTAGCGCGCGATCTCCCGGCCGAGGGGGTCGAACATCACGGTGGTGTTGAACAGCCGCTCGCCGCTGCGCTCGCCGATGGAGCCACCGTGCACGAAGATCCCGTTGTCGCGGGCGATGCCGCGCAGGAACTCGTACGCGGGCCCTCCGGGCGCATTGGCGCCGTGCGGGGGCAGCTCCTCCGCCGCCGCGAACTTCGCCGCCCGGTCGCCGCCGAGGCAGGTCCACATCTCCGGCAGCGCGACGATGCCCGGCCGGTCCTGCGCCAGCGCCCCCGACGCCAGCCGCGCCGCCTGCGCGATGTTTTCGGCCTTGTCGTGCCCGGCGTTCATCTGCAGCACGCTCACCCGCATCGCGCCCTCCTGTCGGCTGGAAGCATAACGTTGCCGCTCAGCGAGGCCAGTCAAGCCGTGGCTCGGAGCGGTCGGGGCCGCCGGACGGGCGGCGGCGCTCCTCCGGCGGCCAGGCCGGCGGCTCCTCGCGGCCGCGGCGCGGCGGCGGCGCATCCATGGCGGCCGGCGGCACCGGCGGGCGGCCCATATGCTCCTCGGGCAGCCGCAGGCTCAGGCTGCGGATCTCGCCCTGGATCTCGTCCAGCCGCGCGTCGATCAGGTCGAGCCGGCCCTTCACCCCGAAGACGCTGAACGGCATCAGCAGGAACACAACCGCATACAGCAGTACCGGGATCACGATCAGGACCGGGACCCACCACGGCAGCCAGTCGGGCAGAGCGAAGGGCGGCGTCATGTGGGCGAGCCTAGCAGGCGACGCGGCGCTGTGCAGCCGGGCCGGGGGTGGATTCGTGTGCGCGGCGATGTCACTTCTGCCTCGATTCGGAAGGCCCCCCGATACGGAAGGTAGGGCATGAAGCTGCTGATCCCGGGCCCCGTCACGACGCGACCCGAAGTCCGGGCCGCGATGGATGCCGATTTCGCGCCCTGGGACCCGGACTTCCGCCCCCTGTATGCCGAGGTGCGCGCACGCCTTGCCGCCCTGGCCGGCCATGTGCTCGCGACCCACGCGGTACTGCCGCTGCAGGGCGCGGGGCATTTCGCGGTCGAGGCCGCGATCCGCACCCTGGTGCCGCCCGAGGGCGGACTGCTGATCCCCATGGTCGGCAACTACGCCGCCCGCATGGCGCGGCTGGCGCGCGAGGTGGGACGGCGGGTCGTCGAACTGCCCGTCTCCCCGGTGGCTCCGGCGGACGCGGCGGCGGTCGGCACCGCACTCGCGGCCGATCCGACCCTCAGCCATGTCGGCTTCGTCTACTCGGAGACCAGCAGCGGCATCGTGCACGACGTGCACGCGGTTGGCGCCGCGGCACGCGGCGCCGGACGGCGCATGCTGGTCGACGCGGTCTCGGCCTTCGGTGCCCTGCCGCTCGACCTTTCGGCACAGCCCGAGATCGACGCGGCGGTGTTCACCGCGAACAAGTGCCTGGAGGGCGTGCCCGGCCTCGCCTACGTCATCGCACGCATCGACGCGCTGCGTGGCGCCGAGGGGCGCGCCGGGAGCTGGTCGCTCGACCTTGCCGACATCTTCCTGGCCGGCGAGCGCGACGGCTGGGGCGGCTTCCGCTTCACTCCGCCCGCGCAGGTGCTCGCGGCACTGCGCCGGGCGCTGCAACTGCTCGCGGACGAAGGCGGCCCGCCCGCCCGGCTCGCGCGGTATCGCGCCAACGCGCGCACGCTGCACGAAGGCATGCAGGCGATCGGGCTTACCCCCTATCTCGCCTCGGCGGTACAGGGACCGATCGGGGTGAACGTGCACGCGCCCGCCGATCCGGCGTGGTCGCTGGAGAATTTCGTGACGGCGCTGAAGGCGCGCGGCTTCCTGATCAGCAATTTCTACAACACCGCGCGGCCAAGCTTTCGTGTCGGCTGCATCGGCGCCATCACACCCGACGACATGGACCGCTTCGTGGCGGCGGTCGATGCGGCGCTGCAGGCGATGGGCGTGCGGGACCGCGGGCCGGATTGCCAGGACCGCGCGGCGTCTTCAGGATAGTTACCCGCTCAAACGGAGGGCTTTCATGGCGAGCGACCTTGCGATCGCACGCGCGGCGCGGCTGCTTCCCATCGCCGAGATCGGCGCGCGGGCCGGCATTCCGCAGGATGCGCTGCTGCCCTACGGGCGGCACAAGGCCAAGGTCGATTTCGCCTTCATCGACGCCGCGCAGTCGCGCCCCGACGGCGCGCTGGTGCTCGTCACCGGCATCAACCCGACCGCCGCCGGCGAGGGCAAGACCACGACCGTGATCGGCCTGGGCGACGCGCTGAACGCCGCCGGACGGCGCAGCATGATCTGCCTGCGCGAACCCTCGCTCGGCCCGTGCTTCGGCATCAAGGGCGGCGCCACTGGCGGCGGGCACGCGCAGGTGGCGCCGATGGACGAGATCAACCTGCATTTTACTGGCGACTTCCACGCGATCACCGCCGCCAACAACCTACTCGCGGCGCTGATCGACAACCGCCTGCACTGGGGCAACGCGGCCGGGCTCGATGCGCGGCGCGTCACCTGGCGGCGCTGCCTCGACATGAACGACCGCGCGCTGCGCCAGATCGTCGCGGGCCTCGGCGGCGGCAACGGATTTGCGCGCGAGGATGCGTTCGACATCACCGTCGCGTCGGAAGTGATGGCGGTGCTGTGCCTCGCCCGCGACCTCGGCGAGTTGCAGTCGCGCCTCGGCCGCATGATCGTCGGCACGCGCGCGGACGGCAGCTTCGTGTGCGCGGACGATCTGCGCGCGACCGGCGCCATGGCGGCGCTGCTGCGCGACGCGTTGATGCCGAATCTCGTGCAGACGCTGGAAGGGTCGCCGGCGCTGGTGCATGGCGGACCGTTCGCCAACATCGCGCATGGCTGCAACTCGGTGATGGCGACACGGCTCGGCCTGAAGCTCGCCGACGTGGTCGTGACCGAGGCGGGGTTCGGCGCCGATCTGGGCGGCGAGAAGTTCCTCGACATCAAGTGTCGCGCTGCCGGCCTGCGCCCGTCCTGCGCGGTGGTGGTCGCGACCGTGCGGGCGCTGAAGATGCACGGCGGTGTCGCGAAGGCGGCGCTGGATGGCGAGGATGTCGCGGCGGTGATTCGCGGCGTCGCCAACCTCGCACGGCATGTCGAGAACATGGGCAAGTTCGGCCTGCCGGCGGTGGTCGCGCTGAACCGCTTCACCTCCGACACGCCGGCCGAGATCGCGGCGGTGCGTGACGCGATGGCACCATTCGGCGCCCCGGTGGTGCCCTGCACGCACTGGGCGGACGGCGCCGCGGGGGCGGCGGCGCTGGCGCAGGCGGTGCTGCGCCATGTCGATTCCCCGAGTGCCGACCTGCGGTTTCTCTATCCAGAGGAGATGCCGCTCGACGACAAGATCCGCACCATCGCGCGCGAGATCTACCGCGCCGCCGACACCGTCATCCCCACCACCGTGGCGCGCAAGCTCGCGACGTTCGAGCGCGCGGGGTTCGCGACCGCGCCGGTGTGCATCGCCAAGACGCAATACAGCTTCAGCGCCGTGCCCACGCTGCTCGGCGCGCCGGAGGGGCATGTGTTTCCGGTGCGCGACGTGCGGCTGTCGGCCGGCGCGGGCTTTGTCGTGGCGCTGGCGGGCGAGGTGCGCACCATGCCCGGCCTGCCGCGTGTCCCTGCGGCCGAGGCGATCGGGCTGGACGCGGAGGGTGCGGTCGAGGGGCTGTTCTGAGCGGCGGCGCTCGCGAGTGACGGCAGAACCCTCACCCCAACCCTCTCCCGCAAGCGGGAGAGGGGGCGACGCGTGATCTCCCTCTCCCGCTTGCGGGAGAGGGCCGGGGTGAGGGCCGGCGCTCAGGAATCGTAGGCGACGAGGCTCTCGAACGGCACGTCGAGCCGGCCGCGGCCGTTCAGAAACGTGAGCTCGATCAATGCCACCGCCGCCGGCACCACGGCGCCGACGTTGCGCAGCAGGCGGATGCCGGCCGACATTGTTCCGCCCGTCGCCAGCAGGTCATCCACCACCACGACGCGCTGCCCCGGCGCGACGGCATCGGCCTGAATCTCGATCCGGTCGCTGCCGTATTCCAGCGCGTAGTCGAGGCCGACGGTCGCGCCCGGCAGCTTGCCGGGCTTGCGCAGCATGATGAAGCCGCAGCCGAGCTTCAGCGCCAGAGGTGCCGCAAGCAGGAAGCCGCGGCTCTCGACCCCGGCGAGCAGGTCCGGCTGCCAGCCGCGCACCACCTTCGCCATGCGTCCCATGGCGACACCCCACGCATCGGCATCGCGCAGCAGCGTCGCGATGTCGTAGAAGAGGATGCCGGGCTTGGGGAAATCCGGAATGCTCCGGATGTGGTCCTTCAGGTCCATCGAGGAAGTCTTCTCCCGCACCGTGCGAACCGATGGCGACCAGGCGGGAGACTGGTCGGAGTGAGAGGATTCGAACCTCCGGCCCCTGCGTCCCGAACACAGTGCTCTACCAGGCTGAGCTACACTCCGTTGCGGCCGGCCATATAGCGCCTGCCCCCCGGGCGGGCAAGCGACGGTCCTTAACAGGGGCGCCTATGGTCGGGCTGGCCGAGGGCGGTTAGCGTCGCCAACGATGCGCCGTGGCCCTGCCCTTCCCCGCCGCACCCTGTTGCAGGGTGGCCTGACCCTCGCCGGGACCGGCGCCGCCGCCGCCGCCACGCCCGGCGCACCGCTCGCGATCCCCGAATGGACGCGCGAACAGGGTGCCTCGGTCCTCGCCGCGCCCTATGGCTCGCCCTCGCCGCACGAACGCGGCGTGGTGCGGCGGCCGCGGCGCAGCGCCGTGTTCCCGCAGACGCTCTCCTGCAACACGCCGCTGCAGCACCTGCACGGCATCATCACGCCCAACGGGCTGCATTTCATCCGCGACCACGCCGGCACGCCGGACGTCGACCCGGCGCAGCACCGGCTCGTGGTGCACGGCATGGTGGCGCGGCCGCTGATCTTCACCATGGACGACCTGCTGCGGTTCCCGTCCGTCTCGCGCCTGCATTTCCTCGAATGCGCGGGCAACACGCCGTTCTGGAGGACGGGTGCGATCAAGGCGACCTGGACCGCACAGGACACGCACGGGCTGCTGAGCTGCGCGGAATGGACCGGCGTGCGCCTCGCCGACGTGCTGGCGGAAGTCGGCGTGCAGCCCGGCGCCGCGTGGCTGCTCGCCGAGGGCGCGGATGCCGCCGCCCTGACCCGCTCCGTGCCGCTGGAAAAGGCGCTGGACGACGCGATCCTCGCCTACGCGCAGAACGGCGAACGGCTGCGTCCGGAGCAGGGCTATCCGCTGCGCCTGCTGCTGCCCGGCTACGAGGGCAACACGAACATCAAGTGGCTGCGCCGCATCAAGCTCGGCGACGCGCCCTGGGAAACGCGCGAGGAGACCTCCCGCTACACCGAATTGCAGCCGGACGGCAGGGCGCGGCAGTTCGGCTTCGTGATGGAGGTGAAGTCGGTGATCACGCATCCCTCCGGCGGCGAGGCGCTCGGCGCCGGATACTGCGAGATCAGCGGCCTCGCCTGGTCCGGACGCGGACGCATCCGGCGGGTGGAGGTCTCGACCGACGGCGGCGCGACGTGGCGCGACGCCGCGCTGCAGGCGCCGGTGCTGGACAGCTGCCTCACCCGCTTCCGCCTGCCGTGGCACTGGCAGGGCGAGGCGCTGGTGCTGCAGAGCCGGGCCACCGACGAGACCGGCGCCGTGCAGCCGACGCGCGCGGCGCTGGTGGGCAAGCAGGGCGAGCACGCCGAATACCACTACAACGCCATCCATGCGTGGCGCGTCGCCGCCGACGGGCAGGTAAGCGTTGCGCTGTAGCCGCCTCATCCTGGCCGCCCTGCTGCTCGGCGGACCGGCGGCGGCGCAGGAGCCCGCCAACCGGGACCTCGGCATCGGCGTGCCGGCGACCCCGGCGATGATCGCGCCCTGGAACATCGACGTGCGCGGCGACGGCAAGGGGCTGCCGCCGGGGCACGGCAGCGTGGCGGAGGGCGAGGCGCTCTATGCGACCGCCTGCGCCTCCTGCCACGGCAAGGACGGCGTGCACGGGGCGCTCTCGCCCGCCCTGCGGCTGGCCGGCGGCATCGGCACCCTCGCCAGCGCCAAGCCGGAGCGGACGGTGGGCAGCTACTGGCCCTATGCGCCGACCCTGTTCGACTACATCCGCCGGGCCATGCCGTTCACGGCGCCGCAGTCGCTGACCGACGATCAGGTCTATGCGGTGGCCGGCTACGTGCTGTTCCTCAACGGGCTGGTGCCGCACGACGCGGTGCTCGATGCAAGGAGCCTCGCCGCGGTGAAGATGCCGAACCGCGACGGCTTCCGCCCGGTCCCCCCCGCCGACCGCTGATCGCCGCCGACCGCTGATCAGAGCAGCGCCGCGGCGCCCCCCTCGACCCGCCCGAGCGCGCCGAGCCGTTCCAGCAGCGCCGGCACGCCCTCGACCACCTCATAGAACGTGCGTGACTCGGGCGGCGCGAACCCCTCGGCGATCGCCCCTTCGATCAGCGCGAGCAGGGGCGCGGCCGAACCGGCGATGTCGCAGATCAGCACCGGCTTGGCATGCAGGCGCAACTGCCGCCAGGTCAGGATCTCGAACGTCTCGTCGAAGGTGCCGAGGCCGCCGGGGAAGGAGACGAAGGCGTCGGCGAGCGCGAACATGCGCGTCTTCCGGGTGTGCATGCTGTCGGTGATGATCAGTTCGCTCACCCCGGCATGCGCCACCTCCCATTGCTGGAGGAAGTCCGGGATGACGCCGATCACCCGCCCGCCGGCCGCCAGCGCCGCGTCCGCCATGGCGCCCATCAGCCCGATGCGCCCGCCGCCGTAGACGAGGCCGATGCCGGCGCGGGCCAACCCCTCGCCGAGTTCCGCCGCCGCGGCACGGAAATGCGGGGCGTGGCCGGTGCGCGATCCGCAGAAGACGGCGACGCAGCGAAGCTCGGGCATGCAGGTCCTTTCCACATTAAGGCGAAATCCCCCTCTGTGCGCCGCCGCGTCGATGCGCAAGTATTTTCGGTGCAAGGCGCAAGCGGGAGGGACCCATGCGGCGATCCACGGCGGCGGCGACAATGGTGGGAGCGTTGTTGCTCGGGGCGACGTTCGTGGCGATCGCCGCGACCCCGGAGCAGACGATCGCGGACCGCCGCGCTGGCTACAAGCACATGGGCCAGAACTTCAAGGCCATGAAGGAGGCACTGGAGTCCGGCGCGGACGTGAAGCCGCTCGCGCCCAAGGCGGCCGAGATCGTGACCTGGGCCAAGGAGATCCCGACCATGTTCCCGCCCGGCACCGAGAAGGGCGGCGGCACGCACGCCAAGCCGGCCGTCTGGACCGATCGCGCGGAGTTCGACAAGCTTGCCGAGAAACTCCTGCAGAACGCCGAGAAGCTGGAGAGCGTCGCGGCCACCGGCGACAAGGCCGCCTTCGCCGCCCAGTTCAAGGCGACCGGCGCGGTCTGCGGCGAGTGCCACAAGACCTATCGCTACAAGCTCAGCTAGGCGCGGGTTCCGACCAGGTAGGCGATCGCCGCGGCGGCGGCGAGCAGGGCCACGGCAAGGGCCAGGCTCGCCATCCGCGGCGCCGGCGTCGCCGCCGGCAGGCGCTTCTTGCCGGTGATCATGGGACGGACCAGGTTCTGCCGCTTCACGACCGCGTAGACGATGATCGCGAGCACGTGGAGCGCGACGGCGATCCAGATCGCGTCCATCGCGTACGAATGCACGACGGTCAGCAGGTCGCTCGTCCAGCCGCTGACGTCGTGGGCGAGCGGCCCCTCGCTCAGGCCGAGCCCGTCATTGGCGAACAGTCCGCTCGCCGTCTGCACGACGAGCAGCAGGATCAGCAGCAGCACCATCCAGCCGCCGGCGGCATTGTGCCCGATCTGCGTATCCGGCGCGCGGCGGCCGAGTTCGCGCAGATGGTGCAGGACGGCGGCAGGCCCGGCGAGCAAGCGGGCGAAGCGCGCGGTCTGGCTGCCCACGAACCCCCACGCGATGCGGAACAGCACCAGCGCCAGCACGGCGCAGCCAAGCTGCATGTGGAGGTCGAGGTCGCCCAGCTCCGCGGTCACGTAGCAGGCAGGGACCAGGATCACGATGAGCCAGTGGAACACCCGCGTCGGCAGGTCCCAGACCCGCATCGGCAACAGCATCACGCTTTGGCGGTTTCGCAGCGCCATCGGTCGGTCTCTCGCCCCCGGGAGAAGGGCGCACCATGCCGCAGCCGCGCAGCGCGCGCGACCCCCGCCGCGAGCGGGCTCGGCAAGGACACGATGACGCGATCGTGATAGCGCGCATTGCGGCGCGGCCCCGAAGCAGCCTAAGGAGGAACCATGTCTGACCCCGGCTCGCCTGCGCGCCGGCCCGGCGTCGCCCGACCGACCATCGCCGTCCTTCTGGGCGTCGGCGTGGTTGCCGGCGGCGCGTGGGTGGCGGCGCGCCACATGGGCGGGGCCGCGCCGGATGCGCCGCCGCCGGTCACGCCGGCCGCCCTCAGCCGGCCGCAACCGGCGCCGATGCCGACCGCCCAGCAGGCCGTCGCCGCCACGGGCAATGGCCCCACGCTCTCGCTCGATGGCCCCGGAAACGCCGGCGCCTCCGGTGGCGGATCCTCCTCGTCCTCCGCCGCCGCCGCGCCGCCGGACAAGACCGCGCCGGCCGACGGCGGCTCGGAACCGGCGCACCGCGCCACCGCCGCCGACAAGCCTGCCCCTGCCAACTCTGTCGCCACGGCGGCGACGCCGGCTGGCGCCGACACGCCGTCGGCCAATCCCGCGAGGTCCGACAGCGCGCGGGCCGATGCCGCGCCGGCCGATTCGGGCGCGGCCGCGGCGGCGGGACACGACGACGCGGCGGCGCCAGCCGGCCGGCGAAGGGCCACGACCCTGCGTACCGTGGGCATGGCCGAGGCGCCGGCCGATGCCGGTGACGCCGCGCCGCCGCCCCAGGAGGCGGCCAGCACGCCGCAGCGTCCGAGCTTCGACATCGTGCGCGTGACGCCGCGCGGCGAGACCGTGGTCGCCGGCCGGGCGCGCCCGAACACCGAGGTCGCTCTGCTCGACAACGGCCGCCCGATCGCCCATGCTCAGGCCGACCCGAGCGGACAGTTCGTGCTGCTGCCGGACAAGCCATTGCCGGCGGGCGGACAGGAATTGTCGCTGCAGTCGCAGGCGCCCGGCGAGAAGCCCGTGACCGGCGAGGCGCCGGCGATCCTGGTGGTGCCGGAAACCGGGCCCGCCGCACGATCCGACCACTCCCGGTCGGCAACCGCACCGTCGAGCCCGGGCGCCCTCGCGGTGCTGACGCCGCCGGAGGGCGCGCCGGTGGTGCTGCAGGCGCCGGAGGGGGAGAAGCCGTCTCCCGCGGGCCAGGTTGCGCTCACGGCGGTGGACTACGACGAACATGGCGGCATCCGCTTCGCCGGCACGGCCCGGCCGGGCGGCAGGGTGCGCGTCTACGTGGACAACGTGGCGATCGGCGACGCCGCCGCGGACCGGAGCGGCCGCTGGTCGCTGCTGCCGGCCGCCGCGGCGGTGGGCAGCGGCCCGCACCGGCTCCGCGCCGACGAGATGGGCGCGCACGGGCAGGTGCTCTCGCGCGTCGAGCTGCCGTTCGAGCGCGCCACCTTCGCCGCGGCCGACCTGCATGCGGGCCGGGTCGTGGTGCAGCCGCGCCAGTCACTCTGGCGGATCGCCCGCATGGTCTACGGGCGGGGCATCCACTACACGGTGATCTACGCCGCCAACCGCGACCAGATTCGCGACCCGAACCGCATCTATCCGGGCCAGCTCTTCACCCTTCCCGCCGACCCGGAGCTGGCGGGCGCCAGCAGCGCGAAGCCTGCGCCGCAGGCGTCGAGCGCCACACGGTAGGGAGCCCGCGAGGCGCGCCCCCGGCCGGGCGCATGAAGTACCCCGGGGCTGCGGTGGTTCGTCTTGTCCGTTGCTGGTGAAGCATCCATAACCCCGCGGAGCCGGATGCCATCCATGTCGTTCGCCGCCACCGCCCGCCTCGTGCTTGCGCCACCGCACGCGGCCGCCCGGCCGTTCCTGATCGGCGCCGCCGTCGCTGTCGTGCTGGGGCTGCTGTTCTCGCGGTGGCTCGCCTGGGCCGGCGTGCTGTTCGCGCTGTTCTGCCTCTACTTCTTCCGCGACCCGGAGCGGGTGCCGCCGCCCCGGCGCGGCGTGCTGCTGGCGCCTGCCGACGGGCGGGTGGTCTCCGTCGCCGCCGCGGCGCCGCCGCCGGAACTGGGGCTCGGCGCGGTGCCCCGCTGGCGAGTGGGCATTTTTCTCTCGCTGCTCGACGTGCACGTGAACCGCGTGCCTGCCGACGGCACGGTCACGCGCATCGCCTATCGGCACGGACGGTTCCTCAACGCGAGCCTGGACAAGGCGAGCGCCGAGAACGAGCGCAACGCGCTCGCGATCCGCCTGCCGGACGGGCGTGAGATCGCGGTGGTGCAGATCGCCGGGCTGGTCGCGCGACGGATCGTCTGCGGCGTGCGCGAGGGCGACGCGGTGCATGCCGGCGAGCGGTTCGGCATCATCCGCTTCGGCAGCCGCACCGACCTCTATCTGCCGGAGGGCGTGCGGCCGCTGGTCGCCGAGGGGCAGGTGATGATCGGAGGCGAAACCGTGATCGCGGACCTCGCCGGATGATGCCCGGCCCGCGCCCCCGCCCCCTGCCGCTGCCGGTGCGCCGGCTGCGCCACCGCCTGCGCCCGCGCGGGCGGCCGCGGTTCCGCGGCCTCTCCTTCAACCGGGTGATCCCAAACCTCCTGACCATGGTCGGGCTCTGCGCCGGCCTGACCGCGGTGCGGTTCGCGCTGGAGGGCCGGTTCGGCGCGGCAGCGGTGGCGATCACGGCGGCGGCCGCGATCGACGGCATCGACGGGCGGCTCGCGCGGCTGCTGAAGGCGACCAGCCGCTTCGGCGCCGAGTTCGACAGCCTGACCGATTTCCTGTGCTTCGGCGTCGCACCCTCGATCGTGCTCTACGCCTGGTCGTTGCAATGGCTGCACGGATTCGGCTTCGTCCCGTGCCTGTTCTTCGCGGTCTGCATGGCGCTGCGGCTGGCGCGCTTCAACGCGGCGCTCGAGAGCGGGCCGCATCCGGCCTACACGTATAATTTCTTCACCGGCGTGCCGGCCCCGGCGGGCGCCGGGCTGGCGCTGTTTCCGCTGTTCGTGGGGCTGGAGGCGGAGCAGCTCGGCTGGCACTGGCTCTACACGGCGGCGCACTTCCCGCCGTTCGTCGCCGCCGTCCTGATCGGCACCGCGATCCTGCTGGTCTCCACGCTTCCAGTCTGGAGCTTCAAGAATTTCAAGGTGCCAGCCGAGTACGTGCTGCCGCTGCTGCTCGGCACCGGGCTGTTCGCCGCCCTGCTCGTCGCCGATCCCTGGGCGGCGCTGGCCGCCGCGGGGGCGATCTATGTCGTCATGCTGCCGTTCAGCGCGCGCAGCTTCCGCCGGCTGAAACAGGCTGCCGAGGGAACCGAGCCGCCGGCATAAGGAACTCGCCGCCGCTTCGTGCTATAAGGTGGAAGGCTCTGCCGTTCGGAGGCGACCCGGATGAGCGACCTCTCCATCGGCTTTCCGTCCCGCGACCAGCCGGACCGGGTTCAGGAGCGCAGCGCGGCGCTCGCGCGCAACTGGTGGGCGATCATGGTGCGCGGCGTTGCCGCCGTGGTCTTCGGCATCATTGCGCTGCTGCTGCCGACGCAGGCGGTGATTGTCCTCGCCCTGGTCTTCGGCTTCTACCTCCTGGTCGACGGCGTTTTCGACCTCGTCGCGGCGATCCGCGCCGTGGCCCGGGGCGAACGCTGGGGCTTCCTGCTCGCGGAAGGGGTGCTCGACATCGTGGTCGGCGTGCTCGCCCTGGCCTGGCCGGCGACGCTGATCGTGGCATCGGTGTGGGTGATCGGCGCCTGGGCGCTGGTAACCGGTATCCTGCTGCTGCTCGCCGCACTCCGGCTCAGCGCCGGCCACGGCAACTGGCTGATGGGGCTGGGTGGCGTGCTCTCGATCGTCTGGGGCGTTCTGCTCGCCCTCTGGCCGCTTGCCGGCGCAGTGGTGCTGACGATCTGGCTCGGCGTCTACGCGTTGCTTTTCGGCATCGCACTGATCGCGCTTGCGTTCAAGCTGCGATCCCGCCATCTCGCCGCGCTTTAAAGTTGAACAGTGGGTTACCGAATACTCATCGGTGTTATGACGCGAGTTTCATCCGTCCGACATAGCAACGTCCGGTAAGGCTTTCCATTATAGAGACAGAACTCGGCGGGATGACCCCCCGGGAACTTGCCATCGCACGGAGCTATCTCATGAGGATTTCGAATCTTTCTCCGCGCGGCGCGCGCGGTGCGTTGTTGGCAGTCCTGCTGTCGACCACCGCACTCGTCGGGTTCGCGGCCGGTCATGCCGGCTTTGCGGAGTCGACACAGCCGGCGCCGATCCAGCCGACCGCCCCGGCGCAGACGCTGCCCGACTTCTCGTCCCTGGTGACCCAGGTCAAGCCCGCCGTCGTCTCCATCACTTCCGAGATGACGCCGGAGATGGCCAATGACGAGCAGGAATCCTCACCCTCGCCCTTCCAGGCACCCTTCCCGTTCGGCCGGATGCAGCCGCGGGTGCCGCAGGGCCACATGGAAGCACGCGGCTCGGGCTTCATCGTCGACCCCAACGGCACGATCGTGACCAACAACCACGTGGTGCAGGGCGCGAAGTCGGTCTCGGTGACGCTCGATGACGGCACCAAGCTGGCGGCGCACGTTGTCGGGCGTGATCCGCGCACCGATCTGGCCGTGCTGCGCGTCAAGGCGGACCATCCGCTGCCCTACATCCGGCTCGGCGACTCCGATCACGTGAAGGTCGGCGAGTGGGTGGTCGCCATGGGCAACCCGTTCGGCCTCGACGGCACCGTCACCGCCGGCATCGTCTCCGCCCGCGGGCGTGACATCGGCGCCGGCCCCTACGACAACTTCCTGCAGATCGACGCACCCATCAATCGCGGCAACTCCGGCGGCCCGCTGTTCACGCTCGACGGGCGCGTGGTCGGCGTGAACACCGCGATCCTCTCGCCCACCGGCGGCTCGGTGGGCATCGGCTTCGCGATCCCCTCCAACCTCGTCAAGACGGTGATCGCGCAGCTCGAGACGACCGGGCACGTGACGCGCGGCTATCTCGGCGTCTCGGCCCAGTCGATCTCGCCCGCAATGGCCGCCGCGCTGAAGCTGCCGAAGAAGGCGGAAGGCGGTGAGGGCGCGCTGATCGCCGAGGTGACGCCGGACAGCCCGGCGGCGAAGGCGGGCTTCAAGCCCGGCGACGTGATCACGAGCGTGAACGGCAAGACGATCGGCAACCCGCGCGAGCTCGCCGTGGCGGTGGCGGGCGTGAAGCCGGGCGACGATGCGAACATCGAGGTGCTGCACGATGGCGCCTCCCGCTCGATGACCGTCGCGGTCGGCGCGCTGCCGTCCGAGGATGGGTCGGCCGGCGGCCCGGCGGCCGGGGAGCCGAAGGCGAGCGTCGGCCTCGCGCTGGCCCCGCTGTCGCCGGAGATGCGCGATCAGCTCGACCTGCCCGAGCATACCGACGGCGCCGTGGTGGCCCAGGTGAAGCCCGGCTCGCCGGCCGATCAGGCGGGGATGCAGCAGGGCGACGTGATCGTGGGTGTCGGCACGAAGGCGGTGAAGTCGGCCGACCAGGCTGCCCGCGCGATCCGCGAGGCGGCGAAGGACGAGCATGCCGTGGCGCTGCGCATCGTGCGTGACGGTCACACGGCGTTCGTCGGGATCGACATGAAGAAGGGCGCGGACGACAACAGCGCCGGCTGACGCTCACGCGGTTCCGCTCGCGGCCTTCGGGTCGCGGGCGGACAGCCGGACGACCGCGGCAAGGAGGCGCAGCGCCTCCGGGCCGCCGCGATCGGCAATGCCACCCGCCTCGATCTCACCGGCCAGGGCTTCCGCCTGGCCGGCGATCGTTTCCACCGCCCGACGCATGGCCTCGCGGGCGAGGACAAGCTGCAGATCCTCGGGCAGGGAATTCCAGTCCGGGGACATCGTTCCAGTGCAAGTCCGGCCGTCCTGGCGTGAGGCCGCGGAAGCGAACGCGCGGCGCTGGGGGCCGGAGATTGCGCCGCGCCGGTTAACAGCGGCTTGGCGCGCTCAAAGAAACCGCAGATCGACCGGCGGCAGCCCCGCGAAGGCAACCCGCACCGCGCAGGGACCGGGGATCACGAGCGGGGGGATGACGCTGCCCAGCAGCACCACCTGCCCCCCACGCAGCCCGCCGAAGGCCGCCGCCACCGGGCTCGCCGCGAGCCAGGTGAGACCACGCAGCGGATGGCCGAGCAGCTCCGCGCCGCGCCCGCCGTTGCGCACCGTCCCGTCGATCAGCAGCTCTCCCTCGAGGGCCGGCAGGTCGAGGGCCCCCCAGTCGGGCGCCGGATCGCCGATCACCGCCGCCGCGTGATAGAACTGATCGGCCACCAGCGTCGGCACGCCGAAACGCTGCACGTCGCCGATGGGCGGCGGGCCGTAGCGGTTCTCCACGATCTCGATCGCCGCGAAAAGCGCGCCCACGGCCGCCGCCGCGGCCTGAAGCGTGCAGGGACCGGGGGGCAGGCCGGCGCCGAGCCGCACCGCAAGCTCGCACTCCACCAGCGGGGCGCGAAACGCGCCGAAGGGCAGGCGCGCGCCGCTCGGGTGAATGTCGCGCGCCGCCATGAAGCCGGCGCAGGGATGGTCGATGCCCAGGAACCCCTGCATCCGCGCGCCGGTGGCGCCGATCTTGAAGCCGCCGATCACCGCCCTGTCGGCGAGCCGGCGCTGCACCGCGGCCGCCTCCGCCTCGTCGCGCGGCGCGATGGTCGCGGGCAGCGGACCCGCATCGCGGCCGGCGCGGCGGGCGTCTCGGAGGGCCTCGGCAGCCGGACCGGGATCGAAGCTCATGGGCGGCGCGACAGTTCGTAGAGGGCGACGGCGGCGGCGGCGGAGACGTTCAGGCTGTCGAGCACCGGGCCCGCCCCGGGGAGGATGATGCCGGCGACCTCGTCGCAGGTCTCGCGCGTCAGGCGGCGCAGGCCTTCGCCCTCGCTGCCGAGCACCAGCGCCACGCGCCGTTCGGCCAGCGCAGGGCCGGACAGCGGCGCCCCGCCGGCATCGAGCCCGACCACCCAGCACCCGGCGGCGCGCAGCGCGACCAGGGTGCGGGCGATGTTGACGGC
The DNA here is from genome assembly GCA_017307335.1 of Alphaproteobacteria bacterium. Classification (GTDB taxonomy): domain Bacteria; phylum Pseudomonadota; class Alphaproteobacteria; order Acetobacterales; family Acetobacteraceae; genus JAFKFJ01. Next base: position 10,314 of record JAFKFJ010000211.1, on the reverse strand, counting down.
CCGCAGCAGCGGCACGGTTTCGAGCGCGCCGGATGCGGCCTTCGCGAGTGCCCCGGTCTCCTCCGGCGCATGCCGTTCCTGCGCGATCACGCCGGCCGCGCCGAACGCGGCGGCGGAGCGGAGGATGGCACCGACGTTGCGCGGATCGCTCACCTGGTCGAGCACCAGCAGCGGCCCCTTGCGCTCCAGCACCGCGGCGAGCGGCGGCGGCGCGAGCGGATCGGCGAGCAGCGCCGCGCCCTGGTGCGCGATGTCGCGGCCAAGAAGGTGGTCGAGCCGCCCCCGTTCGGCATGTTCCGGCGCCAGCGCCCAGGGCTTCGGCAGCCGGGCGGCCAGCGCCGTCTCCGCCTCCTCGGTCAGCACAAGGCGGCGCAGCCGCCGGGCGGGATTGGCCAGGGCCGCAGCGATGGCGTGCAACCCGTAGAGCCAGACGGCGCCACGCGGCGCATCCGGCGTGCCGCGCGCAGGCGGCGCGGAGCGCGGGCCGTGGTGATGTCCGTGCTTCGGCCGGAAACCCGAGCCACCTTCAGGCCGCGGGCCACGAGGGGATTGCGGCCGCCCGGGGCCTGGTGCGCCGGGCGGACGAGGCGAGGGCGGTTTCATGTGCGCCCCGTATAGCCGCGACACGGCGCGCCGACAAACGCCGCCCGCCTCCGCGGCGCCGGACGCCGCCCGCTTCGTTGACAGCGAAGCGAGCTTGGCGCTACTGCGCAGGGCCTTCGCGGAGGGGTGCCCGAGTGGCTAAAGGGGACGGACTGTAAATCCGTTGGCGCACGCCTACGTTGGTTCGAATCCAACCCCCTCCACCAGTCCGCCGCTCCTCCTGCGTCAGTGCGGCCGACGAGCCTCCCGGCAACGCCGACGAATGCCGCGGGCGGTTTGCGCGTCGTCGGGCGACGGATTGACCCATGCGGGCGCTGGCCGCCTTCCTGCTCGCCTTTCCGGCGCTGTTCTCGATCATGAACCCGGTCGGCGGCGCCCTCATCTTCAACGGCTTCACCGCCCATCTCGCCCACGCCGACCGGCTGCGCGTCGCGCGGCGCGTCGGCGCCTATTCGCTGATGATCCTGCTCGGCGCCCTGTGGGGCGGCGCCTACATCCTGAACTTTTTCGGCGTGACGCTCGGGGCGCTGCGGATCGCCGGCGGCGCTGTGGTCGCGCTGAGCGCGTGGGGATTGCTGACCGCGAGCGACCAGCACCCGGACCGCAGCGGCCATCGGGTCGACTCGCCGGCCGAGAATCCGCTCGACATGGCGTTCTTCCCGCTGACGCTGCCGATCACCGCCGGCCCCGGCACCATCGCGGTCGCGATCACGCTCGGCGCCGAACGGCCGGCGAGCGGCATCGGCCTCATCGAGTTCTTTGTCGGCGTCACCGGCGCCGCGGCGGCCAACGCGGCGCTGGTGTGGCTCAGCTATGGCGCGGCCGACCGCATGGCCACGGCGCTGTCGCCGACCGCGCGCACGGTGCTCGCGCGGCTGGTCGCATTCCTTCTGCTCTGCGTGGGCGTGCAGATCCTTGTCGGCGGCATCACCGACGTGTTTGCCCACATGCCGATGCCGCCCGTGCATCGCTGAGCCGCCTTGCTTGACCGGTGCAGGCTTTGGCAGTAGCCCCAAACACCGCGGTCTGCCGGGGGCCCAGGCGGGTGTAGCTCAATGGTAGAGCCCCAGCCTTCCAAGCTGGTTGTGCGGGTTCGATTCCCGTCACCCGCTCCACGCCGGCGGCAGGGCTGCCAGCACCTGTGCCACCGATAGCTGCCGCAGGCAGTCGATCCGCCCGGCGCACGCGGCGAAGCGCGCGCCGAACCAGCACGGCGCACAGGGCAGGCCGGCGTCGAGGATCGTGACGTTCGGCGCCGGCCGGCCGAGCGTGGCGTACGGCGTCGGGCCGAACAGCAGAAGCGTCGGCGCGCCGACCGCCGCCGCGATATGACCGAGGCCGCTGTCGTTCGCCACCACCGCCCGCGCCGCGGCCATCGCCGCCGCGGCTTCGCGCAGGCCCAGCCGATCGACCAGCATGCGGGCATGCGGCGCAAAGTGCATCGGCGCGCCCGCGAAATCGTGCAGATCATCGGCGGTTCCGACCACCGCCACGTCGCGCAGCGCGGCGGCGAGTTCGACGAACCCGGGCCAGCGTTTCGCTGCCATCTCGCCGGTCTTGCAGCCGGGTGCGAGCACCACGGTGCTCGGCGTCACACCCGGCGCGGCATCGGGCGGGACCGGCAGGAACGGCGCCGGCGGATGCGCGATGTCGCACCCGAGCGTGGCGGCGAAGCGAAGATAGAACCCCTGCTCGTCCTGGTAGAACAGCGCCTCCGGCGGCCGCGCGACGGCGTGGGCAACGCGCGCATAGCGGGCGGCGTAGCGCGGCCAGTAGAAGGGCGGCACGGCCGGGATGACGTGGCGATACGCCTCGGCCGACCAGGCGTCGCGCGCCCCGTCCAGCACCCTCCGCACGGCGCCCCAGTCGCGAAACAGCGCCGCGGCGGCGGGATAGTCGCAGTCGAGCAGCAGGTCGATCACGAACCCCGCGCGCTGGAGCACGAGCAGCAGCGGCGTCGCCAGCACCAGGTTGCCGATGCCGGCCGCGAGGTGGACGAGGACAGCGCCCGCCCGCTGCGCCACGGCGCCGCCGTCACGCCGCCCGCACGGGCGGGTCGCGGCGGAACAGCATCGCGTTGCGCGCGAACCACCACGTGACCTGCAGCGCGGGCAGGAGCTCGGCGCGCAGCGCCTGCGTGCGCGCCGGATCGAGCCGGGCGCCGTACGGCTCGAACCGCTCGATCCAGTAGGCGTGCGGCTGCTCGTTGATATGGCCGAACCCGCCCTGCCCGGGCACCGCCGCGGTGAAGAAGATCCAGCGTCCGGCCGCGCGGCAGATCGTCTCCACCAGATGGTCCGCCCGCGACGCCGGCAGATGCTCGGCGACCTCGGCGCACACCACCAGATCGTGCCGGGCGAGGTCGAGCGGTGTCGTGAGGTCGCCCGGCACCACGGCGTCGCGCACCTCGGCGGGGACGAACTCGCGCGCATGGTCCGATGCTTCCACGCCGGCGACGCGCTTGCCGTGCGCGGCAAACCGCGCGAGCAGAAACGCGGTGCCGCAGCCGAGATCGAGGACCGAGTCGAACGCAACCGCGCGCATGAGCGCATCGGCCAGGAAGTCGTAGTCCGCGCGCCACGGCAGATGCATCGCGAAGAAATCGCGATCATAGGGCGTCGCCGCGTCCACCGCCGTACTCATGGCACGAAGCGATTCGACAGGTGCGATCCGTGGCCGTGCAGGCGCGAAAGCCCCGGCTGGTGCTGCACGAAGGAATGGCTCGCCGCATACAGCACGAAGTTCCGGTGCGCGAGGAAGCGGCTCCAGCGGATATCGTAGCCGGGCGGGAAGTTCGCCATCATGGCCTCGCGCCCCTCCACCAGCGCCGCCACCGCGGCGCGCGGGAACAGCAGGCATTGCGAGCCGTAGAACCGCGACGGCTGCACCACGTCGGCGCCGTAGCCGTCGCCCGGCAGGTAGAGGGTGAAGAACCCGCTCTCCGGGCCGAGATAGGTGTTCGACACCGTCTCGGCGAAGCGGGAGGAGAACAGGATATCGTCCTCGAGGAAGAGGATGTATTCGTCGGGCGCCGCCGCGGCGAGCGCCAGCGCGAGCGCAAGATTTGCCGCCTGCTGCACCGAATCGTAGTCGGACCCCTCCGGCTCGCGGGCGTGGACATAGACGGCGTGCGGCTCCAGCGCCGCGACCTGGGCGAGATAGGGGCCGGACAGGCGCGGCGAGCGGCTCTGATCGACCAGCACCACCGGCGGCTTCAGCACGTGCCGCACATTGCCGAAGCCGAGCACGAACCGCTGCATGATCGAGGGATCGCCCTCGCAGGTCAGGATGACCGGACGGATACTGAAGGCCATCGCCGTGCCCTAGCCGCCGGGTGCAAGGACATGCACGCTCCAGCCCATGCGCGCGGCGACCGGATGCGCCTGACACGCGCGTTCGAAAGCCCGGTGCATCGGGTCCTGCTGCCACCCAGCCTCGCGGAACAGGGCGCGCCACCAGGCCCGATCACGGATGGTGATGTGGGAAAGATCGCGATCCTTCGGGTCCTGCCGCATCTCGATCACCGCCAACAGCGCCTGGCTGGTCCAGCCACGGGCGCGGGAAAGCAGGCCGCGAAGCTGCTCCTCGGTCAGGCTCTCCAGCACCGACATCGCGACCGTGACGTCGAAGCGGCGATCGAAGGCCGCCGTGTCGACGCCCGCGAGCCGAACATGCGGCCGCGCCGCCGCCTCGGCGTGGTCGATGGCCCACGCGCTGTGATCGAAGCCGCATGCGTCGAACCCGCGCTCGCGCAGCGCCCGCACGAGAAACCCCTTGGCGCAGCCGATGTCGAGAAAGGAACGGGCCTCGGGAAACATCTCACCGAGAAACCCGGCGGCGTCGGTGAACACGCCGCGGAACAGCGGCCACGTGTAGCCCTGCTGCCAGTTGCTTGTCTGCCCGTGCTCGAAATAGTCCGCGTCGTACCAGCTTCCGGGGATCGGCGCGGCCGGCGCGCGGCGTTGCCGTTCCTGCGCGACGACCGCCTGGGCGCGCGCGCCGTCGGTGCGGCCCAGCAACGCGAGCAGCCGCGCCTTGGCCGCCGCGCCGATCCGCTCCGCGGAAAACTCCTCCTGCAGCCGCGCTGCCGCGCTCACGGCCGAGGCCCGCGCCGCCGCGCGATGCGTGCTGATCCACCGCAGCCCCTCGATCGCATGGTCCAGGTCCGGCTCCGCCCAACGCATGCTCGGGTGATAGTAGGCGTATGGCTGGGCGACGGGGGCGGGACGCGCGCGCACCAGCCAGTGATGCTTCGCGTCGAGATAGTCGAGCGGCCCGGAATATCCGGTAGCGACCACCGGCTTGCCGAGCCCGGCCGCCTCGAACAGCGGATAGGCCCAGCCCTCGCCCTTGTGCAGCGAGACGTAGCAGTCACCGCGCACGTGCAGCGCGGCGATCTTCGCATCGCTCCAGGCTTCGGCGCAGAGCACGACCCGCGCCTGCGAGCCGAGCCGCTCGCGCGCCGCGTGCAGCACGCGCCGCGCCGCGGCGGCCGCACCCGCGCCGGTCTTGATCAGCAGCACCGGACCGTCGGAGCCCGGGAAGGCACGCAGGAAGGCCTCGATCAGGCCCGTCGGGTTCTTGCGGTCCTGCCACTCGAAGCAGCTGTAGAACAGGAAATCGGACTCCTCGACCCCGAGGCTCGCGAAGTCGATCGCCTCGGCCGCAGACGCACGCTGCGGCAGGGGATGCGGGAGCCGGAACGTGTCGCGCCCCAACGCGCGGCTGAAGACCTCGACGTTGAAGCCACACGGCAGCCACACATCGAGCGCGTGCGTCAGCGGGTTGCGCCACGACGCCGGCATGGTGTCGGTTTCCCAAACCGTCATCGCGATCACGTTCCGCAACCGATAGGCCTCGCGCGCCCAGAACGGCGGGATGCCGTGGAAGATGTGAAAATCGGCGTCGGTTCCGGCATCGAGCAGAGTGCTGCACAGCGGGTCCGGCATCTGCGGTGGCCGCGCGCCGGTGTCGATCACCGACACGCGCACGCCGGCGGCATGCATTGCATGCACATAGGCGCGTGCCGCGGCGCCGTACCCGCTCGCGTCGAACACCGCGGCATGATACGCGACATGCACCGCCGCGCTGGCCGATGCCCGCGTGGCCGGTGGCTCGGCGAGATGCTCCGTGATGCGCTCCATCACGTCGTCGGGCGTCAGCATTTTCAGGCACTCGAGATGATGCTCGCAGTCCCGCCGTCCCCACGGCTGCTTGCGGCAGCCGGGTTCGCAGGCGAGCTTCTGGGTGACGGGGATCATGTGGCGCGACGGCATCGCCTCGCGCGCGGGACTGGTGATGCCGAAGATGCCGAAGGTCGGCACGCCGAGCGCGACCCCGAGATGCATGAGGCCGGAGTCGTTGGCGACCAGCGCCGCGCACTGGCGGATCAGCGCCGCCGTATCGCTGAGCGACAGTTGCCCGGCAAAATTCCGCACATGCGCCGGCCAGGCGAACGGCGTGCCGAAATACGTGCCTGCGTTGTCGAGATCGGCCTCGGTGCCGACCACGACGACATGCGCGAGCTGGTGCGCGAGGGCGTCAAAACCATGCCAGCGCTTCCAGGGCCAGCCGGGCTTGCAGCCGGGATGCAGGGCGATCGTGCCGGGGGCGAGAGCAAAGTCGCGCGGCGAAGGCAGCGCGAACGGCTCCGGCAGCGCCCCCTGCCAGCCGAGGGCACGCGCGATCCGTGCAACCGAGGCACTGTCGCCTTCCGCCAGCCAGTCGGCGCGGGCGAACGTGAGCAGCCGCGCGGCCTTCACCCGGCGCGCCAGCGGTGCACCCCACGTGGTGGATGCGGCCACGTCGTACTCGCAGCCGTCGAGTTCCGGGATCGGCGGCGCAGCTTGCAGGTTGGCGCCATGACCGGCAACGATCAGCCGCCGGATTTCCGGCGCCCCGCGCAGCAGGTCCGCGGTCTCGGCGCAGTCGGGCGCGAGCAGGACATCCACCGCGTAGCCGAGCCCGTGAAGCGCGCGCACCAGCGGCGTCGTGCGCAAAACGTCGCCGATGCCGGCGGCGGCCGCCACCAGCGCCGCGCGACCCTTGTGCACCGCGCGCGGCGCTGCCGCGGGTGATGCGGCGGCCGGCCAGGCGGGGCCGGCAAGCGCGCGCACGGACTCGAACGCCCGCGGCTGCCAGCGCGCATCCCGCGTGCGCTTCGGGCTGGTGTTCGCCGGGTGGACGAGCCCCACGAAGAACCGGTTGTCCTCCAGCACGCGGACGCGTGCGCCGCGAATGGTCGCGACGAAGCGGGTGTCTTCGCCGACCGTGACTTCGGGGAACGGATTCGCGCGCCACACCTGTCTGCGATAGCCGAGCGTCGCGCCGCACACCCATGGGGCGGTGGCGGGCGGGTAGACGTATTCCCATGCTTCGCGCGCGCGCGGGTCCATGAACAGCACGCGGTCGATGCCGCAGAGATCGGCCCCGTCGTCCAGCATCGCCGCGACCTGATAGGCGATGCGCTGCGGCGCATACCAGTCGTCGTCGTCCCAGTGCAGGATGATCTCGCCGCGCGCGGCCGCACACGCGGCGTTGCGCTTGGCCCCGAGCGTCTGTCGCACCGGCGCGCGGATGTAGCGCAGGCCCGGGGCGCAGGGGATCAGGTCGCCGACGGCATCGTCGCCGTCGTCGAGAATGATCAGCTCCTTGTTCGGATAGTCCTGTGCCAGGAACAGGCCGATCGCCGTCGGCAGGAAGCGCCGCCGATTGGCGGTGGGCATGATGCAGGACACGAGCGGCATGTCGGGCGCCGCCGCGCGTCCGGCCGTCACGCCCATGCCTCGTTCTCGGCCTGCGTGAGCGGCCGTTCGAGCTTGGCGTACTCGCTGCGCGCGGCGGTTCGCAGATGGTGCATGCGCACCGGCTCCCCACAATCGGCCGCCAGGAACGCGGCGCTCATGGCGATGTTGCGGATCGCGCCGCCAGGGAGCCGCAGCAGCGCCAGGCGTTCGGCATCGACACCGTCGAGCGGCGTCGCCGCCGGAAAAACCTGTCGCCAGATCGCGGCCCGCTGCGCCGCGTCGGGAAAAGGAAACGTGACGACGAAGCGCAGCCGTCGCAGGAATGCGGGGTCGAGCGCCGATTTCATGTTGGTGGTGAGAATCGCGAGCCCGCGATAGGCCTCCATGCGCTGCAGGAGGTAGCTCACCTCGATGTTCGCATAGCGGTCGTGGCTGTCCTTCACCTCGCTGCGCTTCCCGAACAGCGCGTCGGCCTCGTCGAACAGCAGCACCGCCCCGCTCTCTTCCGCCGCGTCGAACACGCGGCGGAGATTCTTCTCGGTCTCGCCGATATATTTGCTCATCACGGCAGCCAGGTCGATGCGGAACAGGTCGAGACGCAGTTCGCCCGCCAGCACCTCCGCGGCCAGCGTCTTGCCGGTGCCGCTCGCTCCCGCAAACAGGGCGGCGATGCCGAGGCCGCGCCGCCCCTTGGCGCCGAACCCCCACTCCTCGTGCACCCGGTTGCGCTGCCGCAGCTGGGCCGCGATGGTGTGCAGCGTTTGCGTCTGCGTCTCGGGCAGCACGAGATCGTGCCAGCCCATGCGCGACTCGATGTGCTGGGCAAGGCCTTCGAGCCGCGTGCGCAGGCGCAAGCGGCAGAGCCGCCAGACCACGTCACCCAGTGCGCCGGCTGCGGCGTCGCGCGCGAGCGCGCCGGCCGCGCGGTCTCGCGCAAGCGCGCCGGCCGCGATCGCCTCGATGGCCGGCAGGCTGAGGCTGAACTGCGCGGCAAGCTGACCGGGCAGATCCTCAGGCGCCGCTGCGCCGAGGGCCGATCGCCACGTCGCTGCCTGCTCGTCCGGCTGCGGATGTGTCACGTCCAGCACGACGGACTGTCGCGGCACGACAGCGCGCGGCTCCCGCGCCCGCACGATCAACGGGCCACCTACGCGCTGCAGCAGCCGCGTGAAGGCATGCGTCTCGGTTGCCGCCGATTCGTCATCCAGCATCAGCACCGCGGGCGCCGCCAGCACCGTCTCGCGCTGCCACAGCCGCAGGAGCGCGTCGAGCTCGGTCGGGCCGGCGGGCAGCAGTGCCACCGGCAGCGCGGCGACGCGCAGCCCGACCATCGCCGCCGCGGCCGCCGCCACCGGCCGGCAATCGGTCGCGTCGCCGAGCAACTGCACGACCGTCTCGGCATGCGTCCGCCACGCGGACGCGGCCTCCGTCGCGGCGTCGCGCTGCGAGGGCACGAGGTCCGCCGGATCGGCCGGCGGCAAAACTTCCAGCAGGGCTGCCAGCCGTTCGTCGAGCTGGCGCACGCCGGCGAGGCAATGCAGCACGCGCTCGTCGATGCGCAGCGGCGCGAGCGTCAGCGACGGACCCTCCCCGGGCTCGATGAGGCGCCAGCGGCGCAGCGGCGCATCGGGACTCAGCGCGCTCCAATGCGCTTCCGGCAGCGTGCCGAGCGCCAGGCTGAAGGTCGGATGCATGCGCGCCGGATCGCCCGCCGCCTGCGCGCAGAGCGTCGCAATCTCGGCGTCGAGTTCCACCCCCGCGCACAGGAGCAGCAGGTCGCGCTCGAACCGCGACAGGCCGAAGCCGCGCGCGATCCGCTCCAGCGCCGGTGGCGCCCCGACGAAGGCGGGAAGCGCGGCCTCCGCCCCGACCTGTGCCGTGCCGCGCCGCGCGAGGCATGCCTTGATCCGACTGAGCGCGGCCGCGAGGAACGCCTGGTTCGCTTCGGTCCAGTCGCTCGGCGCCGTGTCCATTGCGGCGCTACAGGGTGATGCTGGGGGCGATCGGAACCCCGCTCGGGTCGAGCACGAGCGGGCTCTCCGCGCCGTCGACGATCACGCGCACCAGATAGGCGCCGGGGGCCACGCCGGGCACCGCGAACGCGATGGTGTTGGTGTCGGCGGTGATGGCGCCCGCGTTGAACAGCGGTCGCGTCGTCGGCTCGGCCAGCGCGATCAGTTGCAGCACCGCGTTCTGCCCGGTGCGCACCGCGGGATCGAGCGTCACCACCACGGCATCGCCGGGCGGCGAACCGACGCCGCTCTCGACCGTGATCGCGAAGCTGCCTGGAAGCGCGCCCGGTCGGATCACCGGATGCAGCACGAAGGCCGCAACCCCGGAGGGGAACCCCGCCGGATGCGGCACCGGCGGATCGCCGAGCAAGAGCGGCTGCACGACCTGGGCCGTCTGCGGGCCCGCCGCGAGCCCGACGGGCAGCGTCGCGACAATGCGCGATGACGAAACGGTTGTCGGCGATTGCGCAATGCCGCCAAACAGCACCTGCGTGGCGCCCCCCGGCGGCGGCGGTGCGTTGAGGTTGCGGCCGATCAGGGCCACCGCGCTCACCGGCACGATGGGCGCGCCGGCATCCGCGGCCGCGACCACCTGCGTGATCACCGGCTCGCGGAACGGCAGCGCGAGAATGTTCATCGTCTGCACCGGCAACGCGGGCGGCGGCACCGGATCGTCCGTCTCGATCAGCACCACGCTCGCGACATACGCCGCGGACAGCACGTAGTCGATCTTGAGCAGGAAGGACCAGAGCTTCGACAGCTCCTCGAGCGAAAAATTCGTCGGCGTCACGCGCACGAGTTCGCTCTGCTGCGCGAGATCGGCGCCGGCAAGGAAGGTCGTGGAGCTTTGCACGTGCTGGATGAGGTCGCGCGGAAGCACCGGCTGCGCATGCAGCGCCAGCGCAACCGCGCCCAGCAGCCGCTGCTGCTCGAGCTGCGTCTCATCGCCGTAG
>JAFKFJ010000178.1 GCA_017307335.1 Alphaproteobacteria bacterium | reverse complement strand
GCCGACGGCGTGGCTGGTGGTGCCCGACTGGGCATGCGCGGTGGCCGCGCCGAGCGCGAGGCCCGCCGCGGCCGCGGCGACGATCGTGCAGGTTTTCATGGTTTTCATCCCGTTGCCTCCCGGTGGCGCCACGCCGCCTGCTGCGGCCGGGTGCGCCTGCCGGCGGGATCATTATATTTGTGCCGCCGCCGGTCCAGCGTCTTGTCGGCCGGCGTCGAGGCAGGGAGCCGGCGGATGCGCGCGATCTTCGTGATGGTCAAATGCGAGATGGGGCAGGCCTACCAGGTCGCGCGGATGGCGGCCGACGGGATCGAGGAGCTGTCGGAGCTGCACTCGACCTCCGGCCAGTATGACCTGCTCGCCAAGTTCTACCTGGAGCCCGACCAGGATGTCGGACTGTTCGTCACCGACAAGCTCCAGACCCTGCCCGGCGTGAAGGACACCTATACGCTGATCACCTTCAACGCCTTCGTGACCGGCAAGGGCTGAGCCCCGGCTCCCACGCCCGTCGCCGCGGCGCGCCGCTCAGCCGGCGCGCGCTTCCGCCCGCTTCAGCTCCGCAATCGCTGCCTGCACCGAGCGCCAGTGGTCGAGCTGCGCGGTCTCACCGGAGAGTTGCGCCTCGTTGGCATATTCCTGTGCCACCGCGGCGGCGCGCAGGCCGTGGCGCTCGATGAGCATGCGAGCGGTGCCGAGGGGGTTGCTGTTGCGCATGGCGGATTCCTCAGAACTCCAACGCCGCTATTACGCCCGGGCGGTGCAGCGGGTTCTGTGCGCCGGCGGCAACGCGGCTAGGCGCGCGGCGCGGCGCGCAGTGCTTCGCCGATATCGCCGTCGGGCGGGACGCCCAGGACATGCGCGCCGTACCAAAGGGCCGTGAACAGGAGCGACCACGCGGGCTGCGCCGACCGCTCGGCGTCGGCGAAGGCGGCCCGGATCCGCGCCGTGGGCAGCACGCCGGCCAGCGCCGGATGGCCGGCGGCGAGGTCCCCCAGCATGTCCGCGCGCTGGGCCATCCAGGCGCCCACGGGCGGCTTGAACCCCTTCTTGCGCGCATAAGCCCCGGCCTCGGGGAACGCGCCGGCCAGCCAGTCCCGCAGCAGCCGCTTGCCGAACCCCGCGCCGGCCTTCCGCGCATCAGGCAGGCGGAAGGCGAAGTCGGCCACCACCGGATCGAGGAACGGGGTGCGGCCCTCGACGCCGTGCACCATCAGCGTGCGGTCGAGCTTGGTCAGCAGGTCGTTGGGCAGCCACTCCGCACAATCCACCGCCTGCGCCGCCTGCAACGCCGAGCGGCCCTGGCCCGCCGCCGCCTCGGCGGCCGTGATCCCATCCCGCCAGCCATCGGCGATGGCGCCGCCGAAAATGCCCCGGGCGCGCGGGGGGCGGGTAAGCCACCGCCAGGGGGCGCGGCGCTTGCGGTAGCGGCTGTAGCCGCCGAACAACTCGTCCGCCCCCTCGCCGCACAGCGTCACCTTCAGCCCGCCGGATGCCGCCGCGCGGCCGAGCATCCAGCTCGGCAGCACCGCCGCATCGGCCGTCGGGTCATCGGTGGCGGCGGCGATGCGCGGGGCCAGGGTCCAGAAATCCTGCTCGGTCATGGTCAGGCGCTCGCACTCGGCGCCCATCGCACGCGCGAGCCGCGCCGCTTCGAAGCTCTCGTCCGCCTCTCCACCCCCGTCCCAGCCGACGGTCAGGGCGCGCACCCGGCTGCCGCTCGCGCGGCGCATCAGGGCGAGCAAGGCGGACGAGTCGATGCCGCCGGAGAGGAACAGGCCGTATGGCACGTCGGCGCGCAGGTGTGCGGCGACGCTGTCGAGCAGCACGGCGTCGAGCCGCTGCAGCGCCGCGTCGCGGCCGATCGGCACCGGCCCGCCTTCGGGCAGGGCGGCGCGCCGGCGGCGGGCGGTGATGGCGCCGCGCTCGACCAGCAGCGTCTCGCCGGGCAGCAGGCGGCAGATGCCCGGGAAGATCGTCGCCGCGCCGGTGGTGAATTTCAGTTGCAGCAGTTCCGCGAGTCGCTGCCGCGCGGCCGCGCGCTCGCCCAGGCCGGCGGCGAGCAGCGCCTGCGGCTCGGAGGCGAAGGCGAACAGCGTCTCGGTCTGCACGTAGTAGAGCGGCTTGATGCCGAACGGGTCGCGGGCCAGCAGCAGCCGGCCGCGCGCCGGGTCGTGCACCGCGATCGCGTACATGCCGCGCAGCCGGTCGGCAAAGGGAAGGCCGTCGCTCTCCGCGATGAAGGCGGCCGGCTCGCAGTCGGAGCGGGTGCGGAAAGGCGCGTCCGCCATCGCGCGGCGCAGGTCGGGGTCGTTGTAGATCTCGCCGTTCGCCACCAGGGCCGCGCCGCCGGGGGCGAACAGCGGCTGGTCGCCCGTGGTCAGGTCGACGATGGCGAGGCGCAGGTGCACGAGGCCGGTGTCGCCGCGCACCAGGATCGCGCGCCCGTCCGGCCCGCGATGGGCCAGCGCGTCCTGCAGCGCGCGCAGCACGGCCGCGTCCGGCGCCGAGCCGTCGCGCGTCATCACCCCGGCGATCCCGCACATCGGCCGGGCTCTACACGCCCCGCGCGCCCGCGTCACGTCCGTGCTATCGGCGCGCCATGCGCATCCTGTTCGTCACCTCCAGCCGGATCGGCGATGCCGTGCTCTCGACCGGCCTGCTCGACCACCTGATCCGCACCCACCCGGATGCGCGGATCACCGTTGCCTGCGGGCCGGTGGCGGAGGGCGTGTTCCTGCGCATGCCGTGCCTGGAGCGGCTGGTGCTGGTGGAAAAGCGGCCGTACGGGCGGCACTGGCTGGGGCTGTGGGCGGCCACGGCGCCGCATTGGTGGGACCTGGTGGTGGATATCCGCGCCTCCGCCCTTGCCTGGCTGGTGCCGACGCGGCGGCGCGCGGTGATGCGCAAGCGGCCGGGGCACAAGACGGCGCAGCTTGCCGCCATCCTCGGCCTTGCCGCGCCGCCGCTGCCGGTGGCGTGGTTCGCCCCCGAGGACCGGACGCGCGCCCGCGCGCTGGTCGGGCCGGGGAGCACGCCCGTCATCGCGCTGGGGCCGACGGCCAACTGGGACGGCAAGGTGTGGCCGGCCGAGCGGTTCGTGGCGCTGACCCGGGCGTTGCAGGCCGGGCCGCTGGCCGGGGCGCGGGTGGTGGTACTGGCCGGGCCGGGGGCGCAGGAGCGCGCGCTGGCCGCCCCGGTGCTGGCGGCGCTGCCGCAGGCGATCGACCTCGCCGGCCGGCTCACTTTGGCCGAGGCGGCCGCGTGCCTGGCCGAGTGCGCGCTGTTCGTCGGCAACGATTCCGGGCTGATGCACCTGGCCGCGGCGGCCGGCACGCCGACGCTGGGGCTGTTCGGGCCGACGCCGGCGGCGGAATACGCCCCGGCGGGGCGGCGCGCCCGGGCGGTGCTGGCGCAGGGGGACCGGATGGAGGATTTGAGCGTGGAGGCGGCCTTCGCGGCGGCTTGCGGGCTGCTGGAGCCGGTGGCTCGGACAGTGGAGCCGGCGGCCTAGAGTCTGTCAGGCGCTGACAGAAGCGCCTGACAGACTCTAGGCCGTTGTTTTGCCGTGTGATTCACGGCTTCGTGTGATTCCACCTGCGCCGATCACACTCTAGGGATCGGTCCCGAGAGGTGGCGGCAAAGCGAAGGAAGAAAGCCCACAAAGAGGCGTAGAGGCGAAGAGAAGCGGGATTGGCCCTGCTTCTCTTCACCGCTACGCCGGCATATGGCCTTGTCCCGGCCCGCTTCGGGCTATTTCCCGGCGACGTCCAGCACGTAGCGGCGGGCGGTGTGGGAGAGGCGTTCGATGCCGTGGGCGGTGACCGACATCAGCAGGCCGCCGTCGGTGAGCGGCACCAGATGTTCGATGCAGCCGTCCCGCTCCAGGTGCCGCAAGGCGGCGGTGACGCTGGCTTCGTCGACCGTCATGCCGGAGCGCAGCAGCGCCACCGCCAGATCGGCCTGCCGGCGCGGGCTGCGTACCGCCATGCCGGTCAGCGCGGCCAGCAGCGCCTCCGTGAAGTCGGGATCGACCAGATCGCCATACGTATCCGGGTCCGCGCCGCGGTCCTGGTGCGCCATCGGAAGCTCGGTGGTGGGGCCTGCGTGATCCATGGGTATGTCCATCCGGTCGCCGTTTTGGGACCATCCAGGCGTTCCGCCGCCCGGATGCGGTCTCATCCTTACGCAACATGGGGGTTAATGGCGCGTGGCACCAGTCAGGAATGTTACCTATTGTAGAGTCGCTGGCAGGGTGGCGCGCAGGGTGGCGTAACGTGCGCCGGCCCGGGTTCAGCCGCCCTCGACCCCGGCCGCCAGCGCGGTGCGCAGCACCTCGGCGAGGCTGCGGCATTC
>JAFKFJ010000177.1 GCA_017307335.1 Alphaproteobacteria bacterium | reverse complement strand
GCAATTCGCGGTAGATCGGCTTGTTCTCGGCCACCACCCTGGCGATGGTGCCGAGCCCGTCACCGTCGTGGAAGTTGAAGCTGTCCGCGCCGGAGCCCCCCCACACAGTGGCGGTGCCGGTGCCGAAGGTGAAGTCGGCCGGACCGCTGCCATCGAAGCGAATCTGGTCGCTGCCCGCGCCCGCCGTGAAGGACGCCGCCGCCGCGCCGACCGTGTTGGCGACGGTGACGCCATAGTTGCCGTCGCCGAGCGTGACGTCGGCGCTGCTCGCCCCGTTGATGGCGAGCGTGCCGCCGCTGGCGCCGCTGAGATCCGCCGACACCGCGGCGAAGTTCTGCAGGGCGTAGGAGCCGCCGTCGGCATCGCTGAGCGCGATGCCACTGATGCCGCTGCCGGCGGTGAAGGTCGTGACGCCGTCTGCCACCGACTCGCCGACCGACCCGGCGAGGCCGGTATCAGTCGCCGCGAAGGTCTGCGTGCCGCTGGCGATGATGGGCACGGCCGCACTCTTGCCGGCGGTGTCGGTCGCGGTGACGCTTGGCCCGGATGGCGCGGTCGCGACGCTGTCGAGCGCGGCCATGCTCTTCACCGGCGTGTCGGTGATGGTGATCGGTGACGACCAGCCTTTTTCGACCGGCGTCGAGGGGTCGTTGACGGCCACGATGTAGTCGCCGCTGTGCTGGAAATGCGCGGTGAAGGTGCCGCTGCCGGACGCATCCAGCGGCACCTTGATCCAGTTCGTCTCGGCGACGTTCGCCTTCGTCATGACGAGCGCATAGATCGTGTTGAGACCGGGGTCCGAGACGGTGGCGGTGACGTCGACGCCCGCGCCGGCACTGGCTTCCTGCACCGTTCCGGGGTTCGACACGGTGATCCACTTGTTGGGCGTTGCGGTCGGCGAGGGCGTGGGCGTCGGAGTCGGCGTGGGTGTCGGCGCCACCGATCCGGTGGGCGTGTCGGTGATGGTGATGGGCGAAGTCCAGGCCTTGATCGTCTGCTTGCTAGGATCGTCGACGGCGAGCAGGTAGTCGCCGCTATGCTCGAAATGCGCGGTGAAGGTGCCGTTGCCGCTGGAGTCGAGGGTGACGGTCTGCCAGTTCTCCTCGGCGACGTTCTTCGACGTCATGGTGAATTCGTAGATCTTGCTGAGGCCTGGCGCCGAGACATGCTCGACGACATCCACGCCCGCACCGGGGCTCGACTCCTGCACCGTGCCCGGATTTGAAAGGGTGATCGTACCCGCGGTTCCAGTGGGTGTAGGGGTGGGTGTGGGCGACGGCGTGGGGGTCGGGGTCGGGGTCGGGGTCGAGGTCGAGCTGCCGGAGCTACCGGAGCCGCTGTTCCGGGTCGAATAGCTCATGCTGTACAAATGCAGCGAGACGCTTGAACTGACCGCCTTGGTGCCGGCCGCGGTCACCTCGGCGCCGAAGGCCTCGTTCTGCCCGCCATCGGCATAGTCCTTCGGGACGTTGGATGTAGTCTGGAAGACTTTGCTGCCGTTGACATAGAAGGTGAGAGAGCCGCGTTCCCAATCCATCGCCACGGTCGTCTTCTTCGTCATGTCGGCGTGGAATGAATAGGTCTGGTAATGGTCGGAGTTGCCGCTGCCGGCCCAGTGGATGGTGGCATAGCCGGTCTGCCGCGACGGATCGCTCCAGTCTTCCATCAGATCGATTTCGGGACCCGGCCAGCCATTGGTCGCCGGCCAGAGGAGGATGCACGGACCAGCCCCCTCGCCGGAGTTGAGCGAGAACGTCGCCTGGAACAGTCCGTAGCCATAGGACGAGCCGGGGCCGTGGAAGTCGTTCGTTTGTATGCCGACATTCTTCCAGCCTTCGGACGCATAGGACGTGAGCGTCAGTCCCCCGCTTCCGAAGCGGAAATCGTTCGAATTGCCCCAGATCTCCTGCCACAGACTCGTGTTGATAGACGAATCACTACCGAAATCGTCTTTCCATACCGTGGAATAGTTGGAGAGGTTGAGAGTTGTGGACGAACTCATTGACGAACTAACTCCCTAAGTGGTGATACACAGTTGCGTGATAGTGGAGTTTCAGTCTGTTCTACTCACCCTACAGGCGAACATGAAAGACTGTATACGCGCGCCGGTTTATGGTTTCATGGGAGCGTAATCTGCTGCTCCCACGCAAACATTGCGATGTCTCGACATCACGCGCTCAGGAGATCGCTTTCACCCGACAGCGGGTGTGGGTCGGGCGGCGATGCGCAGGTCGATGGCGGCCGCCGCGCCGTGGCGCGGCGACGCGCCTCAAGGGTTGGACGGTGTGGGTCTGTAGCCGAACGCGCTTACCGGCAGCGTTGCCCGTTGCCGCATAGTTCGTGACCCTGTGGTGGTGCGCATCACCATGGCGGAGGAAATCATCGGCGCGCCCCGGCCGGGCATGGCCCGCGCCGGGGCGTGCGATGTCGCAATAGGAGCTGCCATTGATGGGGCGCGTGGAAAGGGCGCGGTTGGAAGGGTTGAAACTTTCATGCGAACAGGTCTCTCGGATGCGTGAGGCACGAGCACGTGAGCACAGGCATATCTCCCTCTTAACCTCGGCATGCGCGCTTTCGGAACCGCAAATGCGACTGACGGAGTGCTCTTTAAGGAACGTGTAATGTCCCGAGAGATCGATATAGTTCTGAACTCTTGACGGTTCGCCGCCGGGCTCCCGAGGAGTTCTTGCCCGCCCGCCCGGTCGTTGCGTCAGCAGTTCCGGCGTCGCCAGCGTGTCGCGGTGCGCGTGCTGTGGGGCCACCGCGCTGGCGTGCTGGGCGGTGGACGTGCTGGGATGGGCGGTGCGCGACCTGAAGGCGAGCGGCCGGGTGGCCGCGCGGCGGTCCCTCGCGGCGGAAGTGGAGGAAGCATGCAGGCGGATGCCTTGGCGCAGGTGCGCGCCCTCGACACGCAACTCACGGCGGACCCCAGCACCCTTGCCGGCGTGCCGCCCGCGCCGGTCGCCACGCTCGTGATCTTCGGGGCCGGCGGCGACCTGACGAAGCGGTTGCTGATGCCCGCCCTCTACAATCTTGCCGCGGCAAAACTGCTAGACCCTGCCTTCATTGTGCTCGGCGTCGATCGCGTTGCCGGCGACGACGAGGTGTTTCGCGGCCACCAGGGCGAGGCGATCGACGCTTTCCTCGCCCAGCGCGGCAGCCATGCCGCGGCGCCGGAAGCGACGGCGTGGCCCTGGCTGCGCGAGCGGCTGTTCTACCTGCAGGGCGACCTGACGGACCCGCGCACCTACGAGGCGATCGGCTGGCGGCTGGAGGAGCGCGGGCGCAGCGATCCGGCCGGCGGCAGCGCCGTCTTCTATCTCGCCGTCGCCGACCGCTTCTTCGGCCCGATCATCGACCATCTCGCCGAGGCCGACCTGCTGAACGAGAACGGCCGCGCATTCCGCCGCGCCGTCATTGAGAAGCCTTTCGGCCACGACCTTGCCTCGGCCAAGGCGCTGAATGCGCGCATCCTGAAAGTTCTCGACGAGCGGCAGATCTTTCGCATCGACCACTTCCTGGGCAAGGAGACGGTGCAGAACATCATGGCGCTGCGCTTCTCCAACGGCATCTTCGAGCCGCTCTGGCAGCGCGACCACATCGACCACGTGCAGATCACCGCCGCCGAGACGGTGGGCGTGGAGACGCGCGCGCGGTTCTACGAATCGACCGGCGCGCTGCGCGACATGGTGCCCAACCACATGTTCCAGCTTCTCGCCATGACCGCGATGGAGCCGCCGAACTCCTTCGACGCCGATGCCGTGCGCACCGAGAAGGCGAAGGTGGTGCAGGCGATCCATCCGCTGACCGAGGCGCAGGCGGTGGAGTGCGTGGTGCGCGGCCAGTACGGCGCCGGCGCGCTCGGCGACGCGGCCCTGCCCGGCTATCGCGAGGAACCGGGCGTGGCGGCGGACTCGCGGATCGAGACCTACGTCGCCATGAAGGTCGGCATCGACAACTGGCGCTGGGCGGGCGTGCCGTTCTACCTGCGCACCGGCAAGCGGCTGGCGACGCGCAAGACCGAGATCGCGATCCACTTCAAGCAGGCGCCCTTCGCGCTGTTCCGCGACACCTCGGTGGAGAAGCTGGTGCCCAACATCCTCACGCTGCGCATCCAGCCGAGCGAGGGGGCGTCGCTGCAGTTCAGCGCCAAGGTTCCGGGGCCGGTGGTGCGGCTCGGCGGCGTGACGATGGAATTTCGCTACGCCGACTATTTTGGCGCGGTGAACAGCACCGGCTACGAGACGCTGCTCTACGACGTGTTCATGGGCGACGCCACGCTATTTCAGCGCGCCGACAACGTCGAGGCGGGCTGGGCCGTGGTGCAGCCCGTGCTCGATGCCTGGGCGGCCGGGCAGGGG
>JAFKFJ010000210.1 GCA_017307335.1 Alphaproteobacteria bacterium | reverse complement strand
GGCGGCCTCGTTCGCGAGGCGGTGACCGGCGAGGGCACTGCCCAGCGCCGCCGCGGCGCCGGGCGCGTCGTTGGCGCGCAGCCGCGCGGCGCACAGTGCGAGCCAGACCTCCTGCACGTCGTGGCGGGCCGCGAGGCCGGCCAGCACCGGCTCCGCGGCAGGATCGGCGAGGGCGGTCAGGGCGAGGGCGAGCGCGAGGGCAACGGTGTCGTCGTCGGTCGCGAACCGCCGCGCCCGCTCCAGCCAGCGGCGCGCGCCGGCGGGGTCGCCCGCCGCCAGCAGCGCCTGGCCGCGCTGGAACGCATCCTGCGCGGCCTTGCTCGCGACCTCGGTCTGGGTGCGCGGGCGCGGCCGGTCGCTCACTCAGCGTCGCGCAACCTGGGCGCCGGCAAACTGGGGATCGGCACGCTGCGGGTCGGCAAGGTGGGGGGCGGCGAGGTGGGGGTCGGCGGGTTGCGCGTCGGCGAACGCAGGCTCGGCGGTCGGCAGCGCGTCGAGATCGGTCTGTGCCTCGGCGAGCCCGTGCGCCAGCGCACGCTCCAGCCACTGCCGCGCCTCCGCCGGGTCGCGCGTGCCGGCGAGCCCGCGCGCGAGGTAGCGGCCGAGCATCATCTGCGCGTGCGGATGGTTGCGCTCGGCGGCGGCGCGGAACCATTTCTGCGCCGCGGGCCGGTCCCACGGCACGTCGTGGCCGCCGCCCAGCAGCGCGCCGAGCGCGAACATCGCTCCCACATGGCCCTGGCCGGCCGCCTTCTGGAACAGCCCCTGCGCCTCGGCATGGTCGCGCCTGCCGCCGCGGCCGTTGACCAGCATTTCGGCGAGCGCCACCTGGGCGTCGGTCATGCCCGCATTGGCGGCGCGCGTGATCCACGCACGTCCTTCCGCGACATTCGCCTCGACGCCGCGGCCCTCGGCCAGCATGCGGCCATACCAGTATTGCGCGTTGACCACGCCCTCGGCGGCACGGCGCAGCCACTGCACCGCCTCGCGGTCGTCGCGCTCGACCCCCACGCCCTCGGCGAGGCAGATGCCGTAGTTGTACGCGGCGACCAAATCGCCCGCGCTCGCCGCCTGCTCGAACCACTTGCGGATGCGCACGGAGTCTTCCGGCTCCGCCTGTCCCTTCAGCACGAGCCCCGCGAGGTCGTGGCGGGCCTGAACGTCGCCCGCGTCGGCCGAGACGCGGAACCAGCGCGCGGCCTCGGCCGGATCACGCGGCACTCCGGCGCCGGTGAGGTGGAGCACGCCCATCGTCCGCGCCGCGGCCTTGTGTCCGGCATCGGCGGCGCGCCGGAACCACAGTGCGGCCTCCATCGGGTTGGGCGGCAGCTCGCCGCCGCGCGCATAGAGCGTGCCGACCAGCGCCGCCGCCTCCGGGTCGCCGGCAAGCGCCGCCTTGCGCAGCCAGGATTCGCCGTCCTGCAGGTTGCGTGCGACCCCGCGCCCTTCCAGCAGCGCCAGCCCGTAGCGCGCCTGGCCGGAGCGCACCCCCTTCTCGGCGGCCTGCCGGTAGAGGTCCGTCGCCCGCACCGGGTCGCGCTCCACGCCCTGACCCTGTTCGGTGAGCACGCCGAGCAGGTAGATCGCGGTACCGAGCCCGGTGTTGGCCGCCTTGGTGAGATATTCGACGCCGGGGGCGTAGTCCGCCGGCGACGCCGCCCTGCGCAGCAGCGCGAGGCCGTAGCCGAGATAGCCCTGGGGGGAATTGGCGGCCGCGGCCTTGCGATACCATTCCTCGGCCGCAGCGAGGTCGCGCATCGCCTCGGGGCCGGAGGTGAGAATATAAGCGAGCAGTGCCTGCCCGTCCGCCGCCCCGGCCTCGGCGGCGAGGCGTGCCCAGTGCGCGGCCTTGGCGAAGTCCGGGCCGGGCGCGCTGGTGGGGGCGGCCGCCGCCGCGAACAGGCCGGTGGCGGACTCGGGCTGCGGCGTCACGCCGTGCATGTAGAGCGCGCCAAGCAGCGACTGGGCCGCGGCATAGCCGTGGTTGGCGGCCCGCTCCAGCCACCGGGCGCCCTCGGGCGGGCTGGGCGGCACCCCCGCGCCTTCCAGATAGGCGCGGCCGACCAGGAACTCGGCCTCGGCGTTCCCGGCCTGCGCCGCCTTGGCCAGGAGCGGGAAGGCCTCGGCGCCGCGTCCGGCGGCGATCAGGTCCTGCGCCCGACGCAGCCCGGCGGCGGGTGAACCTTTCCCGGCCAGCCGGCCCAACAAGCCTGCCACGCTCAGCCCTCCCGTCTCGCCCGCGGCCTCGCGCCGGCCGCACCGATCATGTCGGCTCTTTGGCCCCGTTGGCGAGGAATGGGACGATCTTGTCGAACATGTAGTCGAGAACCGTCCGCCGGCCCACGCGGATATCCACCTGCAGGGGCATGCCGGGCTTCAGGCGGAAGCTGTCGGGTGGGTGGCGCAGGTTCAGTTTGTCGATCGAGACGAACGCCCGGTAGTAGTAGAGCGGCGCCGTGCCGTTGTTCTGCGGCGAGTTGGAGGCGATGTTCGGCGATGTCGCCTGCGGGTTCACCTGGCCCTGCGTCGGGTCGGTGAAACTGTCGGCGGAAACCCGCGTGACGTGGCCGAGCGCGTAGCCGTAGCGGAAATAGGGCAGCGTATCGAACTTGATCGCCGCCTCGTCGCCGGGCTTCACGAAGCCGGCGTTGGAGCCGTCGACCATCGCCACGACTTCGAGCGGGTCATCCACCGGCACCGTCGTCATGAGCTCCACGCCCGACTGCAGTACCGTCCCCGGTGCCACGCGCGAGACGCTCAGCACGACGGAGTCCGTGTTCGCGCGCATCTCGATCAGCTTGCGGCGCAGCTCGTTCTTCGACGTCTGGCCCTGCATGTCGGAGAGCAGGCGCTCCTGCTGGCTCTCCAGGTTCTGGGTGTCGGCGTACCACTGGTGCTTCCACGAATCCCGCTCGGCGACCATCGATGCGAGGTCCCGCTTCGCACCCTCGAGCGCGTGCCGCGCATCGTCCAGCTTCTGCTGCCCGCTCTCGCGGTCGAGTTCGGCCTGCGTCGTGTTGAGCCGGCTGCCGACCTGCATCCGCTCCAACTGGCGGCGCATGTCCTCGGTCTTCTGCAGCAGCACGAGCTGCTTGGTCAGGCTGCCGACATCGGCGTCGGCCTGCGCGACCTTCGCCGCCAGGCTCTTGATCTTCTGGTCGTAGTCCTCGAGCTGGAAGGTGAACTGCTGGTGGCGCTGCAGGTAGGCGAGCTCCTCGAGCTGGCCGTACTGCGTGCCGTCGGAAACATAAGGCTTGTTCGCAAGCTCGGCGCGCATCCGATCGACCTGCGCCTTCAGGCTCGCCATCTGGGCGGCGGTCGCGGTCTCGTCGCTGGCGGCGAAGGTGGGATCGAGCTCGGCGAGCAGCTCGCCCTTCTTCACCACCTGGCCTTCCTTGACATAGATCTTGCGCACGATCGCCGTCTCGAGCGGCTGGACGATCACGTTCGGCGATTCCGCCAGGATGACGCCGGTGGTCGAAACCAGCCGGTCGATTTTCACCGTGGCGAAGATCGCGATCATGGCGAGCACGAGACTCGTGATCAGCCACGTCGTCATGCGCGCCGAGAGCGGCGCCGGTGCCGCGACCAGGGCCAGGGTCGGCGACTGGAATTCGAGGATCGCGTTGGCGGCGACCGCCTCCTCGACGGTCGGGACACTGGCGAGGGTGGGGCTGGCGGTGACCAGATTGCGTGCCATGGCGTGCGCCCTCCCTCAGTCGTCGCCCTGCGCCAGCACCGGCCCCGGCATGCCGTGGCGCGACGAGGGCTCCAGGTGGCGGTTCTGCTGCAGCCAGAGCTGGCGATAGACCGTGCAGCGGTCAAGCAGGACGGAATGCGGCGCGATGTCGAGCACCTTGCCCTTCTCCAGCACCAGGATCTGATCGCACTCGGTGAGCGAGGTCAGCCGGTGCGAGACAATCACCATCGTCCGCCCCTTGGCGATGCGGGTGAGGTTGGCGTTCACCATCGCCTCGCTCTCCGGGTCCAGCGCGCTCGTCGCCTCGTCCAGGATCATCAGCCGCGGATCGTGGATGAGCGCGCGCGCGATCGCGAGCCGCTGCCGCTGGCCGCCGGAGAGGTTGGGCGAGCCCTCTTCGATCCAGGTCTCGTAGCCGTTCGGCATCCGCTCGATGAACTCCTCGGCCGCGGCAAGCCGCGCGGCGCGCACCGCATCGGTCAGCGTAAGGCCGGGGCGGCCGGCGATGATGTTCTCGCGGATCGTGCCGCGGAACAGGAAGTTCTCCTGCAGCACGACGCCCAGGCTGCGGCGCAGGTAGGCGAGGTTGAGCTCGCGCAGGTCGTTGCCGTCGAGCTTGAGGAAGCCTTCGTAGTCGCGGGTGATGCCCTGCAGCAGCCGTGCGATCGTGGACTTGCCCGACCCGCTCTTGCCGACGAGGCCGAGCATCGTGCCGGCCGGCACCGAAAACGTCACACCGTCGAGCGCGCGCGTCTTGGTGCCGGGATAGCTGTAATTCACGGCGTTGAACTGCAGCTCGCCCTCGATGCGCGGGCGCAGGCCGGCGGAGGGATTGGCGCTCTCGGGCGGCTGATTGATCACCGACTGCACGAAGCCGACCGCGACGCGCACCTCCTGCATGTCGTCCATCAGCCGCGCGAGCCCGATCAGGGGCTGCGCCACGCGGCCGCTGATCATCATGAAGCCGATCAGCATGCCCGGGTCGATCGAGCCCGGCGCCGTGACCGCGATCAGCGCGCCGAGCAGCACGATCCCGCGGCTCATGAAGCCTTCGATCGGGTTGACCAGCGTCTGCGGCCAGTTGGCAAGCTCGGAGGCTTCCAGCTTGAGCTTCACGGAGCTTGCGGTGCGGCGGTCCCACAGGTCGCGCTGCTGCGGCTCCAGCGCCAGCGCCTTGACCGTGCGCATGCCGTGCAGCGTCTCGACCAGCACGCTGCTCTTCTGCGTCTCGGCGGCGATCCAGCGGCCAACCGCGCGGTTCACCGGGCCGAGGAACGCCATGATGATCAGCGCCACCAGCCCGGCCAGCACGATCGTCACCCAGGCGAGCGTCGGCTGCAGGATGAAGATCACCGGGATCAGCACCAGCAGCGCCACGCAGTCGAGCATGGTGGTCATCAGCCGGCCGGTGAGGAACTCGCGGATCTTGTTGACCTGCTGCAGGCGGTAGGTGATCTCGCCGGCCTGCTGGCGTTCGAAGAAGTCGAGCGGCAGGCGCAGCATGCGCTTGAAGATGTGCAGGCTGATCTTGGCATCGACGCGGGCGCCGACGATGTAGGTGAGCTTGCGCCGCGCGTAGTTCAGGATCGTCTCATAGAGCAGTGCCACGATGAAGAAGATGCCGACCAGGGCGAGCGTGGAGGTGCTGCGGTAGGTCAGCACGCGGTCGAGCGTGGTCATCACGATCAGCGGCGGCACCAGCGTGAGCAGCGCCAGCGCGAAGCTGCCGATGAACATGTCGCGCAGCAGCCGCGTCTCCTTGCGGACCACGCCCCAGACCCACAGGAAGCTGAACGGCGCATTCTCGTCGGTGATCTCGCGTATTGCGCGGATCAGCAGCACCTCGCCCGACCACACCTGGCTCAGCCGCAGCTCGTCCACCGCGACCGGCATGTCCGACGACGGGGCGCGCGGGTCCTTGAGCCAGACGATGTTGCGCGCCGGATCAGCCGTGGCCAGGATCGCGGCGCTGCCGTCGCGCAGCAGCAGCACCACCGGGGCGGCGGCCTCGACCTTCAACAGCTGGGCGAAGCGCATGCGCACGGCGCGGGCCCAGAGCCCGCTGTCGCGGATCCAGGTGACCAGCGCCGCGGGCGGCGGCGGGCCGCCGGCGGGGTAGCGCAGCTCGTCGCGATCCAGCTCGACGTTGTGGAACCGGGCAGCGGCCTCGATCGCAAGCAGGCGCGATTCGAGGGCTTCATCCGGGCCGGGGAGGGTGGCGGGTGCGTTCACGGCGTCGACTCTCCTTCCCAGTCAGACCGCGGCCGCGGCCGACTTCGCGCCACGCAGCCGGGCGCCCGGCGCGTTTCCTGCCCTGGCGTGCCCGGTCCAGCCGGGCCATTTCAACCGCAGTCTACCACAACCCGTTAACCGGCCGGTATCAGCAGTAGCGTGAGCGGCGGTTCCGTGATTTGCCCTTTTCAGCAGGGCAGGTTCACAGCACGCTTCGGTCCGTATCACGGGGGCGCGAGCCATGGAACCGCAAATCGATGAACTCGGAGCCTTTGTGCCCGGCGCGCGTGCAATACTCGAGCCGACGGGCACGGGACCGCTCAACGACATCAGACTGGCGGTGAAGGATATTTTCGATATCGCTGGTTTCATCACGACATGTGGTAATCCCGATTGGACCCGAACGCACGCGCCATCCGTGGCGACTGCTCCCGTCGTCGCGACATTATTACGCGCGGGCGCAAGACTTGTCGGAAAGACGATCACCGTCGAGCTCGCCTTCGGACTAACCGGCGAGAACCTTTGGCACGGGACCCCCCGCAACCCCCGCGCCCCCGCCCGTTTCCCCGGGGGTTCCAGCGCGGGATCGGCGGCTGCGGTTGCCGGAGGGCTCGCGGAGCTCGCACTCGGCTCGGACACCGGCGGCTCGGTGCGCGTTCCCGCGAGCTATTGCGGGATCTTCGGCATCCGGCCCACCCAGGGCGCGATCGGGCTCGCCGGCACCATGCCGCTGGCGCCGAGCCTGGATACGCCCGGCTGGTTCACCCGCAGCGCCGAGCTGCTGGCGCGGGTGGGCGACCTGCTGCTGCCCGGCGATGGCGGGCGGCTGGGGGGGCCGCTGCTGCGCGTGGAGGAGGCCTGGAGCAACGCCCACCCCGCCGTCGCCCGCGCGCTCGCCGCGGCCGTGGAGCGGCTGCAGCCGCTGCTGGGCCCGGCGCTGCCGATCCAGGCGGTGCCCGAGGGGATCGCCGTCCTCTATAGTCACTTCCGGGCGATCCAGGCGCAGGAGGCGTGGGCGAGCCTTGGATCGTGGGTCACCGCGACGCGCCCCAACCTGAGCCCGGCGGTCGCCGCCCGCGTCGAGGCGGCGCGGCTGATCGCGGATGCCGAGGTGCAGGCTGCCTGGGGTGTGCGCCAGCGCCTGCAGGGGCGGCTGCGTGCCCTGCTCGCGGGCGGCGCCGTCCTCGTCTATCCCACGAGCCCGTCGCCGGCCCCCCGGCTCGATGCCACGCCGCAGGAGCTGGAGGAGGTGCGCGCGGCGAGCATCGGGGTGACCGCGATCGGCGGGCTCGCCGGCCTGCCCGAGGTCACGCTGCCGGTGGGGCGCGTGCCGGTGGAGGAGGGGGAGGCGCCGGTCGGGCTCTCGCTGGTTGCCGCGCCGGGCTGCGATCGTGCCCTGCTGGCTTTGGCGCGCGAGGCGGCTACGCTGCTCGGGCTGTCCTGACGGAGAGAAGGCGATGCTGCCGATTCGCGCCGCGACCGAGGCCGACCTGCCGGAGATCCAGGGGATCTACGCGCACCACGTGCTGCACGGCACCGGCACGTTCGAGGAGGTGCCGCCGTCGGTGGAGGAGATCGCGGCGCGCTGGCGGGCCGTGACCGGGCACGGCTGGCACTGGCTGGTGGCGACGGACGCCACCGGCGTGCTCGGCTACAGCTACTACGCCCAGCTCCGCGAGCGGTCCGCCTATCGCTATTCCTGCGAGGACGCCGTCTATGTGCGCGAGGACGTGCGCGGCCAGGGGGTCGGCAAGGCGCTGGTCGCGCGGCTGATCGAGGCGGCGGAGGCGCAGGGCTTCCGCCAGATGCTGGCGGTGATCGGCGACAGCGAGAATGTCGGCTCGATGGGCGTGCATGCGAGCCTGGGCTTCGCGCGCGTGGGCGTGCTGCGCGCCGTCGGGCTGAAGTTCGGCCGCTGGCTCGACACCGTCTACATGCAGCGCGCGCTCGGCGCCGGCGCGGCGGACGTGCCGGCGGGAACGGGCGGGCGCTGAGCGGGTTTCGCCCGGCGCGATGATGGAGGACCTGCTCGCCGCGCTGCGTGCCTCGGCGGAGCCCACAAGGCTGCGCATCCTGGCGCTCGCCGGGCGCGGCGCGTTCACCGTGACCGAGTTCACCGAGATCCTCGGGCAGAGCCAGCCGCGCCTGTCGCGGCATCTGCGCCTGATGTGCGACGCGGGGCTGCTGGAGCGGGTGCGAGAGGGGCCGAATGCCTTGTTCGGCCTGCCGCCGTCCGGCGGGGCGGGGGCCGCGCTCGCGCGCACCGTTCTGGCGCATCTCCCCCCCGACGATCCCGCGCTGGCGGCGGACCGCCGCCAGGCCGCGCGGGTGCTGGCCGAGCGCGCCCGTGTGGCGACCGAAAGCTTCCGCCGCGCCGGCGCCGAATGGGACGAGATGCGCGCCCTCGGCCTGCCGGCGGAGGCGGTGGAGGCGGCGTTGCTGGAAGGGCTGGCAGCCTCCCTCGGCCGGCTGCTCGACATCGGCACCGGCACCGGCCGGCTGCTGGAACTGCTGGCGCCGCGGGTGACCTCCGGCCTCGGCGTCGACGCGAGCCGGGCAATGCTGGCGCTGGCGCGGGCGCGGCTGGCGCGGGCCGGACTGAGCCATTGCGGCGTGCGCCTCGCCGACATGTACCGCCTGCCGCTGCCCGACGCGGCGTTCGATACCGCGGTGGTGCAGATGGTGCTGCACCACGCCGAGGACCCGGCGGCGGCGCTGGCGGAGGCGGCGCGGGTCCTGCGCCCCGGCGGGCTGCTGGTGGTCGTCGACCTGGCGCCGCACGAGAACGCGGATTGCCTGCAGCGGCTCGCGCATCGCTGGCCGGGCTTTCCCGAGCCGCAGATGGAACGGCTGCTTGCCGGCGCGGGTCTGGCGCCAGGGGCCGTGGTGCGGGTGCCGGGACCGCTCGAGGTCCGGCTCTGGCACGCCGAGCGCCTGCCGGCGGCCGCCGTCGCACTCGCCCCAGGCACTTAGGGCGGGGCGGCGCATGACCGGCGCGGCGGCGATCGGCGGGGCGAGCATCGTGCTCGGGCTGGTCGTCCTGGCGCTCAAGACGCTCGCCTGGGCCTTGACCGGGAGCGCCGCGCTGTTCTCCGACGCGGCAGAGTCGGTCGTGAACGTGGCGACCGCGGTGATGGCGCTGCTGGCGCTGCGCATCGCCGCGCGCCCGGCCGACGCCCACCATCCGTACGGCCACGAGAAGGCGGAGATGTTCGCCGCCGTGGTCGAGGGCGTGATGATCGTGCTCGCCGCACTGTTCATCCTTGATCATGCGTGGCGGGCGTTCGTGGCGCCGGCGCCGCTGCGCATGCCGAGCGAGGGCATGGCGGCTAACGCGCTTGCGACGGTGCTCAACGCCGGCTGGGCGGCGGTGCTGCTGCGGCGCGGCGCGCACTTGCGGTCGGCGGCGCTGCGGGCTGACGGGCGGCACCTGCTCTCCGACGTCATCACCTCCGCCGGCGTGCTCATCGGCGTGGCGCTGGTGGTGGCGACCGGGATCGCCTGGCTCGATCCGCTGATCGCCGCGGCGACGGCCGTCTACATTCTCGTCGCCGGCGTGCGCGTGATCCGCGAGTCGGCCGGCGGGCTCATGGATGCCGCACCGGCGGACGAGATCGTCGCGCGCGTCCGCCGGCTGGTGAGCGAGCACGCCGAGGGCGCGCTGGAGGCGCACGACCTGCGGATGCGCTATGCCGGGCGCCTCAGCTTCCTCGAATTCCACCTTGTCGTGCCGGGGTCGATGACGGTTGCCGCGGCGCACGACATCTGCGACCGGATCGAGGCGGCGCTGAAGGCGGACATTGCCGGGCTCGTCATCACGATCCACGTGGAGCCCGAAGGCAAGGCCAAACATCAGGGCGTGATCGTGCTGTGAGCAGGAAGCGGACGGATACCGTGGTGCGCATCGACCGGGTGGTGACGCGCGGCGGTGACGGGGGGAAGACCTCGCTCGGCGACGGCGCGCGCGTCGCGAAGGACGCGCTGCGCGTGGAGGCGTTCGGCACCGTGGACGAGGCGAATGCGGCGGTCGGCCTGCTGCGGCTGCATCTCGGCGGCGATGCGGATGCCGATGCCATGCTCGCGCGCATCCAGAACGACCTGTTCGACCTTGGCGGCGACCTGTGCGTGCCGGGCGACGCGGGCGAGCGGCGGATCGGCGATACGTTGTGCCGGCGGCTGGAGGCCGAGATCGCGGCGATGAACGCCGCGCTCGCGCCGCTCACCAGCTTCGTGCTGCCGGGCGGCACGGCCGGCGCGGCGCATGCGCATCTGGCGCGCACGATCGTGCGGCGGGCAGAGCGGCGGGTGGTGGCGCTGGCTGGCGCGGAGCCCGTGAATCCGGTCGCGGTCCGCTACCTCAACCGGCTCTCCGACCATCTGTTCGTGCTGGGACGCCGGCTGAACCGTGGCGGCGCGGCCGACGTGCTGTGGGTGCCCGGCGCCAACCGGTAGCCGTCAGCCGACCGCCTTCGCAAGCAGATAGCCCGAGCCGCCGCCGAGCCCCGGCCCGGGATGCGTCGAGGCGCCGATGTGATAGAGGCGCGGGACGTGCGTGCGGTGGTTGGCCGAGGTCTTCAGCGGCCGCCAGAGGAAGAACTGATCAAGCCCGCAGAATCCGCCATACGGGTCGCCGTCCACCAGATTGATGTTCATCGCCGCCAGATCGGCCGGCGAATAGGCACGCCGGGCAAGCACGTCGGCATGGAATCCCTCGATGTGGCTTGCGAGAATCGCCTCCACGCGATCGGCGAACTGCTCGCGCACCGCCTCGGTCCAGGTGCCGTCGGCGGGGGTCGCGATGGTGCCGGCGGCATCGCCCTTGATCCGCCGCGGCGCCTCCGGGAGCTGCAGCCACAGGATCGCCCGCCCCGGCGGGCAGCGGCTGGGATCGAGCGCGCTGGGCTGGCCCACGCAGATCGTCGGCACGGCGGGCAGCAGTCCGCGCTCGGCCTCGTTGGCGGCGCGCGACACGCCGTCGAGCCCCGGCGTCAGGTGCAGCAGCGCCACGCCGCCGAGCTCGGGGTTGCGCCAGCGCGGGGGGGCGGCGAGCGCGTAGTGGATCTGCATGTCGCCCTTGCCGTAGCGGTAGCGCCGCACGCCCTCGGCGACCTCGGACGGCAAGGCGGCGCCGCCGAGCAGGCGCTCATAGAGCTGGTGCGGCGTGACCGAGCAGATCACCCCCTTGCGCGCGAGAATCTCCTCGCCGCCGGCAAGCTGCACACCGCGCGCGGCGCCGGAGGTGGCGTCGCACAGCACGCGCGCGACATCGGCGCCGGTCCGGATCTCCCCGCCCTGGTCGCGGATGAGCTGCGCGAAGGCGTTCAGGAGATTCTGTGCGCCGCCCTGCACGATCGGCGCGCCGGCCGCCTCCAGCGCGAAGGCGATGACCTTCGCCATCTGCCCCGAATAGGCGCTCTCCGGCCCGAGCCCGGCATGCAGCACCCAGGGCGCGAACAGGGCGCGCATCTCCTCGGATGCGAAATCCTGTTCGAGCCAGGCGCGCGCGGTGCCCAGCGTTTCACCGAAGAAGGCGGCGAGGTTGCGCAGGCCGCGCCGCCATGCCTCCCGCGCCAGCAGGCGCAGCGTCGGGCGCGACCACAGCGTGCCGCCGAGCAGCGCGAAGATCAGCGGCAGATCCGCGCCCATGCGATCCAGCTCGCGCGCGAAGGCGGCACCGTCGCCGGCGCGCATCGCCTCGAACGCCGCGACATTGGCGCCACGGTCGCGCCGCAGCACGGCGCTGCGCCCATCCGGCATCAGGACGCCGGTCGGGACCTGCGCGTCGGCGAAGGCGAGGCCCCGCTTGTGCAGTTCCGGCCCGAGCTCGGCATAGCCCGGCGAGGTGATGAACAGCACGAAGGTCGTTGCCATCACGTCGTGCAGGAAGCCGGGCGCGGTCGCCTCCTCGGTGCGGATGCAGCCGCCGATGAGCTCGTTGCGCTCCAGCACAAGCACCCGATGCCCCCGCCGCCCGAGCAGGGCGGCGGCGACCAGCGCGTTGATGCCGCTGCCGACGATGACATGATCCGCGGTCGTCATTGCCGGGGAGACTACGGTGCGCGCCGCGACGGAAGCAACGCCCGCGCCTCTCAGCCGCGCCGCATGCGCCGTCCGCGCGGCCGGACCTCGGCGCCGGGCGCCATCGCCTTGATCGCGTCCTGGAACTCGGCGCGCTTCTCATGGATCGACGCGATCACCGGGCCCATCGGCACGCCGATATCGACCAGCACCGCTTCCGCCAGTTGCAGGCTTGCCTCCACCGTCTCCGGAATCGCATCCGACGCGCCCATCCGATAGAGGTGCGCCGCGTGGCCGGCGTCGCGGGCGCGGGCGACGATCAGCAGTGGCGTGCGCTGGCCACGCGCCGCCGCCACCACCGCATCCACGGCGTTCTGGTTGTCCATCGTCACCACCAGCGCACGCGCCGCACCCACGTCGAGCGCGCGCAGCAGCTCGACGCGCGCGAGGTCGCCATAGAACACCGCGCGCCCCGCCGCGCGCTCCCGCGCAACCAGGTCGGCGTCGCGGTCGATGGCGAGGTAGGTGATGTTGTGGCGCTCCAGCATCGCCGCGACGGTCTGCCCGACGCGGCCGAAGCCCGCGATGACGACGCGGCTGGCGCTGTTCGTGTCCGGAGGCGGCAGCAGCGCCGGATCGACGGCGGCACCGCCGCGCGGCGCCAGCCGCCTGCCGAGGTTGGCGAAGAGCGGTATGAGGGCCATGCTGAGCGCGGCCGAGGTCAGCGCGATGCCGGCGACCGGGGCACCGAGCAGCCCCTCGCCGACCGCCACGGCCACGATCACGAAGCCGAACTCCCCGGCCGGACCCAGCAGCAGGCCGCTTTGCACGCCGGCCGGCCACGCGAATCCCCAGAGCCGCATCAGGACCGCGATCACCGCGAATTTCAGGCCGACGAGGCCGGCGGCAAGGCCGAGCACCGCCGCCGGTTCGGCGAACAGCTTGCCGAGGTCGAGCCCCATGCCGACGGAGATCAGAAACACGCCGACCAGAAGCCCTTTGAACGGCTCGATCGTCACTTCCACCTGATGGCGGAACTCGGTGCCGGCGAGCAGCAGGCCGCTGATGAGCGCCCCCAGCGCCATCGAAAGCCCCGCCGCCGCCGTCGCCAGGGCGGTCGCGAACACCACGAGCAGGCAGGCGGCGGTGAACAGTTCCGGGCTGTTGGTGCGCGCGACGCTGCGGAACAGCGGGCGCAGCGCCAGCCGCGCCACGCCGAAGACCGCAACCAGCGCCACCACCGCCTTGCCGACCGCCCCCACCAGCACGGCCGCGCTGGCGCCGTGATGCAGCAGCGCCAGCGTGAACAGCACGGGCACGACGGTGAGATCCTGGAACAGCAGGATGGCGAAGCTGCTGCGGCCGACCGGCGTTGCCAGCCGCTTCGCCTGCGAGAGCACCTGCAGCGTGACTGCCGTGGAAGACATCGCGCCGGCCAGACCCAGCACGACAGCGGTGGTGCCGTCGGCGCCCGCGAGCGTGGCGGCGCCCGCCAGCGCGGCGGCGCAGAAGCTGAGTTGCAACGCGCCAAGTCCGAACACGAGCCCGCGCATGACCAGCAGCCGCTCCAGCGACAGCTCCAGCCCGATCATGAACAGCAGCAGCACCACGCCCAGCCGCGCCATCGGCGCGATCGCCGCCGGATCGTTGATGGTGACCGCGGTCAGCGCGGGCACCAGCCGCGTCGCCTGGCCGAGCCCGAACGGGCCGACCACGACGCCCACCAGCATGAAGCCGAGCACGGTGCTGACCCGCATGCGGTGGAACAGCGGGATCACGATCGCCGCGGCGCCGAGCACGATCAGCGCGATCTTGAAAGCGGAAAGATCCGGGGGCGCTTCCATGGAGCCTTTCGGTCGAACGACGTCGCGGGCAGGCTACGGGCAGCCGGTGGCGCCTGTCAGCCTCCGGCGTCGCCGACGATCGTTCAGCGTGCCCGGGCCTCGATCAGCGCCGCGCCCTGCTCGGCCATGCGCGCGGCCCGCCCGCCAACCTCCAGCGCCTGCGCGCTCGCCGCAGTACCGTCGAGCGCGCGCTTGTAGACGCCCTGCAGGATCGCAGTCATCTTGAACATGCCGAAGATGACGTAGAAATCCCAGTCGGCGACCGGCGCGAAGCCGGTGCGGCGGAAATAGGCGGCGACATAGTCAGGCTCGGTCGGAATCCCGAGCGCCGCGACATCGACGCCGGCGAGGCCGCGAAACGCGGCCGGCGCGATGCGCCACGACATCACGTGATACGCGAAATCCGCCACCGGGTCCCCGAGTGTCGCGAGCTCCCAATCCAGCACCGCGACCACGCGCGGCTCGGTGGGGTGGAAGATCAGGTTGTCGATGCGATAGTCGCCATGCACGATCGCGGTCGCGTCGCGCGCCGGCAGATGGCGCGGAAGCCAGTCGATCAGCCGGTCCATGGCGGCGATCGGGGCGGTTTCGGAAGCGCGGTACTGCCGCGTCCAGCGGTCGATCTGGCGCGCGACATAGGCCCCCGGCTTGCCGAAGCCCTCGAGCCCGACTGCGCGATAGTCGACGCTGTGCAGCGCGGCGATGGTGGCGCCCATGGAGTCATAGATCGCGGCGCGTTCGGCGGGCGTGCAGTCCGGCAGCGTCTGATCCCAGAAGACGCGCCCCTCCACGAAATCCATGACGCAGAAGCTGCTGCCGATGACGGACGGGTCCTCGCACAGCGCGTAGGGCCGGGGGACCGGCACCGCGCCGCCGTGCAGTGCGCGCAGCACGCGGAATTCGCGATCCACCGCATGCGCGCTCGCCAGCAGCGCACCCTGCGGCTTGCGGCGCAGGACATAGGCGCCGCTGGCGGCGCGGAGCAGGAAGGTCGGGTTCGACTGCCCGCCCTCGAACCGCTCGACCTCCGGCACCCCGGCATAGCCCGGGACGTTGTCGCGCAGCCACGCGGCGAGGCGCGTAAGGTCGAGGCCGTGGTCGCCCAAGTCGCTCATCGCGCGCGCGTCACGCGATCCACACCGGCTTGCGGCGCAGGCCCGGCGTGCGGTCGATCGGCAGCACCGACGCCGAGCCGCCGGTGAGGCTCTCCGGCCCCTGGTAGCGTTGCAGCTCCAGCCGCGCGATCTGGTTGCGATGCACCTCGTCCGGCCCGTCGGCGAGGCGCAGCGTGCGCGCGCAGGCATAGGCGTAGGCGAGGCCGTAGTCGTCGGTGACGCCGGCGGCGCCGAATGACTGGATCGCCCAGTCGATCACGCGGCAGGCCATGTTCGGGGCCAGCACCTTGATCATCGCGATCTCGGCGCGCGCGGCCTTGTTGCCGCGCTTGTCCATCACGTCGGCGGCCCGCAGCGTCAGCAGGCGCGCCTGGTCGATCATGATGCGGCTCTCCGCGATGCGCTCCTGCGTCACCGTCTGCTCGGCGACCGTGCGGCCGAACGCGACGCGCGACTGCGCGCGGCGGCACATGCGCTCCAGCGCCCGTTCGGCCAGCCCGATCAGCCGCATGCAGTGATGGATGCGCCCCGGGCCAAGCCGCCCCTGCGCGATCTCGAACCCGCGGCCTTCGCCCAGCAGCATGTTCGCCGCCGGCACGCGGGCGTTGTCGAACACCACCTCGCCGTGCCCGTGCGGGGCGTCGTCGTAGCCGAACACCGGCAGCATGCGCTTCACGTGCACGCCCGGATGCGGCAGCGGCACGAGGATCATCGACTGCGAGCGGTAGCGGTCGGTGGCGTCGGCGGCCGAGCGGCCCATCACGATCAGGATGCGGCAGCGCGGGTCGAGCGCGCCCGATGTCCACCATTTGCGGCCGTTGATCACGTAGTCGTCGCCCTCGCGGCGGATGCTGGTCGCGATGTTGGTGGCGTCGGAGGAGGCGACGTCAGGCTCGGTCATCGCGAACGCCGAGCGGATCGCGCCGTCCAGCAGCGGCGCCAGCCACCGGCGCTTGTGCTCGGCGGTGCCGTAGCGCACCAGCACTTCCATGTTGCCGGTGTCGGGCGCGGAGCAGTTGAACATCTCCGGCGCGAACGGCGAGCGGCCCATGATCTCGCACAGCGGCGCGTATTCCAGGTTCGTCAGGCCGGCGCCGTACTCGCTCTCGGGCAGAAACAGGTTCCACAGCCCGGCGGCGCGCGCGCGCTCCTTGATCTCCGCGAACAGCGCGGGCGGCTGCCAGCGGTCGCCCTCGGCGATCTGGGCGAGGATTTCGGCTTCGTTCGGGTAGACATGCTCCGCCATGAAGGTCTCGACGCGAGCCTTCAGCTCGCGGACCTTTGGCGTCTCGTCGAAATCCATTCTCTCCCTCCTTCACTCGGCCGGCACGAAGCTGACGAGTTCGGCGCCGTCTTCCACCAGGTCCCCGCGCGCGCACCCCACCGCGGCGATGACCGCGTCGCGCGGGGCGGGCAGGCGCATCTGGACCTTCATCGCCTCGAGAACCACGACTACCTCGCCGCGCCGCACCGCGCGCCCCGCGGCGGCGATCTCGAGCACCCGCCCCGGCATCGGTGCCACGATGCGATCGCCGCCCGCCGCTGCCTCGCGGGCCGGCGCGAGCGGATCGACATAGGTCAGCGCATGCGCTTCGCCGCGCAGCAGCACGGTCAGCGCCGGACCGCTGCGCAGGACGCGCGCCCGCACCTGCATGCCGTCGAGCGCGAGGCACACGGCGCCGTCGTCGCCGGGGCCGACGGCGACATCGGCGGCGCCGTCCGGGGCGGCGCCGTCCGGCAGGTCCAGGCGAAAATTCCCGTCGCGGTGCAGATGCGCACGCAGCATCAGCGCGGTTTCACCCGCGAGCAGGTGGAAATCCTGGTAGCCGTCACCGTTCAGCCGCCACGCCGTCCGCAGCGCCCAGGGTGAGTGCGTGTCGCCGTCGGGCCGCGCGTCGGCGAGCAGCCGGTGCACCGCGGCGGCGAGCGCGGCGCGCGGCGGCGGTGCCGGCGGCTGCATCAGGTCCGCGGCATGCGTCGCGATGAACCCGGTATCGACCCCGCCGGCACGAAACGCAGGATGCCGCACGATCGCGCGCAGCAGGCCAAGATTGGTCTGCACGCCGGCGATCTCGTAGTCGTCGAGCGCCCGTGCGAGCCGCCGCACCGCATCGGGCCGGTCCGCGCCGTGCGCGATCAGCTTGGCGATCATCGGGTCGTAGTGCACCGAAATGGCGTCGCCCTGCCGGACACCCGTGTCCACGCGGATCGCGGCATCCTCGGCCGGCGCCCGCAGATGTTGCAGCGTGCCGGTTGCCGGCGCGAAATCGCGGGCCGGGTCCTCGGCATAGATGCGCACCTCGATCGCGTGCCCCGTGGCGGCGAGTTCGTCCTGCCGCCGTGGCAGCGCCTCGCCGGCGGCGACGCGCAACTGCCACTCGACGAGGTCGAGGCCGGTGATCATCTCCGTCACCGGATGCTCGACCTGCAGCCGCGTGTTCATCTCCATGAAATAGAACGCGCCGTCCTCGGCGATGAACTCCACCGTGCCGGCGCCGACGTAGCCGATCGCGCGTGCCGCGGCGCACGCCGCCGCCGCCATGCGCTCGCGCGTGGCGGCGTCGAGGCCCGGCGCCGGTGCCTCCTCGATCACCTTCTGATGGCGGCGCTGCACGGAGCAGTCGCGCTCGAACAGCGCCACGACGTTGTCGTGCGTGTCCGCGAACACCTGCATCTCGATGTGACGCGGCCGGGTCAGGTAGCGTTCGACCAGCACCGTGTCGTCACCGAACGCCGCACGTGCCGCGCCGCGCGCCGTTGCGAGCGACGCCGCGAACGCGCCCGGCCCGGGCACGACGCGCATGCCGCGCCCGCCGCCGCCGGCCGATGCCTTGATCAGCACCGGATAGCCGATGCGCGCCGCCGCATCCTCCAGCACCGCGTCGTCCTGGTCGGCGCCATGATAGCCGGGCACCAGCGGCACGCCCGCGCCGTCCATCAGCGCCTTCGCGGCGCTCTTCGAGCCCATGGCGCGGATCGCGGCGGCGGGCGGCCCGATGAACGTCACGCCCGCCGCCGCGCACGCCTCGGCGAAGGCCGCGTTCTCGCTCAAGAACCCGTAGCCGGGATGGATCGCCTGCGCCCCGGCGCGCGCCGCCGCGTCGAGGATGCGCGGGATCGCGAGGTAGCTTTCCGCCGCAGGCGCGGGGCCGATGCAGAACGCCGCATCCGCCATCGCGACATGCATCGCCCCGGCATCGGCCTCGGAGTAGACGGCGACGGCGCGCACGCCCATGCGCCGCGCGGTGCGGATGATGCGGCAGGCGATCTCGCCGCGATTGGCGATCAGGATGCTGTCGAACATGTCCGCGCGCCTCACATGCGGAACAGGCCGAAGCGCGTCGGCGGGATCGGCGCGTTCAGCGCGGCGGCGATGCCGAGAGCGAGCGCGGTGCGCGTCTCCGCCGGGTCGATCACGCCGTCATCCCACAGCCGCGCGCTTGCGTAATACGGATGGCCCTGGGTCTCGTACTGCGCCTCGATCGGCCGCTTGAACGCCTCCTCCTCCTCGGCCGGCCAGACTTCGCCGCGCGTGGCGAGGTTGTCGCGGCGCAGTTGTGCCAGCACGCTCGCCGCCTGCACGCCGCCCATGACGGAGATGCGCGCGTTCGGCCACATCCACAGCAGGCGCGGCGCGTAGGCGCGGCCGCACATCGCGTAGTTGCCGGCGCCGAAGCTGCCGCCGATGATGACGGTGAATTTCGGCACCGCCGCGGTCGCGACGGCGGTGACCATCTTGGCGCCATCCTTGGCGATGCCGCCCGCCTCGTATTTGCGCCCCACCATGAAGCCGGTGATGTTCTGCAGGAACACCAGCGGAATCCGGCGCTGCGCGCACAGCTCGATGAAATGCGCGCCCTTCAGCGCGCTCTCGGAAAACAGCACGCCGTTGTTGGCGACGATGCCGACCGGATATCCCCAGATGCGCGCGAAGCCGGTGACCAGCGTCGGCCCGTAGAGCTGCTTGAACTCGTCGAACTCGCTGGCGTCGACGATGCGCGCGATCACCTCGCGCACGTCGTACGGCTCGCGCAGGTCGGTCGGCACGAGGCCGTAGATCTCGGCCGGGTCATGGGC
Source organism: Alphaproteobacteria bacterium (assembly GCA_017307335.1). Classification (GTDB taxonomy): domain Bacteria; phylum Pseudomonadota; class Alphaproteobacteria; order Acetobacterales; family Acetobacteraceae; genus JAFKFJ01. The sequence continues at coordinate 8,714 of JAFKFJ010000210.1, read as the reverse complement.
GGGCGCGCTGGGTTCGGCAAGGTCGAGCGGGTGGCGTTCCGCGCCGCCGAGATTGGCGACGATCCGCCGCGCGATGCCGAGCGCATGCGCGTCGCTCTCGGCCATGTGGTCCGCGACGCCGGAGGTGCGCGTATGCACGTCCGCCCCGCCGAGGTCCTCGGCCGACACCACCTCGCCGGTCGCCGCCTTCACCAGCGGCGGCCCGCCGAGAAAGATCGTGCCCTGGCCGCGCACGATCACGCACTCGTCCGCCATCGCCGGCACATAGGCGCCGCCCGCGGTGCAGGAGCCCATCACGACCGCGATCTGCGCGATGCCCTCTGCCGACATCTGCGCCTGATTGTAGAAGATGCGCCCGAAATGCTCGCGATCGGGAAACACCTCGTCCTGGTTGGGCAGGTTGGCGCCCCCGGAATCCACCAGGTAGACGCAGGGCAGGCGGTTCGTCCGCGCGATCTCCTGCGCCCGCAGGTGCTTCTTGACCGTCATCGGGTAGTAGGTGCCGCCTTTGACCGTCGCGTCGTTGGCGACGATTATGCACTCGCGCCCGGCGATGCGGCCGATGCCGGTGATAATGCCGGCCGCCGGAATGTTCTCGCCATACATGCCGAACGCGGCGAGCTGCGAGAGTTCGAGGAACGGCGAGGCGGGGTCGATCAGTGCGCGGATGCGGTCGCGCGGCAGCAGCTTGCCCCGCTCGACGTGCCGCCGCCGCGCCTGCTCCCCGCCGCCGAGGCGGATCGTCTCGACAGTGTCGCGCAGGTCGGCGACGAGCGCGCGCATCTGCTCCGCCCGGGCCGAGAACGCCGGATCACGCGGGTCGATCGCCGAGCGGATGACGGGCATCGCCTGATTCCGGGCTCGCTGGCCAGTTCCTGTCACTTGGCTTAGGCTGGCGCGTCCAGCGAAGGCAAGAGGGCGCCCGTGGACGAGGTCTTCGCCCGACGCGACCTGATCGAGCCAGCCGTGCTGCGGGCGCTGTGCACGCGCTCCGACCGCGCCGGGCTGCTGCAGCTTGGGTCACACCTCGCCGCGGTCGGCGTCACCGGCGCGGGCATCGCCGCCACGCTCGGCACGCTCTGGGTGGTGCCGGTTTTCGTTCTGCATGGCGTGCTGATCAACTTCCTCTACGCGGCCCAGCACGAGACCAGTCACTACACCGCGTTCCGCAGCCGCTGGCTGAACGAGGCGGTGGGCCGCGCGATCGGCTTCTTTCTGCTCTACCCGCGCGATTTCGACCAGATCCAGCACTACGCCCACCATCGCCACACCCAGGACTGGGCGCGCGACGGCGAGCTGGAGCGCCCGCCCTTTGGCCGCGCGAGCTACCTGCTCTGGCTGCTCGGCGCGACCTACTGGACCAGCCGGGCGGGGCGCATCGTCCGCTTCGCCGGCGGCCGGGTGAGCGAGCACTATATTCCGCCGGCGCGCCACGGCCTGGTGATCCGTGAGGCGCGCTGGCACGTGGCGGGCTATGCGCTGATCGCCGCCGGCTCGGTCGCGGCGGGCAGCACGGCGGCGCTGCTCTACTGGCTCGCGCCGATGCTGCTCACCAAGGCGGCGCACCAGTTGCAGAACACGATCGAGCACCTCGGCATGCCGCATGTCGGCGACGTGCTGCGCAACACCCGCAGTACGCGGACCGGGCGGGCGATGCGGTGGCTGTGCTGGAATATGCAATATCATACCGCACATCACGCCTTCCCCGGCGTGCCGTTCCACCGTCTGCCGCAGCTTCACGCCCGCCTGTTCACCGACCGTGGCACGGCGCCGCCGAGCATGGGCTACTTCGCCTTCCAGCGCGCGGTGCTGCGCGCGCTGGCCCGCGGCCGGAGCGAGGCGGACTATCCTCGGGATCGGGCCTGGATCGCCGAAAGCGGCGCGCGTTCCGAAAGCAGCGCCCGCCCTTGACTTTCCGCCCCGCGCGGCCTTTCTACGGCGCCTCGGGCTGGCGGGGCTTCCGGGCCGCGGCGGCCCGGTAGGGGTGTAGCTCAATTGGCTAGAGCGCCGGTCTCCAAAACCGGAGGCTGGGGGTTCGAGACCCTCCACCCCTGCCATTCTCCGGACTTCCCCGGTGCGGTCGGAAAGGTGTCGAGAGGAGCATGAGCGGCGTGGCGGTGAACCCGGCAAGATTCATCCGCGAGGTGCGGGCGGAGGTGGCGAAGGTCACCTGGCCGACGCGCAAGGAGACGCTGGTGACCACCGGGCTCGTGCTTGCGATGGCAGCCCTCGCAACGATCTATTTCTTCGTCGTCGACCAGTTCATCGGCATCGGCGTGCGTGCCCTGTTCGGCACCGGCGGCTGACGGGGGAGGGGGGTATGGCCAAGCGCTGGTACGTGGTACACGTCTATTCCGGCTTCGAGAAGAAGATCGCCCAGCAGATCAAGGAGCAGGCGGCGCAGAAGGGGCTTGCCGACCAGATCGACGAGGTGCTGGTACCCTCGGAGGAGGTCGTGGAGCTGCGCCGCGGCCAGAAGGTGAATGCGGAGCGGAAGTTCTTTCCCGGCTACGTGCTGGTGAAGATGGAGCTGTCCGACGAGGCGTGGCACCTCGTGAAGGACACGCCGAAGGTCACCGGCTTCCTCGGCACGCGGCTGCGGCCCAGCCCGATCTCCGACGCCGAGGCCGAGCGGATCATGAAGCAGACGCGCGAGGGCGTCGAACGGCCGCGGCCCTCGGTGCTGTTCGAGGTGGGCGAGCAGGTGCGTGTGGCCGACGGGCCGTTCACCAGCTTCAACGGCACGGTCGAGGAGATCGACGAGGAGAAGGGGCGCGTGAAGGTCAGCGTCTCGATCTTCGGCCGCTCCACGCCCGTCGAGCTGGAATACGGGCAGGTCGAGAAGGTCTAGAGCATGATGACCGGAGGCGGAATCGCCGGAGGTCTGAATCATGCTCTCAGATCAAAGACTAGAACGGGTTGAGTGAGCGCGAGCGAACTCATCCGGTTCTAGCGGCCCCGCCTAGACGGCGGCGCTGTACGCCTCCATCACCTCCTCGGCCGGGCCGTCCGCCCGCACGCGCCCGGCGTCCAGCCAGATCACGCGCGTGCACCAGCTCAGTACCACCGGCTTGAGGTGCGACGACAGGACGAGGATCTCGGCGCCGCGCACCATGTCCTCCAGCCGCCCGCGTGCCTTCTCCATGAAGGCCGCGTCGCCGGCGAGGAACCACTCGTCCATCAGCAGCACCTGCGGGCGGATCGCGGTGGCCAGCGCGAAGCCGAGCCGGACCATCATGCCGGAGCTGTAGATGCGCACCGGCAGGTCGATGAAGTCGCCGAGTTCGGCGAAGGCGCGCACATCTTCCTCGAGCTGCGCCACCGTCTCGGCGTCGAGGCCGTTGTAGAGGCCGCGCAGCATGATGTTCTCGCGCCCGGTCAGCTCGATGTTCATGCCGAGTTGCGGATCGAGCAGCGCGTTGAGCGTGCCGCGCACGCGCACCCGGCCGACCACCGGCTCGTAGATTCCGGCGAGCGTGCGCAGCAGCGTGGTCTTGCCAGACCCGTTGACGCCGATCAGGCCCAGCCGGTCGCCGCTTTCGAGGCGAAAGCTGATGTCGCGCAGCGCCTGCACCACCACCCGGTGCCGCTGGTCGCTCGCCATGCGCCCGGACATGGAGGAGAACACGGTGCGCTTCAGGCTGCGCGCCTGCGAATGGTAAAGCGGAAAGTCGAGGCTGATGCCGGCGACGTCGAGTTCGGCGTGCATGGTGCTACACCTACAGCCAAAACGCGATGCGTCCGCGCACGCGCGCGAACAGCAGCCAGGCCAGCGCCCACAGCAGCAGCGAGGAGCCGATCGCCGAGACGTAGACCGCGGCCGAGGGGATGGTGCCGAGCAGCGGGCCGCGCACGACTTCGAGCAACGAGAAGAACGGATTGAAGGGCAGCAGCCACTGGCGCGTCGGGCCGACCGCCTCCGGCTTCCAGATCACCGGGGTCACGAAGAAGATCATCTGCAGCACGCTGTTGACGATCGGCGGAATGTCGCGGAACCGCGCGCAAACGGCGCCAAGCAGCAGGCACAATGCCAGCCCGTCCAGCAGCCAGAACGCGAAGCCCGGCACCGCGAGCAGACCCGCCGGTCCCGGCACGATGCGGAAGATCGCGAACACGACGACGATCACGATCAGGTTGTGCGCCAGCACCAGCACGTTGCGCAGAACGATGCGGCCCCCGTACAGCGTGAACGGCAGGCGCATCGCGCGGATCATGCCTTCCGACGCAGTGAAGGTCTGGCAGGCGTCACCGATGATGGTGCCGACGAATCCCCACAGCACCAGCGAGAGCGCGAGGTACGGCAGGTAGTCGTGCAGGTCCATGTGGAACAGGGCGGCGTACAGAAACCCCATCGCTCCCACCATCGCGGCGGTCGAGAGCGTGAGCCAGAACGGGCCGAGCACGGAGCCGCGATAGCGCAGCTTGATGTCGAGCCATGCCAGCACGCTGCACAGGCGCCACTGCCCCATCGCCGCCCGCAGGTCGCGCAGCGCCATGCGCTGCCGCGCCGCCAGCGTCGGCTCCGGCGTGAGGTCGAGGGTTTCGGTCCGTCGGCGAGTCGCGTGCAGCGCCAGGCTCATGGTGCCGGGCGCGATAGCGGATCGCGCCGCCGCGGGCAACCGTGACCGCGCGGCCCTGCTCAGGTGCCCGGATTTCCGCGGATATCAGCGAGCGGGATGAGGCGCGTCCGGGCCCCGCCCACCACCACGACACGCTCCCCTGGACGCAGATTGCCGCGATCGGGCTGCACCACCGAGAGCGTCGCGCCGTCGGCGGTGCGAACGATAAATTCGACTTCACCGCGCCCGTCCGCTGCGCCGATTGGCGTGAGGCCGATCGCCGTCAGAATGCGCGTCCCTTCAATGCCGCTCTGCCGCGCCGCGACGATGGTCGCGTAGCCGAGGCTCGCGGCCGGCGCCGCCGGGGGCGGTGTTGCCGCGCTTTCGCCGCGATGCGCTGCGCATCCTGCGAGGCTGCACAGCCCGGCCATCACGACCGAACGGAACAGGGCGGACATGCGGCGGATCTCCTTTCGGGATCAGAAATATCACGGGCAGAATAGCCGAAAACATGAGTGTGGCGGATGGAAAAACGCCGGCGCGATCACACCCGCGGGGGCGGTGATTCAGGGTTGCGTGGGGCGCGGCATCCGCGATAAAGGGCTTAGCACAGATTCCTGACTGCCCCGATGAACGACGGCTCTTAACGCCGTCGTGCCCTCCGGCTGGGGTCCGGCCGCGCCACGACGACGGAGGCCCGCGCATCATGGCTGCCCTCCCGCACGCGATGCTGTTGCGCATTGCCGTTTGCATGACGGGATTGTCGCTGCTGGCGGCATGTGCCAGCCACCGCCCGCAGATCAGCGGCACGCAGGAGGCGGCGCAATACGCATCGCGCGCGCGGCGCGACTATCCCGCGCCCGGTCCGGCCAGTGACCCGTGGGGTCCCTACATTTCCGAAGCGGCGCGGAAATACGACGTGCCGGAGAGCTGGATTCGCGAGGTCATCCACCAGGAGTCCGGCGGGCGGCTGTATGAGGACGGGCAGCTCATCACGTCCGACAAGGGCGCGATGGGGCTGATGCAGGTGATGCCGGCGACCTACGACGAGCTGCGCGCCCGCTACGACCTTGGCGGCGACCCCTACGATCCGCACGACAACATCATGGCCGGCACGGCGTATATCCGCGAGCTGTACGACGCCTACGGCTCGCCCGGCTTCCTCGCCGCCTACAACGCGGGTCCGGGCCGGCTCGACGACTACCTCTACCGCCGCCGCCCGCTGCCCAACGAGACGCGGCGCTATGTCGCGCACATCGCCCCGGCGATCGCCGGCGTCTACCCGCAGCACCAGTCCTCGGCGACGCAGTACGCGATGCTGCAACTGCCCGCGAAGATCCCGCCGGGGCCGCGGCATCCGCGCAGGCGGGAGGAGGCGCCGGTGGCGCTCGCCTCCTCGGCGGGCAACCGCTCGGGCATGCAGCGCCCGGAGATCCAGCTCGCCTCGCTGCCGGAGCCGCCGGCCCCGCCGCCGGAGCCACAGCCCCTCTCGGGCAGCGGGCGCCGCAGTCGCGGCTTCCATCTGATCGCGCCGGCCGTCGCCGAGACCCTGCCGTCGCGCGGCAGCGGGTCCGTCAGCGGCTCCTGGGCGATCCAGGTCGGCGCCTTCGGCACCGAGCATCAGGCCCGTGCGGCGACCGTCCAGGCGCGCACCCACGCCCGCGGCCTGCTGGCCGCGGCGCAGCCCAGCGTGGGCCCGGTCCGGCTGCCCCGAGGCGTGCTGTATCGCGCCCGGTTCACCGGCCTCTCGCGCAGCGCGGCGGTGCAGGCCTGCGAACGCCTCGGCCGCTGCATCGTCGTGGCGCCCGACGCCCAGTCCTGAGGTTTCGGGACGTCCCGAGGGCCGTTCAGCAGCGGACCGGCTCGATCGCGGCGCGTGAGAGGGGTTCGGACCCGTGGGCGGTCACCAGCGAGGTGCGCCCCAGCGTCATGGCGAGGCCGCGCTCGGCGTCGAAGAGGATGATGTGAATGAAGAACACCATCCCCGGCTGCGCCTCCACCGGCTGCCCGGCATAGAGCATCGGCCAGTCCATCCAGTTCGGCGCGAAGGTCGCGCCAAGCGCATAGCCGCAGGCATTGAGCCGGTTTCCCGCGTGGCCGCCCGCGTCCAGCGCGTTGGCATGCGCCGTGAACACCGCGCCGAGATCCGTCCCCGGCCGCAGCGCCGCCTCGGCCGCGAGCAGCGCCTCGGCGCAGGCGGCATGCATGTCGAGGAGGCGCGGATCCGGCGTGCCCACCAGGAAGGTGCGCATCAGGCAGGCGTGGTAGTGACGATAGGTGCCGGCGAATTCGAGCGTGAGCTGGTCGTTGGCGTCGAGCCGCCGCCGGCCGGTGAAATAGCGGCACATCAGCGCACCGGACCCGGAGCCGATGATGAACTCGTTGGCCGGATCGTCGCCGCCGCCGCGAAACACCGCGCCATGCATCTCGGCCAGGATGTCGCCCTCATAGGCGCCGGGCCCGGCCGCGCGTTCCGCCGCCGCCAGCGCCGCGTCGGCCAGGGAGGCGGCGCGGCGGACATAGGCGATCTCCGCCGGACTCTTTACCAGCCGCAGCCGCGAGACCAGGTCCGATGCGTCGACGAGGGCCGCGAACCCGGCGAGGGCTGCCGCCAGCCGCTGCCCGTTGCGGGCGGTGAGCCCGTAGGCGTCCCATTCCACGCCGAGCGTCGCCGCGCCGCATGAAAGCTCCTGCAGCAGCCCGCGCAGCTCGCGCGCCGGGTCGGCCTCGGCGCCGTCGACCCAGATGCGCACATCGCCCACGATCGAGGTGAACCGGGCCTGCAACCGGTCCGGCGCGCGGGTGAGCAGGGCCACGCGGCCGTCGTCGGACAATACAAGGCACTGGAAATAGACATAGCCGAACGTGTCGTAGCCGGTGAGCCAGTACATGCTCTCCTGGCGGAACAGCAGCAGCGCGCGCAGCCCCCGCCGCTGCAGCTCACCGACGGCGACGGCGCGGCGCGCTGCGAACTCCTCGCGGCTGAAATGCGTGTGCTCGCCCGGGATGATCGGCATGGCGCAAGCTTCGCACGCCGTCTCGCGACGGGACAACGCAACTCGGCGTTGCGGCGCCGCCGATTGCCGCCCCGGCGCGGGCTGCGCAGCATGACGGCACGGGGGAGCCGGGGATGGTGCGCCGCGATCGCCTGGATGCCGCGGCGATCGCCGTGCTCACGCTGCTCTGCGCGCTCTGGGGCGTGCAGCAGGTCGCGATCAAGGTCGCCGTCCATGGCGGGCTGCCGCCGGTGCTGCAGGGCGCGATCCGTTCGGCCGGCGCGGCGCTGCTCGGCGCGCTCTGGCTGGCCGCGCGCAAGGGCGGGGCGGGCCTGATCGTCACGCTGCGCCAGCCGGGGGCCCTCGCGCCCGGGATCGCGATCGCCGTCCTGTTCGGCCTCGAATTCGTGCTGATCTACCTGGGCCTGAAATTCACCACCGCTTCCCGCTCGGTGCTGCTGCTGGCGACCGCGCCGTTCTTCACCGCCCTCGGCGTGCACCTTCTGGTGCCGCAGGAGCGGCTCGGGGCGGTGCAGGCGCTGGGGCTCGTGATCGCCTTCGCGGGCGTCGCGGCCGCCCTCGCCGACGGGCTCGTGCACCGCAGCGGCAATCCGTTCGGCGACCTGCTGTGCGGCCTCGGGGCGGTGCTGTGGGCCGCGACCACGATCGTCATCAAATCGGCGAAAGCCCTGCGCGCCGTGCCGGCGACCGCGCTCCTGCTCTATCAGCTCGGCGGCTCGGCGCCGGTGCTGTTCGCCGGCTCGCTGCTGCTCGGCGAGCTCGCCGCGCCGGTGCACGCGACGCCGCTCGCCTGGGCCGCCCTGTTCTATCAGACGGCGATCGTGGCCTTCGCGAGCTATCTGGTCTGGTTCTGGCTGGTGCAGACCTACCCGGCGGCGCGGCTGGCCGGCTTCACGTTCCTCTCGCCGATGTTCGGGATCATGGCCAGCGGCCTGCTGCTCGGCGAGCCGATCTCGGCCGGGCTCTATGTCGGCCTCACCGCCGTGGCGATCGGCCTGCGCCTGGTGAACCGCAAGGCGCCGGCGCGGGCCTGAGCCGCGCTACTGCGAGACGTTCGGCACCATCCCGCCCGGTCCGCCGCGGATCGTGTCCCAGCGGTCGGGGTAGGCGGCATTCGGCGGCAGGTTGGAGGACGGGG
>JAFKFJ010000209.1 GCA_017307335.1 Alphaproteobacteria bacterium | reverse complement strand
GCAGCACAGGGTCGTCCTGTTTCCGGCGGCGCGCGACGAGATCGAGGGCGGCACCGCCCGACGCAATCCCGATGCGGTGCCGCTGCCGGTACGCCATGTGGTCGGCAATCTCAGCGCCGGCGGCGCGCCGCCGGCCGAAGGCGTCAGCGTCGCGGACGACAGCGGCAATTTCTGGCTGGTGCGCGCGATCTCGCCGAAGACCGCGGCATTCGGCATGATCGCCGTCGATCTCGGCAAGGCATCGCAGCGCGAGCTGGAAGAGCATCGCGCGCACATCAATCATGTGCTGGCCGACGCCGATGCGACGCTAGAGCGGCTCGGCGTCGGCAACGCCATCAACGAGGCGCGGATGCGCTCGCAGACCGACCAGTTCCGCGAGGCGCTGATCGGCTCGGTGTCGCACGAATTGCGCACGCCGCTCGCCTCGATCCTTGGCGCCGCGACGGTGTTGTCGGCCGCGCCCGCGGTGGCCGGCGATGGCAAATTATCGGCGCTCGCCAACGACGTGCGCGACGAGGCGGAACGGCTCAACCACGACATTCAGAATTTGCTCGACGCGACGCGCATCAATCGGGTCGAGGGCGCGGTCTGGGCACGCGCCGGCGGCGTGGAGGGCTGGGCGTGGCATCCCGGCGACGCGGGCCGCGTGCCGGAGCTGCACATCGGCCGCCACCGGGTGCGCGCCGAAGCGACGGAGACCGCCGCCGAAGCTCTGACCCGGCCACGGCATTTCTTCGTCCCGGCGCAGCATCTTCCCGACGGACCGGTGCACGTGTGCGGCACCGATGGCCGTGACCTCGCCGGCAGTCCGCTGGACCCGCGCGCCGAGCTGCGCGGCGCGATGGCCGCCGCGACGGCGGTCGCGCGGGCATTGCCGCTCGACCGCGAACGGCACGTGCCGGTGCCGTGGCTGCCGAGCCCGGCGGCGCTGGTCGGCCCCCCGGCCCGCGCGCCGCGCCGGCCGCGCCGCGCCGTGGCCGTCGTGGTGCCGACCTATCGCGGCGCGCGGATGACGCTCGACTGCCTCGCCGCCGTGTTCGCGACCATGCCGCCCGGAACCGAGATCGTGGTCGTCGACGATGCCTCGCCCGAGCCGGCGCTCAGCGCGGCGCTGCGGACGCTGGCGGCGGCGGGGCGCATCCGCCTGCTGCGGCACCGCCGCAACCGCGGCTTCGTGCTTGCCGCGAATGCCGGCCTGCGTGCCGCCGCCCGGCTGCCCGGCCGCCGCGACCTGGTGCTGCTCAACAGCGACACGCTGCCCACGCCCGGCTGGCTCGCACGGCTGCGCCAGGTCGTGCACGCGAGCGCCGATATCGGCACCGCCACGCCGCTCTCGAACGACGCGACGATCCTGAGCTATCCCGACCCGCTGACACCGGGACCGCCGCCCGACGCGCCCGAGGCGCTGGCGGCACTCGCGGCTGAGACGCTCGCGGAGACGGCGATCGCGATCCCGACCGCCGTCGGCTTCTGCATGTACATCCGCCGCGAATGCCTGGAGGCGACCGGGCTCCTGCGCCCCGACGCCTTTGCGCAGGGCTATGGCGAGGAAAACGATTTCTCAGTCCGCGCCAGCCATCTCGGCTGGCGCCACGTGGCCGTGCCCGGTGCCTTCGTCGTCCATCACAGCGGACAATCCTTCGGCGCCAGCCGCACCGCCCTGCGCGCGCGCAACCTTGACGTGCTGGAGCGATTGCATCCGGGTTACCGGACCCTGATCGCGGCGTGGCAGGCGGAGGACCCGCTGGCCCCCGCCCGCCGCGCACTCGATGCCGCCCGCTTCGCCGCGCGGCCGCGCGGTGCGGGGGCGGTGCTGATCGTGACGCATGACAGCCGCGGCGGCGTGGAGCGGGCGGTGTGCGAGCGCATCGCCGCGCGCGCCGCCGAAGGTCTGCGGACAATCGTCCTGCGCCCCGTCATCGACCGCACGGAGACGGAGGCCGCGACGATGCGGCGCTATCTGCCGGGCCTCTGCCGCGTCGGCGAGGGCGCGGAGGATGCGTTTCCCAACCTGCGCTTCCGCGTGCCGGACGAACTCGACGCGCTCGCGGCCCTGCTGCGCGGTGCGGCGCCGACGACGCTCGAAGTGCATCACCTGCTGGGCCACGAGCACGCGGTGCTGCAACTCGCCGACCGGCTCGGCATCCCGACCGAGTTCTTCGTCCACGACTACGCCGCCTTCTGCCCGCGCATCAACCTGATCGGCGCGGCGCGGCGCTACTGTGGCGAGCCTGCGGACGTCGCCACCTGCGAGGCCTGCGTCGCGGACACCGGCAGCCTGCTGGAAGAACCGATCCTGCCTGCCGCGCTGCGCGCCCGCTCCGCTGCGGATTTCGCGAAGGCACAGCGCATCGTCGTGCCCTCGCCCGACGCGGCGGCGCGGCTGGCGCGGCACTTTCCGCACGTGCAGCCGGAGGTTGCGCCGCACGAGAGCGATGCCGACCTGCCGCCGCTGCTGCCGATTCCGCCCCCGCCGCGCGTCGTCGGCGTGGTCGGCGCGATCGGCATGGCGAAGGGGTACGAGGTGCTGCTCGCCTGCGCGCGCGATGCGGCCGCGCGCGATCTGCCGCTGCGCTTCACGGTGATCGGCCACACCGAGGACGATGCGCGCCTGATCGAAACCGGCCGCGTATTCGTCACCGGCCCGTTCGACGAGGCGGACGGCGTCGCGCTGGTCCGTGCGTCGGGCGTGCATCTCGGCCTGCTGCCGTCGCTCTGGCCGGAAAGCTGGTGCTATGCACTCGGCACCGCGCTGCGCGCGGGGCTCGCCGTCGCGGCCTTCGACATCGGGGCGCCGGCCGCGCGCATCCGCGCCACCGGCCGGGGCTGGGTTCTCCCGCTCGGGTTGCCGGCCGCGGCGCTCAACAACGCATTGCTTGCATCGCATCTTGTTGCGGGCGATGAATGCATACGTCCAGCCCCGCCCCGCCCGCTCATTACCGCGAGAGCTTGAATGCCAGACGCCAATGTTGCCGCCGCCCCCAAAGCGGGCTCCCAGAAAATGATCACCGAGTTGAAAGTCAGTGGCCATCTGATGACGCTCGATACCGGGCTGTTCTGCATCGTGCAGACCCCGACGCGGAGCGGCGATCCGGCGGCCGGGCTTCCCGGCGTGCGCATCTCCCACCCGCCCGGCCCGCTCGGGCGGCCGGAAGCGGTCAGCATCAGCACCTTCCGCCCCGACGGCTGGCTCTACGGCATGGGCGATGCGGCGCTGGTGCGGGTGCTGCAGGGACCGGCGCAGATCCTCGTCACCATCTACCAGGCGCCGGATGCGACCGAGGGCGCGCCGAACCTGCAAGTACTGCGCTTGCTCGAACCGGTGCCGGCCGCAGCCGGGGCGCCGGCAGCGCAGCGTGCCAACGCGCCGGCGCCGGCGAAGCCAGCCGCTGCGCGCCCGCAGCGCGTGATGGAGATGATCGCCCACATCGCCGAGCGCGGCGATATCGGCGCGATGCTCGGCGACTGGCTCGGGGAGCGTGGCAGCAAGCGCTGGATCGAGGGTTTCGGGATCGCGCCGACCGCGATCGTCGCGCCGAAGGACATCGAGTATCAGGCGGTGCTGGGGCGCGGCTGGCTCTCGCCGTGGGTGGAGGGCGGGCAGTTCTGCGGCAGCCGCGGCATGGCGCTGCCGATCCTGGGCCTGCGCCTGCGCCTGCGCGGCCCCGCCGCGGAAACGCATGAGGCGTTTTACTCGGCGAGTTTCGTCGACGGCTCCGCGGTCGGGCCGGTCGCGGCCGGCGAACCGTGCGAGGCGGAAAGCCTGGCGCCGATCGAGGCATTTCAGGTCGTGATCCGCCCGCGCGGCGGCGCCGCTGCCCCCGCCCCTGCTGCGCCCGCCGCACCCGCGGCCGCATCGGCGACCCCCACGGCGAAGCCCGCCCCCGCCGTGGCGCCGGCGCGGAAGAAGCCGGCCGCCAAGCCGGCACCCGCGCCGAAGCGTCGCTGACGCGGGGACAGCCGAGAGGGCGAAGCGGCCGAGACCCGCCGGCGTGCGCTACCTTTTCGTTCATCAGAATTTTCCGGGCCAGTACCTGCATCTTCTGCGCGAGATCGCAGGCGTGCCGGGCAACGAGATCGTGTTCATCTCCGAGCCCAACGCGAACGCGATCGAGGGTGTGCGGCGCATTCTCTACACGCCGCCGAAGCCGGATCAGGAAAGCGTGCACTACGTCGCGCGGGATTTCGATTTCGCGGCGCGGCGGGCGGAGATCGTCGCCGGCATGGCGATGAACCTCAAGCGCCTCGGCTTCTCGCCCGACATCATCCTCGGCCATCACGGCTGGGGCGAGCTGCTCAACCTGCCCGACGTGTGGCCGGATGTGCCGCTGCTCGGCTACTTCGAATTCTATTACCACACCAACGGCCAGGACGTTGATTTCGACAGCGAGTTTCCGATCGCGAGCGACCGCTTCCCGCGCATCCGCGCGATGAACGTGGTCAACCATCTGGCGCTCGCGCTCAATCAGCACGGCCAGACGCCGACGCGCTGGCAGCTCACGCGCTATCCGTCCTGGGCGCAGCAGCGCATCCGCCTGATCCGCGAGGGCGCGCGGCTCGATGTCTGCCGCCCCGATCCCGAGGCCTGCCGCCAGGATTTCGCGATCGGCGAGTTCCGCGTGACCCAAGGCGAGAAGCTGGTGACGTATGTGGCGCGCAACCTGGAGCCGTATCGCGGCTTTCACATCATGATGCGCGCGCTGCCGCATCTGCTGAGCGCGCGCCCGGACGTGAAGGTCGTGATGGTCGGCGGCGACGACGTGAGCTACGGCGCCCGGCTCGCCGAGGGCACCTGGCGGGAGCATTTCCAGAAGCAGCTCGCGGGCAAGTACGACGCGAGCCGCGTCCTGCTGCCGGGGCAGATTCCGTACGACACGTATCTGAAGATGCTGCAGCGGTCAGACGCGCACGTCTATCTGACCTACCCGTTCGTCGCCTCCTGGTCGCTGCGCGAGGCGCTCGCGATGGGGTGCGCGATCGTCGCGGCCGATGTCGAGCCGGTCTCGGAATTCATCACGCACGACCGCAACGGGCTGCTGATCCCGGCCCTCGACCCGAAGAACCTCGCGGCGACCGTGCAACACGTGCTCGAGGACAACAAGCTGAACCAGCGGCTGCGCACGGGCGCGCGGCGCTATGCCGAGCGCCACCTCGACATGCACGCCTGCCTGGGCGGACTGACCGCGATGATCCGCGAGCTGACCGGCGCCTAGAGCATGATGACCGGAGGCGGAATCGCCGGAGGTCTGAATCATGCTCTCAAGTCAAAGAGCTAGGACGGGTTGAGTGAGCGCGGGCGAACTCATCCCGTTCCAGGATGGGATGGCCGAGCGACAGCGGGATCATCCCGCTGTCGCGCAGCTTTCCCCTGACCTCGCACGCGGCTACGAGTGACATCATGCGCGTCCTGATCATCGGCGCCGGCACCGGCGGATTGGCTTTGGCTCATGCGCTCAAGCGAGCAGGCATCGACGTCTGCGTCTATGAGCGCGATCCCGTGCCGAATGCGGATACCGGCGGCTATCGTGTCGGAATCAGTCCGGCGGGAAGCCGGGCGCTGAAAGCCTGCGTTCCCCCCGACATCTACGAGCTGTTCGTGGCCACCTGCGCCCGCGCACCGCGCTATTTCAACATGCTCACGGAGCACCTCGCCGAAGTCCTGTGCTTCGAACTGGCTGGCGCCGCGGCGGACGCCATGGACGGCGAGAAGAACGTCGTCCGCAAGACGTTGCGGCGCGTGCTGCTCACCGGGCTCAAAGACCAGGTCGTCTTCGGCAAACGCTTTGCGAGCTTCACGCATCGTCCTGACGCGTCGGTCACGGTCCGGTTTGAGGATGGAAGCCTGGCCACCGGCGATGTCCTGGTCGGCGCGGACGGATCGGGCTCCGCCGTACGCACGCAGCGCCTGCCCGACGCTCGGTTGGACGACACAGGAATCGTCTCGCTTGGCGGCAAGCTTCCCATGACCGCCGAGAGCAAGGCGCTGCTGTCGGAGAAGATGTTCTACGGCATGTCGTTGATCATGGCGCCGAAGGGTTTCGGCGCGATCATCCACTCACTGGAATTCCCACAGCATCGGACCGATCCGGACTTCGCCGCGCGCTGGCCGAGCTTCGTCGACTTGCTCGATGTGGACAGCGTCGGCTGGGGCCTGTGGGGCGCCCGCCAGAACTTTCCGACCGACCCGGCGACTTTGAGCGGAGAGGAGCTGCAGCACCTGGGACTGGAGCTGACCCGCCATTGGCACCCGCATGTGCGTGCGCTCATCCGGATGACCGACCCCGCGGCAATCCAATTCGTGGGCGTCAGAACCTCCGTCCCATTGCCGCCCTGGGAAAGCTCGAATGTGACGCTGCTCGGCGACGCCATCCACACCATGACCCCGGGGCGAGGCGCCGGCGCCAACACGGCGCTCCGCGACGCCGCGTTGCTCGGCCAACGGCTGGTCGAAGTCCATCAGGGACGAAAGCCGCTCCTCCAGGCCATCCACGACTACGAAATCGAGATGCTTCGCTACAGCACCGAAGCAGTGGCGGAATCGCGAAAGCAGATGAACTCGGCCGACCTCATTCACCGGCCGATCGTCGGCAGGCTGCAGCTTGCCCTCATGCGAGGCGCCATGCGCGTCATCAACGCCGTCCCCTTCCTGAAGCGGCGCGTCCTGCACAACATGATGCGCGTTCGCGGCGGGAATTGAGGGGTGGTACTCTTCCAACCGCGAATTGGCGGGGATGCCGGCAGTGCACTGATGTCCACTCGCCCGCACATCACGGACCTGGCCGATCGCGTTCCAAGGCGTCGGCGATCGGCGGCGGGTCGTCTGGTGGTTTGGAGCACGATGACCGGAGGCGGAATCGCCGGAGGTCTGAATCGTGCTCTCAAATCAAAGAGCTGGAACGAGGTGAGTGAGCGCGAGCGAACTCATCCCGTTCCAGCGAGCGCGGCCCGCTACGCCGCCTCCGCCCGGATCGCCGCCCCCAGCGTCTCGAAGATGCGGTCCAGGTGCGGCTTCTCGACGATCAGCGGCGGTGAGAGGGCGATGATGTCGCCGGTGGTGCGGATCAGCACGCCGTCGTCGAAGCAGCGATGGAACACGCGCACCGCCCGGTCGGTCGGCTTGCCGGGGCGCGGTTGCAGCTCGATCCCCGCGACCAGGCCCATGTTGCGGACGTCGATCACGTTCGGCAGATCCCGCAGGCTGTGGGCGGCATCTTCGAAATATGGCTCGATCGCGCGGGCCCGTGCCGGCAGGTCCTCGCGCGCATGCACGTCGACCGCGGCGATCGCCGCCGCGGCGGCCAGCGGGTGGCCCGAATAGGTATACCCGTGAAACAGCTCGATCCCGTCGGGCGCGTTGTCGACCACGGCGCGATAGATCCTGTCATGCACCGCGACCGCGCCCATCGGCACCGCGGCATTGGTCAGGCCCTTCGCCATGGTCAGGATGTCGGGCGTCACGCCCACCCGCTCGGCGCCGAAGAACGTGCCGAGGCGGCCGAAGCCGGTGATCACCTCGTCGAAGATCAGCAGGATGCCGTGCTTGTCGCAGAGCGTGCGCAGGCGCGCGAGATAGCCCTTCGGCGGCACCAGCACGCCGGTCGATCCGGCCAGCGGCTCCACGATCACCGCCGCGATGGTGTCGCCGTGCAGCGCCACCATCCGCTCCAGATCGTCGGCCAGATGCGCGCCCCAGGCCGGCTCGCCGCGGGTGAAGGCGTTGTGCTCCAGGCTGTGCGTGTGCGGCAGGTGATCGACGTAGGGAAGCTGCGCGCCGAACTGCTTGCGGTTGCCGCCGATGCCGCCCACCGACATGCCGCCGAAGCCGACGCCGTGATAGCCGCGCTCGCGCCCGATCAGCCGCACCCGCTGACCCTCGCCGCGGGCGCGCTGATAGGCGAGCGCGATCTTCAGCGCGGTGTCGGCGCTCTCCGAGCCCGAGTTGGTGAAGAAGATGCGGTCGAGGCCCGGCGGCGTGTGTTCGGCGACCTTCGCCGCCGCCTGGAAGGCGATCGGGTGACCGAGCTGGAAGGTCGGCGCGAAATCCATCACCGCCGCCTGCTTCTGGATCGCCTCGGTGATTTCGGGCCGCCCGTGGCCGGCATTCACGCACCAGAGGCCGGCGGTGCCGTCGATCACGGTGCGGCCGTCGTTCGTGAAGTAGTGCATGCCCTCGGCGCGTGCGAGCAGGCGCGGCGTGGCCTTGTAGGCGCGGTTGGCCGTGAACGGCATCCAGAAGGCGTCGAGGTTGTTCGGGCGCGCGGCGATCTCGTTCATGGCGTCCTCGGGCGGTTGCGCAGGCGGGCGTGGCCGGGCAGGTTGGCGCTTTGACACGGCCGGAGCAAGCGGCGAGGGGACATGGCCGACGGCACTTTGTATTTGGGCACGCGCCGCTACTCGTCCTGGAGTCTGCGCGGCTGGCTCGCGGTGCGGCTGGCGGGGCTGGCCGTGGAGGAGGTCACGATCCCGCTCGCGGGCGGCAACACGCCGGCCGTGAGGGAGGTCAGCCCGAGCGGCCTGGTGCCGTTCCTCCACCATCGCGGCGTCGACGTGTGGGAGAGCCTCGCGATCGGCGAGTACTGCGCCGAGATCACGCCGGCGCTGTGGCCGGCGGAGCGTGCGCCGCGGGCGCATGCGCGTGCGATCGCCGCCGAGATGCATGCCGGCTTCCGCGCCCTGCGCGAGAGCATGCCGATGAATCTCGGCCGCGAGGCGCCGGGCGTGGGCCGCAGCGCCGGGGCGCTGGCCGACATCGCGCGCGTCGAGACGATCTGGCACGAGACGCGCGCGCGGTTCGGCGCCGGGGGACCGTTCCTGTTCGGCGCGGTCTTCACGCTCGCCGACGCGATGTTCGCGCCGGTGGTCGCGCGGTTCCTGACCTATGGGCCGGAGCTTGGCGCCGACAGTCGCGCCTATTGCGCGGCGGTGCGCGACTTTCCGCTGGTCGCGGCCTGGTACGACGCGGCGGCGGCAGAGCCGGCGGCGTGGCGGCTGGAGAAATACGAGTCGATCGGCGCGGCCTGAAGTTCCTCGGGCGTCGCCGCGATGCGGCGGCGGCGCAGCCAGGCGGAGAAACCGGGCGCGGCCGTGAGCACGGCGAACGGGATCGCCGCCGGCAGCCCGCCTGCGAACGGCAGCAGCCAGAGGGCGGCGCGCCATGATCCCGCCGCAAGGGCCGTGAACAGCGCGACCCCCAGCAGCGTGTGCGGCCAGAGCCGATGCGTCGCCTCTGCCCAGCCGACGCGGCGGCCAACGCGATTCTGCGCCGCCCAGTGCCCCCGCCCGCCGCGCAGCATCGCGAGCGTGCGCGAGACCTGGACGATCGGGTCGAGCAGCAGGGAGAACCCGAACTCCGTCGCCGCGCCGAGAAGGAACCGCCGCCCACCGCCGTAGCGCGCACGCAACGGCGCCGACATCATGACCTGTACGTAGCCCAGCAACTTCGACGCGTACGCCCCGAACACCCAGGCGAAGGCCAGCGCCGCGGCGTGCGCCGGCCCGACCGGCACCAGCGCGCGCGTCGCGACGAGGCCGGCGAGCAACGCCACCATCCCGGCCTGGAACGGCGCGCCGGCAAACAGCAGGATCGCCTGCAGGAGCTGCCAGCGCCCCATCGGCCGGAAGCCCGGCCGCAGCAGCAGGTGGCGGTACTGGAAATTGCCGGCGAGCCAGCGCGTGTCGCGGCGCAGGAATTCCGGCAGGGCCGGCGGGTTCTCCTCGAAACTGCCGTCCTCCTCGGGCAGCACCGCGACCCCCCAGCCGGCGGCGCGCATCTGTGCCGCCTCGACCTGGTCGTGGGAGAGGATCGGGGTCCCGTCCGGCAGCGGCGCGAGCCGCGCGTGGTCGCGGAACGGAGCGATGCGAAAGGCAGCGTTGTGGCCCCAGAACGGCCCCTCGTCACCCTGCCACCACCCCTGCCCCGTCGCCCAGACCCGCATGCCGGCGCGCATGCCGAACTGGAACAGGCGCGGGAAGGCGGCGGCGGCCGGGCTGCCGACCGCAAGCTGCTGCACGAGCCCAAGCCGCGGCGCCCCCTCCAGGATGCCCGCGAGCCGCAACACGGCCGCGGCCGTCATCCGGCTGTCGGCGTCGAGCACCACGGCGAGCGCGAAATCGCGCGCGAGGTGATCGAGCGCGTCCATGACGTTGCCCGCCTTGTACCCGGCATTGCTCGCCCGCCGGCGGTAGCGGATGCGCGCCGGCACCGGGTCGGCGGCGCGGAAGGCCTCGACCGCCGCCGCCTCCGCCGTGGCCGGCGCGGGCGTGTCGGAGAGCAGGAACAGGCCCACGCGGCCGCCCGCGCCGGCGGCGTCGAGCCCGTCGAGCAGGGCGCGCAGCGGGGGCAGCACCGCGCCCATGGCCTCGCTGCGGATCGCGACCAGCAACGCCAGCGGCAGCGGCAACCCGTCGTCCCGCAGCGGCGCCGGAAATGCGGCGCGGACCGGATCGCGCGCCAGCAGCAGGATCGCGAAGCCGATCAGCCCGTTGGCAATACCCAGCCCCAGCCACGGGGCGGTTCCCGCGAAGCCGGCGAGGAGCAGCAGTTTCGCCGGCGTCCAGCCGCCCGGCGCCAGGGCGCCGGCCAGCAGCGCGCCGAGCGCGGCCACGGCGAGCAGGGCGAGCCCGAAGGCGATGATGCGGCGCGGCCACACGGCGACGGCAAACATGCACCAGCGGGCCGCGCGCGCCATAGCTCCGCCGCAGGGCCCCCGCTAGGGTCCGGCCCGCCATGGCAGCCCCGCGCGTCGTCATCGTCCTGCCGCCACGCGAAGTCTTCTCGCCGGGCGGGACCGGCGCGGTCGGCCTCGTCGTCCACCGGCTGGCCCGCGCGCCCAGCGCGTTCGAAGCGGTCGTGGCCGGGCCGCCGACCGCCGCGCCGTTTGCCGACACGCGCTTCGTCGCCGTCCGCCCCGCCCGCTTCCGTCTGAGCCAGACCCGGCGCTTCGCCCTGGGCGTCGCCCGCCTGATCGCGCCCGCGCCGCCGGCGCTGATCGAGGTGCACAACCGGCCCGACGTGGCGCTTGCGCTCGCCCGGCGCTTCCCCGCCGTGCCGGTGGCCCTGTTCCTCCACAACGACCCGCGCGGCATGCGCGGCGCCCGCACCCCCGCCGAGCGCACCAACCTGCTGCGGCGGCTCGCCCGCGTGGCCACGGTCTCGGACTTCCTGCGCCGCCAGTTCGCCGAGGGCGTGCGCGACGCCCGGGTGGCGGTGCTGCCGAACTGCGTCGAGCTCGACACGCTGCCGCCCGCCGGGGCGCGCGAGCGGCTGATCCTGTTCGCCGGGCGGGTGGTCGCCGACAAGGGTGCCGACGCCTTCGTGCAGGCCTGTGCCGCCGCCCTGCCGCGCCTGCCCGGCTGGCGGGCGGAACTGCTCGGCGCCGACCGCTTCGGCGCCGACAGCCCGGAGACGCCCTATCTGCGTGCGCTGCGACCCAAGGCGGCGGCGGCTGGCGTCGCCATGCCGGGCTGGCGGCCGCATGCGGAGGTCATCGCCGCCATGGCGCGCGCGGCCATCGTCGTCGTGCCCAGCCGCTGGCCGGAGCCGTTCGGGCTCGCCGCGCTGGAGGCGATGGCGTGCGGCGCCGCCGTGCTCGCCGCCCCGCGCGGCGGGCTGCCGGAGGTCGTCGGCGCGGTCGGCGTGCCGATCGACCCCGACGCGCCGGAAAGCATCGCCGAGGCGATCATGGCGCTGGCCCGGGACCCGGCCCGGTGCGTGATCCTAGGTGAGGCCGGGCGGCGCCGGGCGGCGGGGTTCGACGTGGGCCACGCCGTCGCGACGCTGGACGCGCTGCGCCGCCAGACGCTGGCGGCATGGCCGCGCGCCGCCGCCCGCCCTATATGAGGCGCCGGATCATCGCGAGAGTGCCATGTCGGACGCTGCCGCCAACACCCAAGTCCCTGTCACCGTGCTGACCGGCTATCTGGGCGCCGGCAAGACGACGCTGCTCAACCGCATCCTCTCGGAGCGCCACGGCCGCAAATACGCCGTGGTGATCAACGAGTTCGGCGAGCTGGGAGTGGACAACGACCTCGTCGTGGACAGCGACGAAGAGGTGTTCGAGATGAACAACGGCTGCGTCTGCTGCACGGTGCGCGGCGACCTGATCCGCATCGTCGGCGGGCTGATGAAGCGGCGCGACAAGTTCGACGGCATCATCGTGGAGACCACCGGCCTCGCCAACCCCGCCCCGGTCGCGCAGACCTTCTTCGTGGACGAGACGGTGCGCGAGCGCACGCGGCTGGATGCGATCGTGACCGTGGTGGACGCCAAGCACCTGCCGCAGCGCCTGACCGACAGCGCGGAGGCGGCCGAGCAGATCGGTTTCGCCGACGTGATCGTGCTGAACAAGACCGACCTCGTCTCGCCCGAGGAACTGGCGGAGGTCGAGCGGCGCATCCGCGAGGTCAACCCGTTCGCGACCATCCACCACGCCGTGCGCGGCAACGTACCGATCGGCGAGGTGCTGGACCAGGGCGCGTTCGACCTCACCCGCGTGCTCGCCCACACGCCCGACTTCCTCACCGACGACGCGCATGAGCACAATGAGGAGGTGCGCTCGGTGAGCTTCGAGGTGTCGCGGCCGATCGACCCGGAGAAATTCAATGCCTGGATCGGCGCATTGCTGGCCCAGCAGGGCCAGGACCTGCTGCGCACCAAGGGCATCCTTGCCTACGAGGGCGAGGATCGGCGGTTCGCGTTCCAGGCCGTGCACATGATGGCCGACGGCGATTTCGTTGGCCCCTGGCGCGCGGACGAGCCGCGGCGCAGCCGGCTGGTG
Organism: Alphaproteobacteria bacterium; assembly: GCA_017307335.1. GTDB lineage: Bacteria > Pseudomonadota > Alphaproteobacteria > Acetobacterales > Acetobacteraceae > JAFKFJ01. The sequence continues at coordinate 15,657 of JAFKFJ010000209.1, read as the reverse complement.
TTCATCGGCCGCAACCTCAACCGCCCGGCGCTGCGGCGCGGGTTCGAGGCCTGCCAGGTCGCGGCGTGAGCACCGCTGCCGCCGACCACCTGCTCGACACGCGCGGCATCCGCACGGAGCTCGGTGCCTTCGTGGTCGCCGCCGCCTTCGATCGCGGCGGCACGGCGGCGTTCGCGCTCGGCGACGGGACCGTGCGGCTGCTGGCCGGGGATGCATGGCAGAGCGTGGCCGCGCATGACGGCGCCGCGCTCGCCTTCGCCGCCGACGTCCTGGCGGACGGGTTCCTCGCCGGCGGCGATGACGGGCGGCTGGTACGCGTCGCCCGCGACGGCGGCGTGACCGAGATTGCCGCGTTCGGCATGAAATGGGTCGAGCACGTCGCGAGCTTCGCCGACGGCAAGACGCAGTTGCGCGCCTGCGCCGTGGGCAGGCAGGTGCACCTGTTCGACGCGGCGGGCGCACGGCTCAAGACGCTCGCCCATCCCTCGACCGTCACCGGCCTCGTGTTCGACGCCCGCGGCAAGCGCGTCGTCGCGAGCCACTACAACGGTACCAGCCTGTGGTTCGTCGCGTCAAAGAGCGACAATCCGCGCGTGCTGGAGTGGAAAGGCAGCCACACGGCGGTCGCCATCAGCCCGGACGGCGATGCCGTCGTCACCGCGATGCAGGAGAAGGCGCTGCACGGCTGGCGGCTTTCCGACGGGCAGCACATGCGCATGAGCGGCTATCCGGGGAAGACCCAGGCGCTGAGCTTCACCCGCAGCGGCAAGTGGCTGGCAAGCTCCGGGGCGGAGGCGATCGTGCTCTGGCCATTCGGCGGCAGCGGGCCGACCGGCAAGGCGCCGATGGAACTCGCCGGGGCCGACGGCATCCTGTGCACGACCCTCGCCTGCCATCCGCAGCATGAGGCGGTCGCCGCCGGGTTCTCGGACGGGCTGGTGATCCTCGCCGACATCGGGACCCAGCGCATCCTGCCGGTCGCGGGGACCGGGCGCGGGCCGGTCTCGGCGCTGGCATGGAGCGCGGACGGCACGCGGCTGGCGCTCGGAAGCGAGACGGGGTTCGCCGCCGTGGTGGATTTCTCGCGCCGTTGACAGGCCGATATTTCAGGGTTCAACGTTTCCTGACCCAGGGGACGTGGCATGGCCGAGCGATCCTTCGCGCGTGAGGTTCAGGACCTGCGGCTCGGCGCCGGCCAGGAATTTCGCGGCGAAGGCATCCTTGCCGTCACCAAGGCGCTGCTGCAATCGGGCGTCGGCTACGTCGCCGGCTATCAGGGTGCCCCGATCTCGCACCTGATGGACGTGCTCTCCGACGCGCAGGAGATCCTCGGTGACCTTGGCGTGCATTTCGAAACCTCCGCCAGCGAGGCGGCGGCGGCGTCGACGCTCGCGGCCTCGGTCGTCTACCCGATCCGCGGCGCGGTCACGTGGAAATCCACCGCCGGCACCAACGTCGCCTGCGACGCGCTGAGCAACCTCGCCTCCGGCGGCGTGACGGGCGGCGCGCTGATCGTGATCGGCGAGGACTACGGCGAAGGCTCCTCGATCATGCAGGAGCGGACGCACGCCTTCGCGATGAAGAGCCAGATCTGGCTGCTCGATCCGCGGCCGAACCTGCCCTCGATCGTGCGCGCGGTGGAGGATGCGTTCGAGCTGTCGGAAGCGTCGCACACGCCGGTGATGCTGGAGCTGCGCATCCGCGCCTGCCACGTGCACGGCAGCTTCGTCTGCAAGGACAACCGTCGCCCGCCGTTCCCGCTGAGCCAGGCGCTGGAGAACCCGCGCCGCGACGTGAGCCGCATCGTGCTCCCGCCCTCCTCCTATGTGCACGAGCAGGAGAAAGTAAAGGAACGCTGGCCGGCGGCGGTGGAGTTCATCCGCGCGCGCGGCATGAACGAGACGTTTGCCGGCGATGTCGAGGAGATCGGCATCATCCTGCAGGGCGGCATGTACAACGGCGTGATGCGCGCGCTGTCGCTGTTCGGCCTCGCCGATGTCTGGGGCGCCACGCGCATTCCGTTGCACGTGCTGAACGTGACCTATCCGCTGGTGGATGCCGACCTCGCCGCATTCTGCCGCGACAAGCGCGCGGTGCTGATGGTCGAGGAAGGCCAGCCGGATTTTCTGGAACAGGCGCTGCACGCGATCCTGCGCAAGGCCGGGGTGAACACCACCGTCTGCGGCAAGGACGTGCTGCCGATGGGCGGCGAATACACCGCACAGGTCCTCGTCGAAGGCATCCGCCGGTTTCTCGAGGCGCAGGCACCCGCGCTGCTGCACGCCGCGCGCACGCCGCCCGGGGCTGCGGCGGTCATGCGCGAGCCCGCGGTGCAGGCGCTGATGAAAGCCGTGCCGCCGCGGCCGCCGAGCTTCTGCACCGGCTGCCCGGAGCGACCGATCTTCTCCGCGCTCTCGCTCGTGCAGCGCGAGCTTGGTGAGCACCACGTGGCCGGCGACATCGGCTGCCACCTGTTCTCGATCAATCCGCCGTTCGACATCGGCGCGACGACGATGGGCTACGGGCTCGGCGCATCCTCGGCGGCGGCGTTCCAGGTGAAGGCAAAGAAGCGTGCGCTGGCCGTGATGGGCGACGGCGGGTTCTGGCACAACGGGCTCGCGACCGGGATCGCCAACGCCGTGTTCAACAAGCACGACGGCGCGGTGCTGATCGTGGACAACCACTATTCCGCGGCCACCGGCGGGCAGGACATCCCCTCCTCACGCGCGCGCAACCCCTCGCGCAGCACGCAGCACCCGATTGAGAACGCGGTGCGCGGCGTCGGCGCGACCTGGGTGCGGCACATCGACCGCACCTACTCGGTGGGCCGGCTGCGCGACATGCTGCGCGACGCGCTGACCACGAAGGCCGAGGGGCCGAAGATCATCGTCGCCTCGTCCGAGTGCATGCTGAACCGCCAGCGCCGGGAGCGTCCCGCCTTCGCGGCAGCGGTGAAGCGCGGCGAGCGGCGGGTGAAGCCGCGCTTCGGGGTGGATGAAGACGTGTGCACCGGCGATCACGCCTGCATCCGCCTCTCCGGCTGCCCCAGCCTGTCGGTGAAGGATTCCGGCGATCCGCTGAAGGAAGATCCGGTCGCCGCGATCGACAATTCCTGCGTCGGCTGCGGCAACTGCGGCGAGGTCGCCGACGCGGCGGTGCTGTGCCCGAGCTTCTGGCGCGCCGACATCGTGCACAATCCGGGGCGATGGGAGCGGATGGTCGCCCGGCTGCACGGGCGCCTCATCGCCGCCCTGGCGCGGCGGCGCGACGCGAAGCGGCTGGCGCTCGTCTGACCATGGACGCGACGCCGCCCGAATTGCCCGATCGCTCGCTGAACATCGCGATCCTGGCGATGGGCGGGCAGGGTGGCGGCGTGCTCGCGGACTGGATCGTCGACCTCGCCGAGCGCGAGGGTTGGCAGGCGCAGTCCACGTCGGTCCCCGGCGTCGCGCAGCGCACCGGCGCCACGATCTACTACGTGGAGATCATCCGCCCGCACCCGGGTCGGTCGCCGGTGCTGTCGCTGCTGCCGGTGCCGGGCGACGTGGACGTGGTCATCGCCGCCGAGTTCTTCGAGGCCGGCCGTGCGATCCAGCGCGGGCTGGTGACGCCGGACCGCACCACGCTGATCGCGTCCACGCATCGCGCCTACGCGGTGCTCGAAAAGGCGAAGCCCGGCGACGGGCGTGGCGATTCCGGTGCCGTCGCGGCCGCTGCCCGGGTCGCGGCGCGGCGCTTCATCGCCGCCGACATGCAGGCGCTGGCCGAGCGCGCCGGCAGCGTGATCTCGGCATCGCTGTTCGGCGCGTTGGCGGCGGCCGAGGTGCTGCCGTTCCCGCGCGCGGCGTTCGAGGCAACGGTGCGCGCGGCCGGCGTGGGCGTCGAGGCGAGCCTGCGCGCCTTCGCCGCGGGGTTCGAATCCATCGCCACGCCCCCGACGCCACCACCGGCTGCCGCGGCCCTCGCGGCACAGGCGCGCGGTGGCAGCGAGGCCGAGCGCGCCGCGCTGGCGCGGGCCCTCGCCCGCCTCGATGAATTTCCGGCGCCGGCGCAGCCGATGCTCCGCCACGGCCTGCAGCGCGTCGCCGATTATCAGGATGCCGCCTACGCGCACGAATATCTCGACCGCGTCGCCCACCTCGCCGCGCACGATGACGGCGCCGACGGTTTCGCGCTGAGCATCGAGGCGGCGCGCCACGTCGCGGTCGCCATGGCATACGACGACGTGATCCGCGTCGCCGACCTGAAGACGCGCGGCGCCCGCTTCACCCGCGTCCGCGCCGAGATCGCGGCGCAGCCCGACCAGCCGGTCGGCATCACGGAATTCTTTCACCCGCGCCTGGAGGAAGTCTGCGCGTCGCTGCCCGCCGGCCTCGGGCGCGCCGTGCAGCGTTCGGCGCTGCTCAGCGGGCTGATCGGGCGCCTGTTCGCGCGCGGCCGGCACGTGCGCACCGACCGGCTTACCGGCTTCCTTCCGCTCTACCTCATCGCCGGGCTCAAGCGGCGCCGCCGGACGCTGCTGCGGCATGCCGGCGAGCAGGCGCATCTCGACGCGTGGCTCGCGCTCGCCGCGCGCCACGCGGCGGCGGACCCGCGGCTGGCCACGGAAATCGTGAAATGCCGCCGGCTCGTGAAAGGCTATGGCGATACGCATGCGCGCGGCAGCAGCAAGTTCGACCGCGTGACCGGCGCGGTCGACCGCCTCGCCGGCCGCGCCGACGCGGCCGACTGGGTGCGGCGGTTGCGCGAGGCCGCGCTCGCCGACGAAGATGGCAGGACGCTCGACGGCGCGCTGGCGACCCTGGCGACACTCGAGTCCGTGCCGGCACCGACGGGAGAGACAGTCTGATGAGCCTGCAACAATTCGCCGCCGACCTGCTCGCAGGGCGCATCCGCGTGATCGATCTCACGCAGACGCTCTCGCCGGACTTTCCGACCATCCAGTTGCCGCCGCAGTTCGGCCAGTGCGCGCCCTTCACCATGAAGGAGGTGTCGCGCTACGACGAGCGCGGCCCCGCATGGTACTGGAACGACATCGCCATGAACGAGCACACCGGCACGCATTTCGACGCGCCGGTGCACTGGGTCAGCGGCAAGGATTTTTCGAACAACACGACCGACACGATTCCCGCCGAGAAGTTCATTGCCCCCGCCGTGGTGGTCGACTGCTCCGCCGGGGCGGCGGCCAATCCGGACTTCCTGCTGACGCGCGAGGCGCTGCTGGCGTGGGAGCAGGCGCACGGGCGCATTCCCGATGGCGCGTGGGTGCTGCTGCGCACCGACTGGTCGAAGCGGTCGGGTGCGGCCTACGCAAATGTCCGCGAGGACGGCGCGCATACGCCGGGGCCGGAGGCGGCGGCGGTCGAGTGGCTGGTGCGCGAGCGCGACGTGATCGGCTTCGGGACCGAGACGATCGGCACCGATGCCGGGCAGGCCTTCGCCTTCCAGCCGCCCTTCCCGGCGCATTTCTACATGCACGGCAAGGGCCGGCTCGGCCTGCAATGCCTCTGCAATCTCGACCGGTTGCCGGCCACCGGCGCGCTCGTCATTGCAGCACCGCTGAAAATCCAGGGCGGCTCGGGAAGCCCGCTGCGCGTGCTGGCGTTGGTTGCAGCGTAACGAGGGAGATTTTCCAATGCGGCGATCCTTATTCGTGGCCTCCGTGCTGGCGGCGGGCCTGCTCGCCTTCAGCGCACGGGCGGAGATGATCCAGTTTCACGCCACCATGAAGGGGGCGAGCGAGGTGCCGCCCACGAACAGCAAGGGCTCGGGCGAGGTCACGGCTTCGCTCGACTCGTCGACGAAGATGCTGACCTGGACGATGACCTATTCCGGCCTGACCGGGCCGGCCGTGGCCGCCCACTTCCACGGGCCCGCCGCGCCGGGGGCCAATGCCGGCATTGCGGTGCCGATCCCAGACACCGCCAGCGGCAGCAAGGGCAGCGCGAAGCTCACCGAAGCCCAGATCGCCGATCTGGAAGCGGGAAAGTGGTACGTGAACGTTCATACCAAGGCGCACCCGGGCGGGGAGATTCGCGGCCAGGTGCTCCGCCAGGGCATGTAGCGCCCTAGGGCTTCGACGCGCACCCGGCGCGACACCTGCCGTTCGCGCCGGGCGCGCCTCACGTCCAGCCGAGGCCACGCAACGCCGGCGATCAGCGCCGGTGATCAGCGTCGTATCGCTGCGCGCGGGATGGTATCGGACGCTTGTGCTGCGCGACCGCGACGGCTCGAGGCCAGCCGCCGTGGTCGCCTGCGCGCGCCGCCGCCTGCCCTGTCCCGTCTGCGGAAGATGCCATGTTCGTGATCCTCGCCCTGCTCCTGGTCACGGTCGTCCTTCTCGTGCCGCTCTCGCGCAGGCTCGGGTTCGGCAGCATCCTCGGCTATCTCGTCGGCGGCGCACTGATCGGGCCCGCCGGCTTCGGGCTCGTCACCGATGTCCAGGAAATCTCGGAAGTCTCGGAACTCGGCATCGTCATGCTGCTGTTCCTGATCGGGCTCGAACTGCGGCCGCAGCGGCTGTGGGTGATGCGGCGCGCGGTGTTCGGGCTGGGTACCGCGCAGGTGCTGGTGACCGGCGCCGCGCTGGCCGGCGCGGCGCATCTGTTCGGCGCACCGTGGCCCACCGCGGTCATCATCGGCGCGGGTCTCGCGCTCTCCTCCACGGCGATCGCGCTGCCGCAGCTCGCCGAGCGCGAGCTGCTGCACAATCCCTCAGGGCGCGCGGCGTTTTCCGTGCTGCTGTTTCAGGACCTGGCGTTCATCCCGCTGGTTGCCGCGGTGCCGCTGTTCGCATCGGGCGACATCCCGCACGCGGTTCCGTGGCTGCAGGTCCTGCGCGCGGCGGCGGCGATCGCGGTGATCCTGGTCGGCGGACGGTTTCTCGTGCGGCCGGCATTCCGCGCCATCGGCGGCGCGCGCACGCCGGAGGTCTTCACCGCGCTCGCGCTGCTGATCGTCGTCGGCACCGCAACGCTCGCCAACCTCGCCGGCCTGTCGATGTCGCTCGGCGCATTCCTGGCCGGCGTGCTGCTCTCGGACTCCGAATACCGCCACGAGGTGCAGGCGACGATCGAGCCGTTCGAGGGTCTGCTCCTCGGCTTCTTCTTCCTCGCCGTCGGCATGTCCGCGAACCTGCACCTTGCCGCCACCGAGCCGGCGCTGTTCGCGGCCTCCGTCCTGGGGCTCGTCTTCGCGAAGGCGCTGATCGCGTTCGTGCTCGGGCGGATCGGCGGGCAGAAGCTGCCGACGGCACTGCGCTTCGCCATCGCGCTCGCCCATGGCAGCGAGTTCAGCTTCGTGCTGTTCGGCGCCGGCATCGCCGCCGGCGTGATGACGCAGATCGCGGCCGACGGTGCCACGCTCGCGATCGCGCTGTCGATGGCGGTGCAGCCGCTGGTCTTCGCGGCGGCGGAGAGGCTGATCCAGCCGCGCCTGACGAAGACGGCACCGCCCGTCTATGACGAGATCGACGACGCCGACGCGCCGGTGATCATCTGCGGCTTCGGCCGCGTCGGCCAGATCGTCGCCCGCATCCTGCGAATGCACGGCATTGCCTACACCGCGCTGGAGGAGAACGCGGCGCAGGTCGACGTGGTGCGGCGGTTCGGCACCAAGGTCTATTACGGTCACCCGGCGCGGCACGACCTGCTGCGCGCCGCCGGTGCCGAGCGGGCGCGCGTGATCGTGGTGGCGCTCGACGACATGGAGGAGAGCCTCGAGGTCGTAGAGGTCGTGCGGCGGAATTTCCCGCGGCTGCGGATCCTGGTGCGCGCCCGCAACCGCCGCCATGCGCACCTGCTGATGGACCGCGGCATCACCCGGCTGGTGCGGGAGACGTTCCACTCCAGCCTGAAGCTCGGCGAGATGACGCTGCAGGACCTTGGCGTGCCGGCGGAGGAAGCGCACCGCGCGGTGCAGATCTTTCGCAGCTACGACGAGCGCAACCTGCGCGAGACGCACGCCTTCTACCAGGACGAGCGGCGCCTGATTCAGAGCGCGCAGCAGACCGCCGACGAGCTGGCGTCGCTGCTGGAGGCGGACCAGAGGGAACAGAAGGCGGCCGCCGCGGACTGAGGGGCTGGCTCGACACGCACGCGGTCTGGTAGTGAACGGGCGGAGGGCCTCCGCACGGAGGCCGGCGCCGCGTGGACCCAATGGCACAGACGCTGCTGTCCGTCGTCATTCCGGCCTTCAACGAGGCACGAAGCCTTGCTGCGTTCCACGCGCGCCTGGGCGCCGCGATGCGATCCCCCGCGCTCGCCGGCTATCGGTGGGAGGCGGTGTATGTCGATGACGGCAGCACCGACGCCACGCCGCAGCGGCTCGGCGCGTTGCAGGCGGCCGATCCGCGCGTCGCGGTGCTGCGCCTGTCGCGCAATTTCGGCAAGGAGATCGCGATCACCGCCGGGCTCGACCACGCGGGCGGCGAGGCGGTGATCCTCATCGACGCCGACTTGCAGGACCCGCCGGAACTGATCCCGACCCTGGTCGCGCGCTGGCGCGAGGGGTTCGACGTGGTGTACGCGCAGCGCCGGCTGCGCGCGGGCGATAGCTGGCTGAAGCGTCGCACCGCGCACGCGTTCTATCGCCTGATGCAGCGCATCGGGCGCGTGCGGCTGCCGGAGAACGCGGGCGATTTCCGGCTGATCAGCCGCCGCGTCGTCCTGGCGCTGCAACGCCTGCCGGAGCAGCACCGCTTCATGAAGGGCCTGTTCGCGTGGGTCGGGTTCGCCAGCATCGCGGTGCCCTACGACCGCGCGCCGCGCGCGGCGGGGGCGAGCACGTTCACCTACTGGCGGCTGTGGAACCTCGCACTCGAGGGCATCACCGGCTTCACGGTCATGCCGCTGAAGGTCGCGACCTATGCCGGGCTCGTGGTCGCGATCCTCGCCGGGCTCTATGGCGTGCAGCTCGTCGCGCGCACGCTGCTGTTCGGCAACCCCGTCTCCGGCTATCCCAGCCTGATGGCGGTGATCCTGTTCCTCGGCGGGGTGCAGCTCCTGACGCTCGGCGTGATCGGCGAGTATCTCGGCCGCATCTTCAACGAGACGAAGCGGCGGCCGCTCTACATCGTGGATCAGTTCCTGCCGGCGGACGGCGGCGATGCCGACGCATCGGCGGCCCCGCGCAGCACGCGCATCACGGCCGCACCGTAGCGGGCCAGCTTCGACGCGCCAACGCCCTTGATGGCGCTCAGCGCGTCCAGGCTCGCCGGACCGACCGCCGCGATCTCGCGCAGCACGCTGTCGTGGAAGATGACGTATGGCGGGACCGCCTGCTGCTTGGCCTCCTCGGCGCGCCAGGCGCGCAGCGCCAGGAAGGACGCGCCCTCCGGCATCGCCGCATCCTCCGCCATCCGTCGCAGCCGCGGTGCCGGCTCCGGCGGCGGCGGTTCGCCGCGCAGCATCACCCGCGTCTCGCCGCGCAGGATCGGTCGTGCATTCTCGGCCGACAGTCGCAGCGTGCGAAAGGCGCCGTCCTGGTCCACGTCGATCACGCCGCGCGCCAGAAGCTGCCGGATCACGCCGTGCCAGAAGCGTGACGGCTCGCTCTTGCCGACGCCGAATGTCGGCAGCTTGTCATGCGACCAGCGCGCCACCGCCTCGCTCGCATGGCCCAGCAGCACGTCCACCACATGCTTGGCGCCGAAATGCTGGCCGGTGCGCCAGATCGCGGAGAGCACCTTCTGCGCCGCGATCGTGCCGTCGAATTCCACCACCGGCGCCACGCAGTTGTCGCAATGGCCGCACGGCGCCGAAAAATCCTCGCCGAAACAGCCGAGCAGCGCGCGCGTGCGGCAGGACGCGGTCTCGGCGAACGCGATCATCGCTTCCAGCCGCGTGCGCATCACCACCTTCTGCGCCTCGGGCGCCGCCGACTGGCTGAGGAAGTAGCGGGCGCGCACGATGTCCTCGCCGCCGTACAGCAGCAGCGTCTCCGCGCGCTCGCCGTCGCGGCCGGCGCGGCCGATCTGCTGATAGAACGCCTCCGGGCTGTCCGGCATGTCGAGGTGCACGACGAAGCGCACGTCGGGCCGGTCGATGCCCATGCCGAACGCGATGGTCGCGACCACCACCATCGGCTCACCGGCGCGAAACCGCCGCGCCGCCGCACGCTTGGTCTCGGGCGGCAGGCCGGCGTGGAAGGCGGCGGCGGGAAAGCCGCGCGCGGCGAGCATTTCCGCCACGCGCTCGGTCTTGGCGCGGCTGCCGCAATAGACGATTCCCGCGGCGCCATGGTGGCGGCGGAGGAAGGCGAGGAGCTGGTTCGTCCCGTCCACCTTCGCCGCCGCCGCAACGTGCAGGTTGGGCCGGTGGAAGCTCGCCACCAGCACCTCGGCGTCCGGCATCGCGAGCGCCTGCAGGATGTCGGCGCGCGTGCGCGCATCCGCGGTCGCGGTCAGCGCAATGCGCGGCGCACCGGGCAGGCGGTCGGGCAGGCAGGCGAGCGCGCGGTATTCGGGGCGGAACTCGTGCCCCCACTGGCTCACGCAATGCGCCTCGTCGATCGCGATCAGGGCGAGTCGCCGCCGCGCCAGCCGCTCCAGCATGCCGCCGCCGAGCAGCCGCTCCGGCGATACGTAGAGCAGGTCGAGCCGCCCGGCCTCCAGTGCCCGCGACGCCTCGCGCTGCGCCTCCGGCTCCTGTTCGGAGTGCAGCGCCGCGGCGGCGACGCCGAGCTGCCGCAGCGCGGCCACCTGATCCTCCATCAGCGCGATCAGGGGCGAGATCACCAGCGCGGTGCCCGGGCGGCACAGCGCCGGCACCTGGTAGCAGACGCTCTTGCCGCCGCCGGTGGGCATCAGCACCAGCGCGTCGCCGCCGGCGACGACCCGTTCCACCGCCGCCTGCTGCAGCCCGCGCCACGCCGGGAAGCCGAACACGCGGCGCAGCACCGCGAGCGGGGCTTCCGGCTCGGCCGCCAGGGCGGCGCTCGCCATGTCAGCCGGCGCCGAGGGCGATCTCCACCCGCCGGCTCTCCAGCGAATCGAGGGTGAAGTTCACCGAGCCGAGGGCCTCGCGGCGGATGCGGGCGGCGGGCACGCCATCCTTCACCAGCGCGTCGGCGACCACCTGGGCGCGCAGGCGCGAGAGGTCCTTGTTCGCCTGCGGCCCGCCCTCCGGATCGGCGAATCCGCTCACCGTCACGGCCGAGCGCGGATGCTCCTTGGCCCACACGGCGGCGGCACTGATGGCACCGAGGGCAGGCTCATCGAGCTTCGCCGACCACGCCTGGAAGAACACGACGTAGTGCGGCGGCGGTCCCGCCGGTCGGTTGGCGGCACAGCCGGCGAGCACCAGGACGGCGAGCAGCAGCATCCGGCGCATCGTCGAGTCTCCGCGTTCGTGGCCGTAACGTCGTGCCCGCGCCGGGGGCTCGGCGTCAACTGCGGAACGCGCTACGCCGCCGCCGCCACCGCACGCCCGGCGGAAAGCCGCCAGATGCGGTCGAGCCGCTCCACCCCGGTCAGCCGATGGACGATCAGCAGCATGGCGCGCTCGCCCAGCACGTCGTTCAGCGTGGCGAGGAACGCGCGCTCGGTCTCGGCATCGAACCCGGCGCAGGGTTCGTCGAGGATCAGCAGCGGCGCGGGCGACAGCAGTGCGCGGGCCAGCGCGAGCCGCCGCCCCTGCCCGCCGGAGAGGCTGGCGCCGCCCTCGCCCACCATGGCATCGAGCGCGCCGGGCAGGCCGTGCACCACGTCCTCGATCTGCGCCGCCCGCAGGGCATCCCACAGGGCCGCTTCGTCGGCGTCCGGGCGGGCGAGCAGCAGGTTGGCGCGGATCGTGTCGTTGAACAGGTGCGTCGCCTGCGCCAGCCAGCCCACCCGGGCGCGCACCACGGCGGCCGGCAGCGTCGCGATATCGACGCCGCCGAGCAGAACGCGCCCCTGCTGCGGCGTGGCCACCTTGAGCGCCAGCGCGGTCAGCGAGGATTTCCCGGCGCCCGATGGGCCGAGCAGCGCGACCCGCCCCCGCTCCGGCACCTCCAGCGTCAGTCCGTCGAACACCACCGGCGAGTCGGGGCTCCACGCGAAGCGCAGTCCCTCGAACCGCAGCCCATGCCCGCGCGGCGGCGGGGCCGGAACGGCCGGGTCCGGCACCGGGACGGGACCCTCGGCCGCCTCGATCACTCGCTGCGCCGCCACGGCGGCCGATCCCACGGCCACGCCGGCACGCGGCAGCAGGCTCACCGCCTCGAAGGCGGCCACGGCCAGCAGCAGGACCGCCGCCGCGCCGGCCGGGTGCAGCCCGGCCGCCACCAGCACCGCCAGCAGGCCCGCCTGGGCGCAGAGCATGGCCGCGGCACCGGCCCAGGCGCCGCGCCTGGCCAGCGCGTGCTGCGCCGCCAGCAGCGCCGCCTCGCGCGCCTGCATCGCCGCCAGCATGCGTCCCTCGGCGCCGAAGGCCCGCACCTCCCGCAGCCCGGTCAGCGCATCCAGGCAGGCGATCCGCAGCCCCGCCGCCGCCGTGGCCAGCCCCGCCCCGGCCGCGGCGGCGGCGCGGGCGGCACGCAGCGGCAGGACGAAGGCGCTGGCGGCGAACAGCAGCACGACGACGGCGGCGAGCCGGACGTCCGCGCGCCCCACCGCCACTGCCAGCACCGGCAGCAGCATCACGGCACCGGCGAGCGGCACCAGGGTGCGCAGGTAGACCCCGTCCAGCGCCTCGACATCGCCGGCCAGGCGGGACAGCACGTCGCCCGCGTGCCGGAAGCCGAGGCCGCCGGCGCTGCGCAGGGCGAGGCCGCGGAAGAACCACACGCGCAGCCCCGCCAGGGCGCGGAACAGCGCGTCGTGCGTCAGCAGCCGCTCCAGGTAGCGCAGCACCACCCGCGCCGGCCCGAGCAGGTGCAGCAGCAGGGTCGCGCCGACGAGCGCACCCCCCGTCACGATGGCGCCGACGGCGCCGCCCGAGACCGCCATCAGCGCCACCCCCGTGGCGAGGGAGGCGAGCGACACGACGACGCCGAGCACCAGCCATCCCGCCTGGGCTCCCCAGAGCTTCAGCACGCGTCCCAAGGCCCGCATCAGGCGACCCCCCGCACCGGCGCCGCGCGCCCCTCGCGCAGGTCGAGCCGCCGCCCGCCGAAGGCATGCGCGGCTGCCGAATGGCTCGCCAGGATCACGGTGCGCCCGAGGGTCAGACGGCGCAGGCTCTCCAGCACCTCGGCCTCGGTCGCGGGATCGAGGTGCGCGGTCGGCTCGTCCAGCAGCAGCAGCGGCGCGTCCTTGAGAAACGCCCGGGCGATCGCCACCCGCTGCGCCTGCCCGCCGGAGAGCCCGTAGCCGCCCTCGCCCACCGGCGTGTCGAGCCCGCGGGGCAGCGCGGCGGCAAACCCGTCGACGCGGGCGAAGCGCACCGCCTCCACCAGCTCGGTCTCCGACGCCTCGGGCCGCGCGAAGCGGATGTTGTCGCGGATCGTGCCGGCGAACAGCACCGGCTGCTGGCCGATCCAGGCGGTCAGCCGCGCCAAGGCCTGCGGCACGAGGGTGATGATGTCGGCACCGTTGAGCGTCACCCGCCCGGCATCGGGCCGCACGAAGCCGAGCAGCACTTCCAGGACCGTCGTCTTTCCCGCGCCGGACGGCCCGGCCAGCACCAGCGTCTCGCCGGCGGGCACGCGGAAACTGAGTCCATCCAGCGCCGGTCCGCGCGCCGGGTCCCAGGTGAAGCGCACATCCTCGAACGCCACCGCGACGCCGTGGGCCGCGACCGTGCGCACCGGCAGCGCGGGCGCGGGCGGCGGTGGCGGCGGCAGGGACGCGAGCGGGCCGGCGGCGCCGTGGGCCTGCAACCGGTCCTGGTAGGCGAGGGCGAAGGTCCGCAGCGGCGCGAAGAACTCCGGCACCAGCAGAAGCTCGAACAGCGCCTGCCCGGGCGGCACCCGCCCCGCCGCGCCACGCAGCGCCAGCAGGATCAGCGCCAGCGCCGTCGCGAGGTCGAGCGCCGCGGAGGAGAGGAAGGCGACCCGCAGCACCCGCATGGTGCGGCGCCGCAGCTCCGTCGCGGCTTGGCCGAGGGCCACCGCCTCATCCTCGGCGCGGCCATACATGACGATGGTCGCGATGCCCCGCACGCGGTCGAGGAAGCGGGTCTGCAGCCGCGCCAGCGCCTCGAACTGGCGGCGGGCGGCGGCCGCGGCGCCGAGTCCGGCGAGGGCCATTGCGAACGGCACCAGCAGGCCGGCGCCGGCGAAGATCGCGGCGGCGACCGGATCCCGCCACAGGACCACCGCCAGTACCAGCGCCGGCGCCGCGAAGGCGAGGGCCGCGGCCGGGATGTAGCGGCCGAAGAATCCGTCCAGCGCCTCGATCCGGTCGACAACGATGCTGGCCAGTTCGCCACTATGGCGCTCGCGCAACAAGGCCGGGCCGGCGCTGAGCAGGCGGTGCAGCGCGTCCGTGCGCAGCCGCCGCCGGGCTGCCGCCCCCGCCGCGACCGCAGCGCGCTCGCTCGCCACGCCGAGACCGGCCCGCACCACCGCCAGCGCCGCAAACGCCGCCAGCGGCTGCCACGCGATACCGCCCCGGCCCAGCGCCGAGGTCAGGGCGGCGGCGGCGCACCAGGCCTGCGCGATCGCCGCGGCGGTGGCAGCCAGCGCCAGGACCAGCACCCCACGCGCGTCGCGTCTGGCCGTCCGCGCCTGCTGCCCCAGCCACCCGCGCGCGGCTTGCTTCGTCGCATCCATCGTCGGCCGGGTGTAGCAGAGGTGCCGCGCTTTGCCAGTCCCGCACTGCCGCGCACCGCCGCCAGTTGCACTCGGCAACGTTCAGTCGGGCTCAGTCGGCGGCGAGCGAGGGGTCCTCCGGCTCGGCGCGATGGCGCCGCAGCTCCAGGTCGAGCTGGTAGCGCGTGCCCCCCTCCTGCGTGACCGCGAGCTGTGCGCCGAGCTGGCGGGCGAAGCCGCGGATCAGATGCAGGCCGATGCCGTCGCGCACGCCGCTCTCGGTCTCCGAGGGGCCGGCAGGCAGCCCGACGCCGTCATCCTGGATCACCAGCCGCGCCCGGGTGCCGGTCTCGGTGAGCGAGACCCGGATATGGCCGGAACGCCCGCCGGGAAACGCATATTTGGCCGCGTTGCTCACCGCCTCGGTGACGATCAGGGCGATCGGGACCGCCTGGTCCGAGTTCATCTGCAGCGCGCTCGCCTCGATCCTGAGGCGGATGCGTCCGCCGCCCTCGCCCATCGCCTGCAGGAGCTGGTCGCAGAGCTCGTGCAGGAACCGATCCATGCTGATCGTCTGCAGGTCGCCATGGGCATAGAGGTGCCGGTGCAGCGTGGCCAGCGCCCGGATGCGGTCGCGGGCGGCGGCGAATTCCCGCTTCGCCTCCGGCAGCCGGATCCGGCTGGCCTGCAGGTTCATCAGCGACGCCACGATCTGCAGGTTGTTCTTCACCCGATGATGGATTTCCTGCAGCAGCAGCTCCTGCTGCGCCACCGCGCCGCGCAGCTCCGCCTCGCGCTGGGCGAGGGCCGCCGTGGCGGCGGCGAAGGACGCGGCGAGCTGGGCCAGTTCCACCGGCAGCAGCCCGGGCGGCCCGGGGTCGAACGCGCCCCCGCTGCGCCAGTCCTGGACCATCGCCGCGAGCCGCCGTATCGGCCCGACCAGCGCGCGGTCGGCACCCACCGCGACCAGCGCGAGACCGATCC
>JAFKFJ010000176.1 GCA_017307335.1 Alphaproteobacteria bacterium | reverse complement strand
GCCGAGCGCGGCGGCCCGCTCGGTCGCCACGTTGGCCGCGCGCTCGGCGGCGCTGGCGGCCTCGGCAGCCGCCCGAAATTCGGTCTCGGCCGCCGCGTGCGCGGCCGGCGCCGCCGCGTCCTCTGCCGCGAGGCGCGCCGCCTCGGCGGCGAGGCGTTCGGTGGCGGCCCGGGCATCGGTGGCGGCCTGCGTCGCGTGGGCCTGGTCGCGCTCCACCTGCGCCACGCGCGCCGCCGCCTCGCGCAGCGCCGCCTCGGCCCGCGCCGCCTCCGCGGCCAGTTGTTCGAGGCCCAGGCGGCGCCGTTCCAGCACCGTCCGCGCCTCGGCCTCCGCCGAGCGCAGCGGCGGCACCCGCGCCGCCGCCGCTGTCGCCGCCGCCGTGGCGCGGGTCGCCGCGGTGGTCGCCTCCGCCGCCCCGGTCCGCGCCGCATGCAGCGCCGCCGCGGCGGCGGCGCGCGCCAGCCCAGCCCGCGCCCGCCCGATCGCCAGCAGCTCCGCCTCGGCGGTGCGCACGTGCCCGGAGAGGTTGCGGTAGCGCGTCGCCTGCCGCGCCTGCCGCTTCAGCGCCTCGTGCTGGGCTTCGAGCTGGCCTTTCAGGTCCTCGGCGCGGCCCAGGTTGGCCTCCGCAGCGCGCAGCTTCAGCTCGGCCTCATGGCGGCGGGCGTGCAGGCCGGTGATGCCGGCCGCTTCCTCCAGGATCAGCCGCCGCTCCTCCGGCCGCGCCGGGACCAGGGCGGTGATGCGGCCCTGGCCGATGATCGCGGAGGCGCGCGCACCGCTGGCGAGGTCGGCGAACAGGTTCTGCACGTCGCGCGCCCGCGCCTCGCGCCCGTTGACGCGGAAATGGCTGCCCACGCCGCGCTCGATCCGGCGCGTGACCTCGATCTCCGGCGTCTCGTGCCAGGGTGGCGGCGCCGCACCCTGCACCTCCTCCAGCAGCAGCGTCACCTCGGCCAGGTTGCGGCTCGGGCGCGCGGCGGTGCCGGCGAAGATGACATCGTCCATCTCCGAGCCGCGCAGCGCCCGCGCCGAACCCTCGCCCATCGCCCATCGCAGCGCATCCACGACGTTCGACTTGCCGCAGCCGTTGGGGCCGACGATGCCGGTCAGCCCGCCGCGGATCTCCACCACCGTCGGCTCGGCGAAGCTCTTGAAGCCGGCGATGCGCAGGCGGGAGAAACTGACGGGCAAGCGTCCTCCTCGGGGTCGTTCAGCCGGTGCTGCCGGCAGCCTCCGCCACCGCCTTGGCAAACGCGTCGTACGTCAGCTCGCCCGAGTCGTGGTGGTCCTTTCCGTCCGGGCCGGTGAAGATGAACGTGGGCGTCGCGTTCACCTGGTACTTCTTCTCCGCCGCGTCCTGCTCGGCGAGGATCGCGTCGCGCAGCTTGGTGTCGTTGATCGTGGCGTCGAAGGTGGCGCGCGACATGCCCGCCAGCGCCGCCATCTTGAAGATTTCCTCGGTGTTGTTCACGCCGCGCGCGAAGGCCCAGCGATCCTGGCTCGCCAGCAGCGCCAGCACGAACGGCTCGTAGCGCTCGGGCGGCAGCGCGCGCGCCACCATGGCGGCCATCAGCGCCACCCGGTCGAGCGGAAAATCCTCATAGATGTAGCGGAGCTTTCCGGTGGCGATGAGCTGCTTCTGCACCTCCGGCAGCGTGTCGCGGGCGAAGCGCGCGCAGTGCGGGCAGGTGAGGGAGAAGAACTCGCGCACCGTGACCGGCGCCTTGGCCGATCCCACCGCGCGCTCTGCCATGCGCGGGTCGTCGGCGGCGTAGGCGAGCGCGGGCAGGAGCAGCGGGGCGAGCAGGAGCGAGCGCCGAAGCAGGGGCATGGGGGGCCTCGTTGGAGTTCTGCGACGGGCGTAGGGGTGCTCAGCCGGTCCGGCCCGTCAAGACCGCCGCTCCCAGGCGCTCCAGCGCCTCGCGCAGCGGCCCTTCCGGCAGGTGCTGCAGGCGCGGCGGCGCCGCGGCGGGGCGTGGCGGCGCAGGCGCCGGCGGCGCGGGCAGGGATTGCTGGACGAAGCGGAGCTGGGTGACGGTGGGGCGGCCGAGCTGGCTGTTGATGCGCTCGATCAGCGCGCCCGCGAGATGCTGGAGTTCCAGCGCGACCGGCCCGGCGCAGCCGATGGTGAGCGTGCCACTCGCAAGGCGGCGGGGGACGGTGACGGCCGCCAGCGCCGGGCCGACGATCGCCGGCCAGTCGGCGAGCACCTGCGCGGTCGCGGGTGCCCGGCGGCGGAAGGCGGGGCGCACCACCGCGGGCACCACCGCGCCCAGCGCGCGCGGGCCATAGACGAACCGCTTGTCGTGCTCCCGCTTGTCGGCCCGATCGTCGCCCGCCATACCGTGCCGTGCCCTCCGCCGCCGCGCTGCTCGCCTGGTACGACCGCAACCGCCGCCGCCTGCCCTGGCGCGCGGAACCCGGCGCCGCCGCCGATCCGTACCGGGTCTGGCTCGCCGAGATCATGCTGCAGCAGACCACGGTCGCAGCCGTCATACCCTATTACGAGCGTTTCCTCACCCTCTTTCCGAACCTCGCCGCCCTGGCTGCGGCGGAGGAGGGGGCGGTGCTCGCCGCCTGGGCCGGCCTCGGCTACTACGCCCGCGCCCGCAACCTGCACGCCTGCGCCCGCGCGGTCGCGGCGGCCGGGGGGTTTCCGCGCGATGCCGCCGGCCTGCGCGCGCTGCCGGGCATCGGCGCCTACACCGCGGCGGCGGTGGCGGCGATCGCGTTCGGCCAGCCGGTGGTGCCGGTGGACGGCAACGTAGCGCGCGTTGTCGCCCGGCTCGCGGCGATCGAGGCGCCGCTGCCCGCCGCCCAGGGCGCCATCGTGGCGGCGGCGGAGGCGTTCGGCACGGCGCCGGAGGCTCGCGCCCGGCCCGGCGACTTCGCCCAGGCGCTGTTCGATCTCGGCGCCACGATCTGCACGCCCACGGCGCCCGCCTGCGCGCTCTGCCCGCTGCGCGCCGGCTGCGCGGCATCGCGTCGCGGCATCGCCGCCGACCTGCCGCGCAAGGCGCCGAAGCCGGAGCGGCCGCTGCGCCACGGCGTGCATTTCTGGCTGGTGGACCGGCAGGGGCAGGTGCTGCTGCGCCGCCGCCCCCCGCGCGGACTGCTCGGCGGCATGACGGAGCTTCCCGGAACGCCCTGGCGGGCCCAGCCCTGGAACGATGCCGAATGGCGCGCGCACGCGCCGATGCCGGCGCCCTGGCGCGCGGCCGGCGAGGTGCGGCACGGCTTCACCCATTTCGAGCTGCGGCTGGCGCTGTTCGCGGCGGACGTTCCCGACATCGCCGCCGACGGCTTTCTGCGCCCGCGCGCCGAACTGGCGGCCGAAGCGCTGCCCTCGGTGATGCGCAAATGCGTGGCGGTGATCGGAGGCTGACCGCCCCGCCGCTCCTCACCCGGCGTGGAGCGGCGGGCCGAGAAACTCAACGCCCCACGCCTTGCCGAACGCGTTCAGCGCATCGCGATCCGGAACGCCGTCATGCATCACCGCGGCGAGGCCGCGGAAGAAACTGGCGGCGTCGAGGCCGGGGATGATCTGGATGAACTGCCGCGCGGGACGGTCGGTGATGTTGACGAAGGTGTGCGCCGACCCGCCGGGGGCCGTCACCACGTCGCCGGTCTCGGCCGTGAACCGCTTGCCGTCGACCTCGAACAGGTAGCGGCCTTCGAGCACGTAGAACACTTCGGTCTCGCGGTGGCGGTGCAGCGGCGGCCCGAAGCCGGGGGCATTGATGGTCTCGATCGAGGTCAGCGCGGCGCCGGTGGTGTCGGGCGGAACGCGCACGCGCAGGTCCAGCCCGATCGCCGGCAGCAAGATCGGTGCTTCCTGTTGCGTGGAGTGCAGGAACGCGAACGCCATCGGCGCCTCCCCCGGTCCGGATGCTCTTCATGCCCGTCAGAGGCCGAGTATCGCCGAGCGCGCAGCGTGCCGGAAGCCCGGCAGGCCTCAGAGCTGCGCCACGTGTTCGCGTCGTGCGCGCGGGGCGCCCTGCCGCCGTTCCCGCGTCGCGGCGCGGCCCACCGCCGCGTGGATGATCGCCCAGGTCCCGATCAGGCTCGCCGCCGTCGTGAGGCCGCCGTAGCGGGTGTAGATCGACGCCGCCGCGCGGGCGGCCTCCGTCATGTCGCCGGCGGGGTTGGCGATCTGGGGGTCGGAGGCGTTGCGGATCGAGTACCAGGCGAGGCCGGGGATGCCGTGCACCGCGTCCGCGACCATTGCATCGCCCATGTCGCAGGCACGGCCGAGATCCTTCAGCCCGTAGTGGTTCGTGGAATCATCGAACGCGAAACGGTCGGTGGTGACTACGGCATCGCTGGCGGCGGAAAAGAACCGCGGCACGCTGCGCGCATACGGAATGCGGCCGGCGTTGACCTCGCTGAGTGCCGGGGTGATGGCACCGAGCGCGCCGGGGGGCAGCGCGGAGGGCTCGTAGCTCGCCCTGGCCCAGGGCTCGTCGCGGAACTGTCCCTGGCAGTCAAACCGCACCGACCCGGCGATGAC
>JAFKFJ010000175.1 GCA_017307335.1 Alphaproteobacteria bacterium | reverse complement strand
TCAGGGATGCGCGGCACCGATCGCCCGCTCGAGTTCTTCGGCGGTGAACGGCTTTTGGAGGAAACTGATGTTGCTGCCGGCGAGTTGGTGCATGGCCTGCGGGTTGCCGGTGCAGATCACGGTGGGGATGCCGGCGCCGACGGCGTGGCGCGCGAGGTCGATGCCGCTGCCGCCGGGAAGCACGGCATCGGTCAGCACGACATCCCAGCCGCCGCGCGATGTCTGCGTGAGCCCGGCGGCGTAGCTGGCGACCGCGACGACGTCATGCCCCATCGCCGCGAGCAGCTCGGCGAGCGATGCACGCACGTTCGGGTCATCTTCCACGACGAGAATGCGCATTGGTCGATAATCATTCCTTGCCCTTTACGGTAGCCTATTGGCGCACGAACGGGGACCGGAACGTTCATCACGTTTAATGGAAGGCGTTGAAATAGTGGTGTTCGTTCAAGCGGTTGCGCGTGAGCAACCGAAGCCGGGGCGGCAGGGCCGCTCAGGCGTGAACGCGGCGGGAGGCGGCGTTCAGTGTGGCCGTTACTGCAGCGAGAAGAGTAGCGCGTCGGAACGGCTTGAGCAGCAAAGGAACATCGACGGGCAGGCGCCGGCCGAGCGTCTCGGCCGGCGCGGCATAGCCGGTCACGAACAGCACCGGCACCGCCGGGCGGCGGCGGCGCGCCGCCTCGGCCACGTCGATTCCGGAGAGCGGGCCGCCCAGCACCACGTCGCTGATGACGAGACCGAGCGGCGTCGTGCCATCGAGCAACGCCAGCGCCGGCTCGGCGCTGTCCACGCTGAGGACGGACGCGCCCTCCTCCTGCAACAGGCTCTCGGTGGCCTCGCGGACCTCGAAGTCATCCTCCACCAGAAGGATGCACAGGCCGCACAGCGGGGGGGCGGACGCCGGGGCGGGCGGCAACGGAGACACGGTTTGTTACCTCTGAAAATTGCCAGTTTACAAGCAGATGGCGAACACTATGAGCGATTCTTCAACCTGGCCGTTGCGTTTGTTCGTGACGTGATTCAACAGTTCGTGCTGTGTGAGGCACGCGTTCGCGTTCACGCTGGAGCCCGAATTGGGGCGGCTGGACTCGGATTGTTGTTGCTGGCCGGCTGCTCCACCGCGCTCAGCGAGCAGACGCGCTATCACGGCACGCTCACCGGCTGTGGCGCGCCGATACCGGCCAGCCTGGTGCGCGACGGCGCCACCTTCGCCTTCGCGCCCGGCGACGGCGTTCTGGTGATCAAGGGCACGGTGGCGCCGGATGGCAGCGTGAGCGGCGCCCTGAACATCCAGCCGCCCGGCAAGCCGCCCTTCGCGCTCACCATACGCGGCCGGCTTGACCCCGCCGGGGCGGAGCTGAGCTATGCCAGCCCCCGCTGCCAAGCCAGCGGGCGGCTGCCCGCAGTCCCGGTCTCCATCCTGCCCTGACCGGCCATCCGGCCCTGATCGCCCAGCGCGAGACCGGCGGAACCGCGATCAAGGCGGCCGCGGTCCGCGGGGGCGGGCGCGCGCAGCGCCCCGGCCAGCTCCTCCACCGTGCACGGGACGCGCAGCATCCGCTCCCCGCCCACCAGCGGCACGGCGGCGGACCAGGGCAGCGGCGTGAGATAGAGCACGCGCAGATGCGGCTGTACGGCGAGACATTCACGCGCGAACACCATCCCCGGCATCGGCCGCCCGCCGGGCGGGGTGAGCAGGACGCTGGGCGGGTGGGGGCCATCGACGGCGGCCCGCGCCTCCTCCACATCGGCGAAGGCGTCGAGGGAAAACCCTTCGTCGAGCAGCACTCCGGCCAGGGCCGCCAGCCGCGGAATGCCGTGATGCAGGAGCAGGAGGCGTAAGCCGGGTGGTGCCCGCCAGGGGGGCGGACGCAGGCGCAGCGCAGGATGGTCGTGCAACTGCTGCAACATCGGCGTTTGTGAATACACAAACCGCCGCACTAGACAGTCAGCGCAGCGTCAAAAATGCATTCGCGTTGGCACCTTTGGAACGCTTTTCACGCGGCTGTCACGCCGTGATGCCGGCGCGATGCCTCAAAGCAAGGAAAGCGTGACGGGAGCGACGCCCCGACTGAGAATTCCGAGTGCCGCGGCGGCGCCCCGGCTGAGGTCGATCACGCGGCTATGCGTTCCCGGCCGGTCGTTGATGATCACCACGACCGAGCGCCCGGAGGGCAGCGCCACCCGCACCCGGCTGCCCAGCGGCAGCGTCGCGTGGGCGGCGGTGAGCTCGTCCTGGTCGTAGCGGCTGCCCGAGGCGGTGCGATGCCCCTGCCACCGCGACCCGCCGTACCATGACGCGAGGCCCGACTGGTGCCACTGGCCGGCGTCGTCGACGAAGGCGGTGGTGCGGCCATGCCGGCCATGCGCGGTGCCCCGCGGGCTCTCCCCTGCCGCATCCCGCGCGGCGGAGAGGTCGATGGCGGCGGCGGCGGCGCGGATCGCGGGGTCGGTCCCGGCATGGCCGCGCTCATATGGGTCGGCGGCGGCGGGACGGGGATGCAGGGCAAGAAGGGGGGCGGCGAGCAGCAGCGAGGCCACGAGCACGCCGGGCGGCGCCCGGCGGGAGGGTGCGTTCATTGCTCTCAGCTCCTCATTGGGCCGGGCCGGATGGGCGTGCCTGGCCAGATGAACACAGATCCACCTCGGCCGCGTCAGAAAGACGCACCGGGCGGACAATAGGACCGCATCAAACGCACGCCGATCGGAGCAACTTCCGCCCGACCGGTCAACCCCAAATCGGCAGTGCGATGGAAAACCCCACAACAACACGCAACGCGCAACCGGATTGGCTGCGCCACATTCCCGCCACATTCTCTATTGCTTGGAAAGCGGCCCAAGCAGCGGCGGCCAATACTTGCGCCCTGTCGTGGTGATTTCTGCTCTGTGGTGCACGCCGAGCAAAGCGATGTTTTCGGCGCGGACGCGGGTAGAATTGGACAACCGCCTTTTCAAGCGGCAGCGGGATGGGGCTGAAGCGCGGAGGGCCGAGACGCATGAGGAAACCATGGACCCGGCTTCTGCAGGCGGCCGCGGGCCACATCGCGCTGGCGGCGGTCTTTCTGCTTGCGGCCCCAGCCGCCGGCGCGGGTTCGGTCGATGTCGTCCACTTCCCGGCGGTCACCGGACAATCGCGGCCCCTCGACCTGCTCGGCTATTTGCGACGGCCGGCCGGTGATGGGCCGTTCGCCGCGGTTGTACTGCTTCATGGCTGCGGCGGGGATGCGGCGGGTCTTGACCGCAACTGGGGCGCGCGTCTGCAGGCATGGGGCTATGTCAGCCTCACGGTCGACAGCTTCAGCCCCCGCGGCATCGCGAATTCCTGCCGCAGCGGCGCGCCGGCGGGCCGCGGCTTCGATGCGTATGCCGCGCTGCGGTTCCTGGGGGCGCATCCGTTCGTCACGGCGTCCCGCGTGGCGCTGATGGGGTTTTCGGAAGGCGGCCTGATTACCCTGTTCGATGTGGAGCCGCGCCAAGGCGGTGCAGCGGCTGGCACGCTGTTCCATGCGGCCGTCGCGTTCTACCCGCTGTGCTTCGGGAGTGGCGCGGTGAGCGTTCCGACCCTGGTCCTGAATGGCCTGCTGGATGACTGGTCGTCAGTCGAAGCGTGCCGCAGGATGGTGGCGCAGCAGAGCGACATCGGCGTGACACGGCACAAAAGCCCCAGTGCGCCGCTGCGACTGATCGTGATCCCAGATGCCTACCACAAGTTCGACGACCCGAAATTCCAGCCGGGCCGGCGCTACATGGGTCATCTTCTGGCATACGACCCGGCGGCCCTCGCGCGGGCGGCTGACGCGGTCCATCGGTTTCTGCGGGCGCAACTCGGCACGTAGGGTGGCGCCATTCCCGATTGTCGGCACTCTGCGTGCGCGCGCTAGCCCGGCCGTTCCGCCGGGCGGGCCTGCGTCTCCGGCATCCCGGCCCAGAGCAGCAGGAAGCCGCCGAGCCCGAGCAGCGCCAGCGCGAGCGCCGCGGCCGCGCCCCCGAAGGCGGCGACGGCGGCGCCGGCGAGCAGCGTGCTGAGTGACGCGCCGACGGCGACCGCGACGCCGAGCGCGCCGAGTGCCAGGTTGAAGCCGCCGCTGCGCCGCGTGAGGTCGGCCGCGACGACCGGCATCAGCACGCCGAAGATCGCGCCGCCGACCGCGCTCAGCAGCGCGCAGACCACGAGCGGGAACGGGCCGGTGGGGATCAGGAAGGTCAGCGCCTGCAGCGGCACCAGCGCCCAGCCGAGCAGCAGCAGGGGCCGGCGCCCCGCGCGCTCCGCGCGCCGCCCGATCCAGGGCGAGATCGCCGCCACGATCGCCTGCGGCAGCAGGATCGTCGCCGCCACCACGAGCGTTGCGAAATCCGGCCGCCGCTGCGTGACGCGCGCCGCGATGCCCGGCCCGACCGCCGCGCTGGCGGCGAAGAACAGCACGACGCAGGCAGCGAAGATCACCAGCCGCCGGTCGAGAAACTGGCGCTTCACCGCCGCCCAGGTGATCGGGTCTTCCGCGCGCGTGGCGGGGGCG
>JAFKFJ010000208.1 GCA_017307335.1 Alphaproteobacteria bacterium | reverse complement strand
CCACAAAATCGAGAACGCCTTCGGCCGCCTCAAGGACTGGCGCCGCGTCGCCACCCGATACGACCGGTGCGCTCACACCTTCTTCTCCGCCATCTGCATCGCCGCCATCTTCAGCTTCTGGCTCAGGCAATGAGTCCTGACGCTAGCGTGGACCGCGAGACGGTCTGCGAGCATGCGGCCGAGCACAACGGCGCGCTCCTCGGGGACCCGACGCAGCCGATCGTGTACGACAACTACATGACCGTGCGCGCGCTTCTCGACTTCCTCAAGGATTGGATCGACGAGCGGCTGGACGACATCACCCGCGGGCGCATCACCGATCCGGAGAAGACGATCGCCTGGTACTGGCTCAAGAACGCCGGTGACGGCACGCATTTCGCCAAGAAGGATGTCGTCTTCGAATGCTTCCACAATTTCGTGGCACTCAGCCAGTGGGGCAACACGATCTTCGGCATCATGTCGCGCCTCAGCCAGGACGGCGGCGACTCCCGCGTTCGTGCTGCCTTTGAGAAGACGATGGCGGGAGACCCGGACGCGGCGAACGGCGCACCCTATACGCCGCTCGAGATGTTCGTCATGGAGCTGTTTCGCACGATTTCGCCGAACGGCGGAAGCGTCTCCGCGATTTCGGATGCGCGGCAGTCGGGATCGTCCGACAACTACGGCGACAGCGGCTCGCCGGCCGCGCGCTTCGGTCTGCCGTGGGAGCGGAGCGGCTTCATGGTCTCGCCGCACACCTCCACCAGCTTCGATCCGGTGCATTGGACCAACCCGTCGCAGTTCGACCCGGATCGCTATCGCGATGTCCCGACCAGCGCGCAGGTGGACGAGGCGAAGAGCAAGCAGATCGGGTTCGCCAAGTGCCCCTTCGACCTCACGACGATGAAGGTCAGCGACGGCCGCAACGCTGCCATGGCCAACAGCGCATTCGGCACCGTCTTCGGCGTGGTCGACGGCAAGCCGCTGCCGGTCTGCGACTACGCCGGGTTCGCGCCGTTCGGCTTCGGCTACCGTCGCTGCCCGGGCGAGCAGCTCACCATCAACGTGTTCGAGGACTTCCTGCGCAAAGTGTGGCGCGACAAGATCACCTTCCACAGCCTGCACCTGCCGAACCCCCGGAAGGTGCCGATCGGCCCGAACGCCGTCATCGACGATGACGTGAGCTTCGCCCGGTTGTCCTGAGCGGCGCGCCCCTACCAGAACTGCCGGAGGGTGAGCCGGACGCTCCACGCGTTCGGCTCGCTTTCCGGCTTGGCGACGACGGACTCGGCATTCAGCACCATGTTACCGCCAGCCCACAGTTGCGCGCCCATGCCGGCGCCCAGCCGCAGCGTATTCGCGGCGTTCCCCTGGGCTGCTCCGTCGATGCTCGTTTCTCCGCCGACGTTGTAGTACGCATCGGCCGACATCCAGACGCGGGGCGTGATGTTGCGGCTCACGTGGCCTTCCAGGTTCACCGGCGGCCGCTGACACCGATGCCGCGTCTTGCCGCCGGATCGTGGTGTTATCCGACAGGTCCGGACGGAACTGCGCCGTCACGATGCGGCGGGCGGGTCAACTCGGCGTGACGGAAATCGTCGCACGCGGATCATCAAAAATGGGACGGACGAAACAGTGTGGGACCGACGGCCGGTTCCCAGCGCAGCGTCGGCGTTGCTAAAATGCCGCTGCGGAAACGGGGCGCCAATGACGCTGGAATCAGCGTTGTTGGCACATCCGTTCTGCATGCTGCCATTGCCCCAGCAGGTCGTACGGCAAGCCGCGATCACGGAGAGGCGGGAATATCGTGCTGTTCGGAGCGGACTTCAGCTTTGCAAACTTCCTCGCCGACGTGCTGGCGGTGTTCTTTTTCGTCCTGTGGTTCTGGCTGCTGATCACCGTCGCGGGGGACCTGTTCCGTCGCCGTGATGTCTCCGGCGGGGGGAAGATCCTGTGGGTGCTGCTGCTGATCCTGCTGCCCTATCTCGGGATCTTTGCCTACCTGCTGACGCAGGGTGGCGGCATGGCCGAGCGCGCCGAGAGCCGGGCGCGCGCGGCGCGGGATGAGTTGCGCCAGATCGCCGGCTTCAGCGTCGCCGACGAGATCGAGAAGCTCGATAGCCTCAAGGCAAGAGGGAAGCTTTCGGAGCAGGAGTATGCGACACTCCGCGGCCGGCTTACTGCCTAGGCAGCCACGGCGGACCCCGTTCGACCGATGATGAACCGATGACGCGGCCCGCGCCGCGATAGCCATGGCTCCCGGTGCACGGCATTGCGCGAGGGCGCGATGCGCTGGTATCGGGCGACGGGCGGCAGCGGAGGTTGAAGGGCGTGATCGGCCGTGAGGTCAGCGACGGCTTCGGCCGGTGGTGAACGTCACCGTCAACGGGACCGCCGCGGCGCTTGCGGTGGCGCCTGATGTGCCGCTGCTGGACGTGCTGCGCAACCATCTCGGGCTCACCGGCACGCGCTATGGCTGCGGCACCGAGCAGTGCGGGGCGTGCGTCGTGCTGATCGACGGGGCGCCGGCTTACGCCTGCACCACGCCGGTCGCGGCGATCGCCGGGCGCGAGGTCACCACGGTCGAGGCGCTGGGGTCGCCGCAAGCACCGCACCCGCTGCATCGCGCTTTCCTCGCGGAGCAGGCCGGGCAGTGCGGCTACTGCCTCTCGGGCATCCTGGTCGCCGCGGCGGCGCTGCTGGCGCGCAACGCCGATCCCTCGCGCGCCGAGGTGGCGGCCGCGCTCGATCCGCATCTGTGCCGCTGCGGTGCGCATAACCGCATGATCCGCGCCGTGCAGCGGGCCGGGCGCATGCTGCGGGGGCTCGAACCATGACCGACCTGCCCGGCAGCCTGCGCGACACGCCGCGGCTGGATCGCTGGCTCGCGCTGCCGCCGGGGCGGGTGCGGCTCAGCATCGGCAAGATCGAGCTGGGGCAGGGGATCGCGACCGCCGTCACCCAGATCGCCGCCGAGGAGCTCGACGTGGCGCCGAACCGGGTCGACCTCGTCACCGGCGATACCGACGCCGTGCCCGATGAAGGCTCGACCTCCTCCAGTCTTTCGATCGAGATGAGCGGCACGGCGGTGCGGCAGGCGTGTGCCGAGGTGCGCGCGTTGCTGCTGGCGGAGGCGGCGCGGCGCCTGAACTGCGCGCCGGCCGAGCTGGCCGTCGAGGACGGCGCCCTGCTGCGCGCGGGGGTGGCCACCGGGCAGAGCTGGTGGACGCTCGCGCCGCTGGTGTCGCTGGCGCGCGAGGCGACCGGGGCGGCCGCGCCCAAGCCGGCGGCGGCCTTCCGGGTCGTCGGGCGCGACCTGCCGCGCCGCGACCTGCCCGCGCGGCTGTTTCCCGGCGCCTTCGTGCACGACCTGCTGCCCGCCGGCGTGCTGCATGCCCGGGTGCTGCGCCAGCCCAGCCCCGGCGCGCGGCTGGCCGGGATTGACGAGGCTGCGGTCGCGCGGCGCGGCGCGGACTGGGTACGGATCGGCGATTTCGCCGCCGTGCTGGCCGAGGACGAGTCCGTTGCCGCCGCCGCGCTGGAGGCCGCCAAGCCGCGCTGGGAAGGTGTCGCGGCGATTCCCTCCACCGAGAGCCAGGCGGAGGCGCTGTTCACCGCCCCCGCCACGGAGATCCTCATCGGCACGCCGCCCGCGCCGGCGGAGGGGCGCCATGCCGCGACCTACACGCGCGGTTATGTCAGCCACGGGCCGGTCGGCCCCTCCTGCGCCCTCGCCGCGTTCCGCGACGGGCGGCTGACCGTGTGGACGCATTCCCGCGGCCTGTTCCCGCTGCGCGCCGTGCTTGCCGCCGCGACCGGGCTGGAGGAGGCGGCGATCACGCTGCGCCACGTTCCCGGCGCCGGCACCTTCGGCACCGCGGGCGCCGAGGATGCGGCGGCGGATGCGGCGATGCTGGCCCTCGCCCGGCCCGGCCGGCCGGTGCGCGTGCAGTGGCGGCGCGAGGACGAGTTCGGCTTCGAGCCGCTCGGCCCGGCCATGGCGGTGCGGCTGGAGGCGGGGCTGGATGCGGCCGGACGCCCGGCGGGCTGGGCGGTGGAGATCTGGAGCCCCAGCCACGTGATGCGCGGCGCCCCCCCGCTCGGCCGCGTCGCCATGCCGAACGCGCCCCCGCTGCCGCCGGCCTTCGAGGCGCCGGCGGCGCTGGGCGGCAGCGCCACGCGCAACGCGGTGCCGCTCTATGACGTGGGCGCACCGTTCATCCGGCTGCACCTGGTCGAGCGCGGCGTGCTGCGCACGTCCTCGGTCCGCGCGCTCGGGGCGGGCGTGAACGTGTTCGCGATCGAGAGCTTTCTCGACGAGCTTGCCGACGCCGCTGGGGCCGACCCGCTTGCCTACCGGCTGGCGCTGCTGACCGACCCCCGCGCCCGCGCGGTGCTGGAACGGGCGGCGGCGATGGCGGGGTGGGCCGGGCGCGGACCGGCCGGCAGCGGGCGCGGGCTCGGCCTCGGGTTCGCGCGCTACAAGAACCGCAGCGCCTATGCTGCCGTGGTCGCCGCCGTGGCGGTGGAGCGCGAGGTGCGGCTGGAGCGGATCTGGTGCGCCGCCGATTGCGGCTGCGTCATCAATCCGGACGGGGCGCGCAACCAGCTCGAAGGCGGGATCGTGCACGCGGCCAGCATGGCGCTGAAGGAGCAGGTGATGCTGGGCGGCGCCGGCGTCAGCTCGCTGAGCTGGGCCGAGTACCCCATCCTGCGTTTCTCCGAAATCCCGGAGATCGACGTCGATCTGCTCGGGGTGCCGGACGATCCGCCGCTCGGGCTCGGCGAGGCGACGATGGGGCCGACCGCGGCGGCGATCGGCAACGCGGTCGCCCATGCGCTCGGCGCGCGGGTGCGGGGCATGCCGATGACGCGGGCGCGGATCGAGGCGAGCCTGCTCGCGTGATCCGTCACCCTTCGTGACGCTGCCACTCTTGTCTGCGCCACGCGTTCGCCCTTTTTGCGTTGTCAACAGAGGGCGCCCTGAGCGCGTGGAGATCGTCCGATGGTGAGGCCTGCCGTCCCCCTTGTGCTCGTCGGTCTGCTCGGCGTGGCCGGCTGCGCCGTGGGCCCGCCGACCGGGCCGAGCTTCGCGGCCATGCCCGGCCCTGGCAAAACCTATCAGCAGTTCGTCGGCGACGATGCGCGCTGCCGCCAGACGGCCATGGCATCCACGGGCAACGTGACGCCGGGGCAGGCGGCGACGCAGAGCGCGATCGGCAGCGCCGCGGTCGGCACCGCCCTCGGCGCCGCGGCGGGCGCGTTGTTCGGCGCCGCCGGCGGCGCGGCCGGCGTGGGGGCGGCGATCGGCGCGGGCACGGGCCTCGTCGCCGGCTCGGCGATCGGGGCCGGCAACGCCCAGGCTTCAGCCGCCGGCACGCAGCAGCGTTACGACGTCACCTATGCCCAGTGCATGGCCGGCGCCGGCAACCAGGTGCCGATGCCCAGCGCGCCGCCCGTGGCGTACGGCTATGCCTATCCGCCGGTCGCCTATGCGCCCCCGGTGGTCTACGCGCCGCCGCCGATCGTCTACGGGCCAACGGTCGGGATCGGCGTAGGGTTCGGTTACGGCGGCTACGGCGGGTATGGCGGCTACGGCTGGCGGCGCTGGTAGGACGGGCTCACGCGGGCGCGGCGAGCCGGCGGCGGCGCGCGGCCGGCTTGGCGAGTGACGGAGGCTTGGTGAGAGGCGGCGCCGCAAGCTTGGTGCTTTCGGCCGCGATCGCCTGCAACCGGGCGAGAATGCGCAAGCCCACGGCGCGATGGCCGAACCCGCGCAGCACCTCCCGCCGCCCGCGCGCCGCGATCGCCCGCCCGCGTGCGGGGTCCTGCAGCACCGGGCGCAGCAGCGCCATTGCGTGGTCGAGGTCGGGCTCGGCCCAGTGCTGGCCTTGCCAGTGCGGATAGGCGTCGGCCGGCACCTTGGTCAGCGTGTGCCGCACCAGCAGCGAATTCGCCTCGGTCATGAAATCGACATTGCCGGACCAGCCGGTGCCGAGCGCGAGCCGCCCCAGTGCCATCGCCTCGCCCAACCCGCGTCCGAACCCTTCGGCGCGATGCAGCGACACGAAGCAGTCGCAGGCGGCAAGCAGGCTGCGCGTGGCGAGCGTGTCGAGCGGGGTGGCGATGATCTTCACCGTCGCTTCCGTGGCGAAGCTCTCGGCCCACGCGGCGGCGTCCTTCTCGATCTCCTTCACCTTCAGCACGAGCTGGACATCGAGGAACGGCGCCGCCTGCCGCAACCGGCGCAGCAGCGTCAGTACCGCCTCCGGGTTCTTGCGGGTGGCGTAGGAGGACAGGTCGAAAGAGTGCAGCAGGACGAAGGCGGATTCGCGGATGCCGAAGGCGCGTCGCGGCAGCAGCACGCCCGGCTCGGTCTCCACCGACTGGCCGACGAGGTGGCTGGCGATGCCCGCTGCGGCCAGGCTTGCCTGGATGAAGCCGGAGAGCGCCCAGACCTCGTCGAAGCGCGCGAGGCGCTGCGCCCAGAGCTTGGGATAGGTCGGCAGCTCCCAGGCGGGCACAATCACGTTGTGGCCGGCCGCGAAGTCGCCGCCGCGCCGCTCGAAGGCGGCGATGACCGCGTCTACCTCGTCGCCGTTGACGTGAAAGACGCGGATGCCGCCGGCTGGCGCGGTGCGCTCATGCGCGTCGATCAGCGCGTGATGCGCCGCATCGGCGCGCTGCGCGTAGCGGAAGATGTCGAGCACGCCGAAGGGAATCTGTAACCGCGCACACGCGGCGATGTGGCTGCGCAACTGCTCGCCCATGCCGATCGGCGCGAACGGGTGGCCGATCAGCGTGACCGGGACCTGATCGAGTTCCGGCATCAGCGCCAGCCCTTGACATCGAGCGCGTCGCGCATGGCTTCCAGCCAGCGATGGCCGAAGCCGGTATCGGGTTCCAGATGCGCGCCTTCCGCCCACTCGTTCCAGGCGTTGACGAACAGCAACCGCTCGTCGCCCATGAGGAACTGGCGCACTTCCTCGATCTTCTCCTCGACGAAGACGCGGAACGCCTCCGGCGTCGCGCCGTCGAAGCTGGTGCCGTTCTGCGGCTGGCGCGGCGTGTTGTCCCAGCTCGGGAACACTGCGGGATAGCGTGTGTACGGCACCGACTCGCGGCCGCAGAATGCCAGCACCGTGCGCGGGTAGTCGTAGCGGTAGCCGCTCCAGTCCGGCTTGATGATCTCGGCCGCTGCCTCCGCCGGCGCGGCGCGGCCGTGCGGGGGAAATTCCACGCAGGCGTCGAAGCCGAAATCGACCGGGCGCAGGCGCTTGTCCACCGCTTCCATGCTCTCGACATACACCAGATGCACGCCCGGAAACCCGGCGCGCACGAAGGCGGCGCGCGTCGCCGCGGCGAAGGCAGGCGGATCGGGCAGGCGCAGCGGCCGGTAGACCAGGAACAGCGGCCGGCCGTTGACGCGCAGGTAGCGCGGATCTGCGGCCTGCGCGATCGCATCGCCGATGATCGCGTCCAGTGTCGCGCCATCATAGCTCTGCTCAAGCAGGATCTCGCGCGAGCCGCCGTCCCAGTGCTTGGTCCAGTTCTCGTTTGCCCAGCACAGGCACCAATGGAATGGCATCGTCGGATTGGTGCGCACCACGTCGAGCGGCGCGCCGAGCAGGCTGCCGCTGCCGAAATTGTAGTAGTAGACGCAGAATCCCTCGATCCCGTAGCGCCGCGCGAGGCTCGCCTGCCGCGCCAGCGCGTCGGCGGTGCGCAGGTCGTAGAAGCCGAGATCGGCGGGCAGGTGCGGCTGGTAATGTCCCGCGTAGCTCGGCTGCGCGCGCACCACGTTGGTCCATTCGGTGAAGCCGGCGCCCCACCAGAAATCGTTCTCCGGCGTCGTATGGAACTGCGGCAGGTAGAACGCGATCGGCCGCACGCGATCGAGCCGTGCCAGCAGCTCGCCCCAGCGTTCGGCAAGCTTCTGCTGGTTGCGGGCGATGTTGCGCAGCTTGCGCGCCGGTGCCTGTCGGTTGGTGGACACGCTGAGGTAATGCACGACCACCGCATCGGCGATGTAGCGCACGCGCCAGCCGGCGTCGATCAGCCGCAGGCAGAGATCGGCGTCCTCGCAATAGGCCGGATAGAAGGCTTCATCGAACAGCACCTCGCCCACCGGCGCGCGGCGCAGCATCAGGGCGGCGCCGGAGCAGTAGGTCACGTCGCGGTCGCGGCAGAACCCGGGCTCCTTCGGGTCGCCGAACAGCCCGACCATCGCGCCCTCGCCGTTGGGACGGATGAAGCAGCCGGCTTCCTGCAGCCGCCCGTTGGGGTAGACGAGCTTCGGGCCGACCGCGGCGAGCGTCGTGTCCGCTTCCAGCGCGGCGAGCAGACGCCCGATCGCGTCTGGCAGCACCCGCGCGTCGTTGTTCAGCAGCAGCACATAGTCGCCGCGGCAGCGCGCCCAGGCGGCGTTACAATTGCGCACGAAGCCGGCATTCCGTGGCTGGCGCACATGGAGCAGATTGGGCACCGTGGCGAACCCCGCCATCGCCGGATCGGGCGAGGCATCGTCGGCCAGCACGACCTCGTACGGCACCGGCGGCGGGGCGGCGACGATCGCGTGGAGGCAGCCGAGCGTGTGCGCGAACTCGTCGTAGGCCGGGATCAGGATCGAAAGTATCGGCGCGGCCACGGCAGGAAACGCAAGCCCGGCGAGATCGCCGTCGCCGCCGGTCGCCGCCAGCGTGGGCGCGGTGGGCACGATCGCGTCCTTGCGCACCTGCTGCTCCTCGTCGAGCAGCCGTCGCATCGCGGCGTAGTCGATCGCGGCCTGCGCCGGGTCGATCGGCATCGCCGCGGCGACCGGCACGGCGGCACCCGGCGCGGCCGGACCCGGCAGCGGCGCCAGCCGCTCCACGGGAAGCTGCCGTCCTTCGCGCCGGCCGTTGGTCAGGTAGTGGCGCAGCGGCGGCACGCCGGCATCGGCGACATCGACATAGCGCCGGCGGTACAGCTTGCCGTCGAAGGTCGGGCCGGCCGCGCGTCCCTGGGCGTCGCCAACCAGCAGGAAGTGGCGCAGCGCGCCGTAGCGGTCCTTCGGCACGTCGTCGTGCTGTGCGGCGTACCATTCGGGATCAAGCCAGCGGTTCGGCCGCCGCCCCGCGGCGAGGCCCGCGGTGAGGAAATGCCTCAACTGCCCGCGCGGCGGGCCGGTATGCGCAAGGCTCTCCGCGTACCAGCCGGGATCGAAATAGGGCGAGGGCGCGGCGAGGTCGTATTCGAGCAGATCGAGCAGCGCGCCAAGATCGGGCGGCTGGCCGAGCGTCGCCGGGTCCTCGCGCACGATGTAGTCGAGGTCGATCAGCGGGTGCGGCGAACGCAGCGCGGCGAAGCCTTCGGTGAGGAAGTGCAGCAGCGGGTCGTCCATCCGTTCGAACACGTCGGGGTTGGACGCGAAGTAGAAATCGCGATCGAAATAAATAGAAAGAACAGGGCGTTTCAGGACCGGAAGGGCGAGATACCGTGCGACGGTGCTGATGTCGCCGCGCCCGGCGCCGAGGGCGGCCTGGAACGCCGCCTCGTCCACGAAGCGCGCGCAGAGCAGGCGATGCACCCGTCTCAGTTCGTCGCGCATGCCCGGCCGGCCTCCGTCACGTCTCGCTCAACGTCGCCACGCGCAGCACGCTCATCCAGCCGTCGATCTCCGGCTTCAGGTCGGCGCTCGGCACCCGCCCCTCCGCGGCGCCGGAGCGCACGTAGTGCTCGGCGCCCGAATTCACATCGCCACGCGCGATCGCCGCTGCAACGTCCTTGTAAAGGCCGCGATAGAAGCCCTCGTCCACCGGCGGCGGCGCGCCCAGCCGCCCCTCGAAGAATCCGGTCTCCACGAAGTGGCGGTGCAGGTCGGGGATGCGCCCCGCCGCCACCGCCTGCGCGATGTCGGGATAGGTGCCGCGATAGAATTCTTCGGAGAACGGCAGGTGGATTGCCACGCATTGCAGAATCCGGCGCAGCAGCTTGGCGTCGATCGCGACCTTCGAGCGTCCGTTGAGCCGGTCCCGGCTGATGCGCATCGCCTGCAACAGGACATCCAAATGCGGAAAATATCCGGACGACTGCAAATCTCTCTCCCGGCCACGCCGCGCCTCGGTGCACACGTCTTAGTGAGGGCGCGTCGCTTCTGCAACCAAACACCGGCCGCTTCTCGTGAATCCTAAGCGTCGACGCATGCCGGGAGGCCGATCGAGAGCCGCTCGGCGGCGGTCATCCCGGTCATGTCACGACCCCAACTGATACCTTCACGCAGCACGCGCGCAGGCGTGCCGGCGACCGCTACGCGCGGCGGTACGCGGCCCTTCACGAGCGAGCGCGCGCCGACCACGGTGCCCATGCCGATGCGCTCGCAGCCCAGCAGCAGCGATTCCTGCCCGAGCCAGACATGCCGCTCCAGCACGGTGTTGACCGGCGGGCGGCCGATGCGCGCGCCGGTGGCGAGATCGTGCAGCGGGTGCATGTCGTGATTGCGGATCCACACGCCGTTCGAGATCAGCGCGTCGTCGCCGACGACGACGCCCTGTCCGCGGCCCTCGATCTCCACGCTGCACGCGACCGCGGTCGCGCCCCGGCCCCAGAACAGGAACTGCCCGTCCGAACGCAGGAACACGTCGCCGAGGCCGACATAGCCCGCGCCAATGTCATTGAAGACGACGGCCGAGTCGCCGCCGGCGAGACGAATATTGGCATGCAGGCTGCCGTTCGAGCCGCGATTGTCAATATAGACAAGATGACCGTTGCCACCGGTCTGTATGCGAATACGGCCGGCCGGACGGGCCGGGTCGGTAACGACGAGCGTGATTTCCGGCCCGGACGTTACTTCCACGCCGATTGCGGCGGACTCGGCGTCCTGCCCGGTATAGAAGAAGAACTCCGCGCCCGAATCCGCCTCGGCGGCGACGGCGGTTACCTCCGGCGTCAGAAGCGCCGCAAGCCGTGCCTCGACCATGTCGCTCATTCCGGGGATCATACGCCGCCTTTGTTGCCTTGCCATGTCAATGTCGGCCGATGCTCGATCGACCGACCCGGCCCAACCATTGCGGGGATTGCCGGTCCCGATCCGTGCTGCCAAGGTAGCAGAGTGCTTTTCTAAACGCGCGGTTAACCGGTTGAGGAACGCATGCGAATATTGCTGACCGGCGGATGCGGTTTCATCGGCTCCGCCGTGATTCGCCACGTGATCCGTACTACCGGACACAGCATCGTGAACGTCGACAAGCTCACCTACGCGGCGAGCGAGGAGGCGCTGGAGGAGGCGGGCGCGGACCCGCGGCACGCGCTGATCCGCGCCGACATCGCCGATGCCGCCGCCATGCAGCAGGTCTTCGCGCGCTTCGAGCCGGACGCGGTGATGCATCTGGCGGCGGAGAGCCACGTCGATCGTTCCATCGACGGGCCCGCGGCGTTCGTGCAGACGAACGTCGTCGGCACGAGCGTGCTGCTGGAAGCCGCGCGCGCCTACTGGGCCGCGCTGCCGCCGCCGCGGCGCGCGGCGTTCCGCTTCCACCATGTTTCCACCGACGAGGTGTTCGGTGCCCTCGGCCCCGGCGATGCGCCGTTCACCGAGACGACGCCCTACGACCCGCGCAGCCCGTATTCGGCGAGCAAGGCCGCCTCCGACCATCTCGTGCGTGCGTGGCACCACACCTACGGCCTGCCGACGATCGTCAGCAACACGACCAACAACTACGGGCCCTGGCAGTTTCCCGAGAAGCTCATCCCGCTGGTCACGCTCAACGCGCTGGAAGGCCGGACGCTGCCGGTCTATGGCGACGGCAGCAACGAGCGCGACTGGATCTTCGTCGAAGACCACGCGGCCGCGCTGCTGCTGGTGCTGACGCGCGGCGAGCCCGGTGCCACTTATGCCATCGGCGCCCGCCAGCCGCGCAGCAACCTCGCCGTGGTGCGTGCGATCTGCGCAGCCCTCGACGCGCGCCTGCCGGATGCGGCCGGCCCGCGCTCGCGGCTGATCAGCTTCGTGACGGACCGGCCGGGCCACGATTTCCGCTACGCGATCGACCCCGCGCGGAGCGAGGCGGCGCTCGGCTGGCGTGCGCCACACGATTTCGAGGCGGGACTGGCCCGCACCGTCGACTGGTATCTCGGCAAGCGCGACTGGTGGCAGGCGATCCGCGGCGGCCGCTACGCCGGGCAGCGGCTGGGGCAGGCGGCAGCGTGACGCGCAAGGGCATCATCCTGGCCGGCGGGTCCGGCACGCGGCTGCATCCGATGACGCTTGCGTCGTCGAAACAGCTTCTGCCCGTCTATGACAAGCCGATGATCTACTATCCGCTGTCCGTGCTGATGCTCGCGGGCATCCGGGACATCATGGTGATCTCGACCCCCGCCGACCTGCCGAGCTTCCGCCGCCTGCTCGGCGACGGCGCGGCGATCGGCGTGCGCTTCGCCTATGCCGAGCAGCCGCGGCCGGAGGGGCTGGCGCAGGCGTTCCTGATCGCGCGCGACTGGCTCGCGGGCGAGCCGTGTGCGCTCGTGCTCGGCGACAACCTGATCTTCGCCGACCATCTCTCGATGCTGCTGCGCACGGCGGCCGCGCGCCCGATCGGCGCGACGGTGTTCGCCTACCAGGTCCGCGATCCCGAACGCTACGGCGTGGTCAGCATGGATGCCGAGGGGCGCGCGGTGGACATCCTGGAGAAACCGGCGGTGCCGCCGTCGAACTGGGCGGTGATCGGGCTTTATTTCTATGACGAGCGGGTTTGCGAAATCGCCGCCCAGGTGCGCCCCTCGGCGCGTGGCGAGCTGGAGATCACCGACCTTAACCGGGTCTATCTCGAACAGGGCAGCCTGAGCGTCGAGCGGCTCGGGCGCGGGTGTGCCTGGCTCGATGCCGGCACGCCGGATTCGCTGCTGCAGGCGGCGACCTTCGTGCAGACCATCCAGTCGCGCCAGGGCATGCTGGTCGGCTGCCCGGAGGAGGTCGCGTTCCGCATGGCCTGGATCGACGCGCCGGCGCTGCGCGCGCATGCCCGCGCGCTGGGCAAGACCGAGCTCGGACGGGTGCTCGCGGAACTCGCCGACGGCGCGCACGCCTAAGGAGGGGATGGGATGAACGTCGAGCGCCTCGCGATTCCCGACCTGATTCTGCTCACCCCGCGCCGCTACGCCGACCCGCGCGGCTATTTCAGCGAGACGTTCCACATCGGGCGGTTCGCCGAGGCCGGCGTCGCCGGCCCGTTCGTGCAGGACAACCAGAGCCACTCCGTGCAGGCGGGAACGATCCGCGGCCTGCATTGCCAGGTGGCGCCCAGTGTGCAGGGCAAGCTGGTGCGCTGCCTGCGCGGCGCGATCCCCGACATCGCGGTCGACATCCGCCACGGCTCGCCGCATTTCGGCCGGCACGTGGCGGTCGAGCTGAGTGCGGAGAACGGCAGCCAGCTCTGGATTCCCGGCGGGTTCCTGCACGGGTTCTGCACGCTCGCGCCAGCCACGGACGTGCTCTACAAGGTCACGGCCGGCTATGACCCGGCGGCCGAGCGCGGGGTGATCTGGAACGATCCCGACCTGGCGCTGCCCTGGCCGAGCGCGGCCGGGCCGCCGGTGCTCTCGGACAAGGATGCACGCCTGCCGCCGCTCAGCACCGCCGGGATCTGGTTCCGCGTATGATCCTCGTGACCGGCGGCAGCGGGCAGCTCGCGCGGGCGCTCGTCGAGGGGGCCGGGGCGCGGCCGCTGCGCTGCGTCGGCCGGCCGGCGTTCAACTTCGACCGCCCGGAGACGCTGGCGCCCCTGCTGGACGCCGCCGCGCCAGCCCTCGTCATCAACGCCGCCGCCTATACCGGGGTCGATCAGGCCGAGCGGGAGCCGGACGCCGCGATGCGCGCCAATCGCGACGGCCCGGCGAGCCTCGCCCGCTGGTGCGCGCGGGCCGGCGTGCCGCTTATTCACATTTCGACCGATTACGTATTCGACGGGCGCAAGGGCGCACCCTATGTCGAGCAGGACGCGACCTGCCCGACCGGCGTATACGGCGCGAGCAAGCTTGCGGGGGAAGAGGCGGTGCTGGCCTCGGGCGCGCGCGCGGTGATCCTGCGCACCGCCTGGGTCTATGCGCCGGTGGGGAAGAACTTTGTGCTGACCATGCTGAACGCGGCGCAGCGCACGGCGCGGCTGCGGGTGGTGGCCGACCAGCGCGGCTGTCCGACCGCGGCGGCCGACCTCGCGGCCGCGATCCTGGCGATCGCCGACCAGCCGTTCGACCGCCCCGGCATCTACCACGCCGCGGGCAGCGGCGAGACGACGTGGTACGGGCTCGCCTGCGCGGTGTTCGAGGCGGCGGCGCGCCATGGCCGGCGGCGGCCGCAGGTGGCGGCGATCGCCACCGCCGACTGGCCGACGCCGGCGCGCCGGCCGCCGGATTCGCGCCTCGACTGCGGCCGGCTGGAGGCGACGTTCGGGGTGCGGCTGCCGCCCTGGGAGGAGAGTGTCGCGCGGACGGTGGCTGCCATCGTGCAATGATCGTGGACGCCGCCCAGGTCAGCATCCTTCTCTCCACCTACAACGGCGGCGGCTACCTCGCCGACATGCTGGCGAGCCTGCGTGCCCAGACCTATGCCGACTGGCGGCTGCTGTGGCGCGACGACGGGTCGAGCGACGCGACCGTCGCGACCATGCAGGCCTTCGCCGACGCCGGCGGCTGCGAGCAGGTCGTTGAGCCTGGCGGGCGGCTCGGCGTGCTGGACAGTTTCATGGCGCTGCTGCGGCGGGCGGCGCCGCAACTCGCGCCGGCCGACTTCGCCGCCTTCGCCGACCAGGACGATGTCTGGCTGCCGGAGAAGCTCGCCCGCGGCGTGGCCGCCCTGCGCGACGTGGGGGGAAGCGTGCCGGCGATGTATTGCGCGCGGCAGGTGCTGGTGGATCGGCGGCTCCGCCGCATCGGCCTCTCGCCGCCGCTGCCCTCCGCGCCTGCGTTTCCCGCAGCCCTGACGCAGAACATCGCGACCGGCTGCACCGTGCTGCTGAACCGCGCCGCGGCCCTGCTGGTGGCGGCGAGCCGGCCGCCCTCCGGCGCCCTGCATGACTGGTGGTGCTACCTGCTCGTTGCGGCCGCGGGCGGGCGCGTGCTGACCGATGCGGAGCCGGTGATCCTGTATCGCCAGCACGGCGGCAACGTGGTGGGCGCACCCGGGTCCTGGCCGCGCCGGGCGCTGGCGGCGATCCGCCGCGGCCCGGCACCGTTCATGGCCGACTTCCGGCGCCACCTCGACGCGCTCGCGGCGCATGGCGAGGTGCTGACGCCGGCCGCGCGCGGCGAGATCGCGATGCTGCAACAGGCGCTGGCCGGCGGCATGCGGCCCCGGCTCGCCGCGCTGCGCGACGGCGGGCTGCGGCGGCGGGCGTGGAGCGAGGGGCTGCTGTTCCGGCTGTGGTTCCTGATGGGCTGACGCCGTGCGCGTCCATGTCCAGAACGACCCGGCCGATCCGGCCTTCGCAATCACGGAGCCGCAGTGGCGGGCGGCGGCGGCGGACGAGCCGCCGCACGCGGTCAGCTTCGCCGCCGACGTGGACGGGTTCGCGGCCGCTCGCGACGCGATGGAACTGCTGGTGGCGCCGCCGGCGGCGCTGCGGCGGCTGCGTCCGCTGGTTGCGCCGCGGCTGAAGCTCGTGTTCCTCAACGCGGCCGGCGTGGACGCCATCGCTCCGTTCGACTGGCTGCCCGCGGGCGCCGTGCTGCTCAACAACCGCGGCACGCATGGGCCGAAGGCGGGGGAATACGTGGCCATGGCGGCGCTGATGCTGGCTGCGCGGCTCCCCGCGCTGGCGGGCGCGCAGCATGCCGGCCGGTGGCAGCCGATCCACGCCGCGACCCTCGCCGGGCGGCATGCGCTCGTCATCGGCACCGGCGACCTGGGCAGCGCCGGCGCGCGGGCGCTGCGGGCGTTGGGCGTCCGCACCACCGGCGTCAACACCACCGGCCGGCGGCACCCCGACTTCGACGCCATCGCGCCGGCCAGTGCGATCGACGCGCTGTTGCCACAGGCCGACATCCTGGTCTTGGCCTGCCCGCTGACACCGGCGACGCATCACCTGCTCGACCGCCGGCGGCTCGGCCTGCTGCCGGCGCATGCGGGGCTGGTGAATATCGGGCGCGGCGAACTGCTCGAACAGGACGCGCTGCGCGAGGCGCTGGCGCAGGGGCGGCTGTCCGGCGCGGTGCTCGACGTGGTGACACCCGAGCCGCTGCCGGACGGCCATCCGCTCTGGACCACGCCGAACCTGATCGTGACGCCGCACATCTCCTGCGACGACCCGGCGACCTATTCGGCCCGCAGCCTTGCCATACTATTCGCCAACCTGCGCGCGTGGCGGGCGGGCGATGCGCTGCCGAACCGGGTCGATCTCGCGCGCGGCTACTGAGACCGGTTCACGCCGCGAGCGCGCGGTGCGCCGCGGCGTCGGCTTCCGGCACGATCGCCTCGATCGCCGTCAGCACCTCCGCGATCCGCTGCCGCCGCCATGCGGCGAAGGCGGGGGGCAGCCGCGCCGCTTCGGCCGCGAGCGCGGGCAGGGCGCGCAGGAACCCCGCCGCCTCCTGCCGCAGCCCCGGCAGCCAGCGGGCGCGGAAGATGCGCGGCGCCGCCTCCATCAGCGCGGTGCGCTGCGCGAGGTCGAGGCGTGCCACCGCGAACAGGTCCACATGCGCGTAGGCATTGGCGATGCGCGGCGTCATCCAGCGCAGATCGGTCAGCGCGTTGTCGAGCGGCAGCCCGCGCTGCGCCGCCTCGGTGGAGGCACGGGCGATCTGCAGCACCGGCTTGCCGGGATCGCGGCGCAGATAGAGCAGGTCGGGCACGTGCCGGATCTCGCCATACAGCGCGAGCTCCGCGAGCATGACGTGATCGTAGCCCGACGTGTAGCGCAGCGGTGCGAGGCGTTCGAGCGCGTCGCGGCGATAGACGCCCCAGAAGCTCGGCGCGCTCGCATAGTGCTCCATCACGGTGCAGGCGCGCGCGACCGGATCGTCGCCGACCGCGTGCAGGCGGTGCGACTCGGGGTAGATGCCGCGCACCGTGCCGGCGCCGGTGAACACGAGCCCGCCCGCGTGGCACATCGCGCAGTGCGGCTCGGCCAGCATCACCTCCATCACGCGCGCAATGAAGCCCGGCGCCAAAACGTCGTCG
This sequence comes from Alphaproteobacteria bacterium, assembly GCA_017307335.1. Lineage (GTDB taxonomy): Bacteria > Pseudomonadota > Alphaproteobacteria > Acetobacterales > Acetobacteraceae > JAFKFJ01. The sequence goes on along the minus strand of JAFKFJ010000208.1, from coordinate 12,154 downwards.
GCGGTCTTCGGCAGCACGAAGTCGGCGTCGCCGGCGCTGAGCGCGCGCTGGAGATTGGCGACCGCGCCGGCATTCTGCCGCGCGGCGTGCAGCCGCATGCGCGGCTCCGTCGCACAGTATTCGCGCGCGATCGCGACCGTCGCGTCGGTGGAGGCGTTGTCGATCACCGTCAGCCGCAGCGCGGGCCAGGTCTGCGACAGCACGCTCTCGATCGCGGCGGCGATCGTGGCGGCACCGTTGTGCACGAACAGGTTCACGTCGACGAGCGGCGGCGCGGCGCTCATGGCCGTGCGCATGCCTCGCGCCACGCGCCGCGCAGCGCGGCGCCCAGGTGGCGCCCGAAACGCGGCGCGTCGCAGAGCGGGCTCGCCGCCACGCGCTCGCGCAGTCCCGCGCGCAGCCGCGCCAGCGCCGGTCGGTCGGCGGCCCAGGCCACCGCGCGCTCGACATATTCCGCCGTGTCCGCGGCGATCCAGTCGGCGAGGCCGGCATTGCTGAGATGGCTGGCGGAGTGGCGTCCGGCGAAGCTCTCGCCCGCCAGCGCCAGCACCGGCACGCCCATCCACAGCGCCTCGCAGGTCGTGAGCCCGCCCGTGTACGGGAACGGGTCGAGCACGATGTCGATCGCGCGGTGCTGGGCGAGCTGGTCGCGCAGGCTGCTGCTGCCGCGCAGTTCCAGCCGCGCCGCGTCGATGCCGTGCGCGGCGAACGCGGCGCGGATGCGCTCGGCCGTGGGCGCGTCGGAGAACTGGTGCGCCTTCAGCAGCAGGCGTGCATCCGGCACGCGCCGCAGGATGGCGGCCCAGGTGGCGATGACGCGCGGCGTGATCTTGGCGAGGTTGTTCAGGCAGCCGAAGGTGATCCCGCGCCCCGTCGCGGCCGGGAGCGGCCCGGGGTGGGGCGCGTCCGGCGGCGGGCTATAGACCACGTAGCCGTCCGGCATGCGCAGCAGGCGCTCGGTGTAGAACGGCTCGAAGCCCGCTGGCGTCTCCCACCGGTCGGTGAGGAAGAGGTCGATCTCCGGCATGCCGGTGGTGTGCGCCTGCATGCCGACCCACTTGACCTGCAAAGGGGCGGGGCGCTCGGCGCACGCGGCCAGCATGCCCTGGTCGCCCCAGCCGCTGAGGTCGATCAGCACGTCGATGCCGCGGTCTCGGATGCTCGCCGCGACCTCCTCGGCCGGCTTGCCGGTGACGACGTGCCACCCGGCGGCGATGGCGGCGAAGCGCCGTTGCAGCGCGTCGCCGCCCGGCTCCTGCCCCAGGCAGACGATCTCGAACGCGCGCGGGTCGAGCGTCTCGAATCCGGCGACGGTGAGCCAGCCCACGGGATGCGTCTTCAGGGTGGCGGAGAGCAGCCCGAGCCGCAGCCGCCGCTCCGGGTCACGGGCGACCGGCGCGGCGGCGTGGCCGCGCGGCAGGGTCGCCGCCGCCCGCTCGGCGAGCGCGCGCAGCGTGCCCGCGGATGCGCCGCCGGCATAGGTGAGGGCGCCGGCAAGCGTGCGCCAGGCGAGGTGCATGCCCGGCGCCCGCTCCGTCGCGCGTCGCGCCACCTCCACGCCCTCGTCCTGCAGGCCGAGGCAGACCAGCGCGTTGGCGAGGTTGCAGAGGAACGGCGCCCGCGCGCCGTGCGCGGCGATCAGCCCGTCGAGCAGCTCGCGCGCCTCGCGGTAGCTGTGGATGCGGGTGAGCGCGACGGCGAGGTTGTTCTGCAGGATGACGTCGTCCGGCGCCAGCGCCGCCGCCCGCCGCAGCGCCGGCACCGCGAGGCTCATCCGGTTCGCCTGCACGAGACAGGCGGCAAGTGCCGCGGCAGGTTCGGGCGCATCGGGCGCGAGCGCGGCCGCCGCACCCAGCACGTCCGCCGCCGCATCCAGCCGGCCGAGCCGATGCAGCAGCGCGCCGCGCGCGGTCATCTGCACGATGTCGAGCGGGTCGCGCGCGCAGGCTTCCTCCAGCCGCGCGAGCTCCCGCTCGCCGCCCCCCGCCGCACAGGCGGCGTCGCCGCGGCGCAGGGCGAAGGAAACCTGCGCCGGGCGCAGACGCTGGGCCATCGCGAACGCCGCCTCGGCCGCCGCCGGGTCGCCGGTCTGGCGCCGGGCGATGCCGAGCGCGTCCCACGCCTCGGCCTGGTCGGGCGCGAGGGCGCACAGACGCAGCAGCAGCGTCAGCGCCGGCGCCGCGTCCTCGCGGCCGAGATGCAGCACCGCGGCGCCCAGCAGCGCCTCGGCCCGGTCCGCGTTGAGCGCGAGCGTGCGCACGTATTCCGCGAGCGCGGCGGACTCGTCGCCCGCCCGCCGGAAGCTCTCGGCCAGCCGCAGTCGCGGCTCGTCCCATTGCGGCCACAGCGCGGCGACGGCACGCATCCGCGCGCGCCCATCCGCGCCCAGCCGATCCTCGGCCAGGGCCAGGTTCAGCAGTGTCGCCGGGCCGGCCTCCCCCAGCCCCAGCGCCGTCGCCAGCGCCGCGCGCGCCGCCGCCCAGTCGCCGGTTGCCAGATGCACCATGCCGGCGACGGCGTGCTCCTCCGCCCCCGCGGGGTCGGGAAGGGCGGCGAGGGCGCCGCGCCGATCGCCGGCATGCAGGCGCTCCAGCGCGGTCTGTGCCGGCCGGCTCATCGGGCCGCGCTCCGCAGCACCGCGAGCAACCCGGGAACCGGGGCCTCACCCTCGTAGCGCACCACCTCGGGCCGCAGCTCCTCGACGGTCAGGCCGGCCGCCGCCGCCGCGGCGAGGATGTGCCCCGCGCCGTGGCGATAGCGCCCCTGCTTGCCGAGCTGCCAGCCGCGCGCGTCCGGCGTCGCGTCGGCAAGCGCCTCGGCCGAGAAGACGAATCGGCCGCCCGCTTCCAGCCGCGCCGCCGCGCCGCGCAGCAGGGGCGTGAGGTCGCCGAAATAGGGGCACACATCGCCCGCCAGCAGCAGGGCGAACCGGCGTGGCTCGGCGGCGAGGAATGCCTCGATGTCGCATTCATGCAGCTCGGCGTAGAGACCCCGCTGTGCCGCGGCCGCCAGCATGCGGCGCGACAGATCGACGCCGACGGTCGGGCCCAGCGGCAGGTCGGAGAGTGCCACCGCCATCAGCCCGGTGCCGCAGCCGAGGTCGAGCACGGGCCCCGCCGCCGGCGCCGCTGCCACGACCGCGCGCACGAGGCCGGGGATGCGGTAGCCGAGCCCCATCAGATGCGCATCGAAGCGCGGGGCGTAGCCGTCGAAGACCACGCGCACATAGTCGGGTGGGGCGCGGCCGAGATCGGGGACCAGCCCGGCCGCGGCCACGAGGTGGCGCACATACGGGTCCTCCGGCGCCAGCTTCAACGCCTCGGCGTACGCGCCGCTGGCGTCGTCGTGGCGGCCGAGGCTGGAGAGCGCGTGGCCGAGCAGGCCGAGCACGCAGGCATCGGTCGCCCCGTCGGCGCGGGCGGTGGTGGCCATCGCCACCGCCTCGGCGAACGCCTCGCGCTTGACCAGCAGCAGGATCGCCGCCGTGCGCAGGCCGATGCGCGCGGGCGCAAGCGCGATCCCCGCCTGCAACACGGCCAGCGCCGCCCGCCAGTCGCCCAGCGTCTCCTCAGCCCGCGCCAGCGCGAGCCGCGTGTCGAGGTCCTGCGGCACGGCGCGGAGCGCCTCGGCCAGGCAGGCACGCGCATCCGCCGCCCGGCCGAGTTCCAGCAGCACTGCGCCGAGCAGCGCCTTGGCGGGGGCATCGCCGGGCGCGAGCAGCACCGCGTCGGCCGCGTCTGCCGCCGCAAGCGCAAGCTCGCCCGCGTCGGCGCGTGCCCCGGCGCGGCAGAGCCGCAGCGACACCGAGTCCGGCCGCAGTGCCAGCGCCCGGTCGAGCACGGCGAACGCCTCCGCCCCGCGCCCCTCGCGCAGCAGCAGCCGCGCCTCGATCTCCCACATCTCCGGCGAGGGTTCGGCGAGGCGCTGCACCGCGCTCAGCAGCGGGCGCGCCGCCGCCACCCGCCCGCCTGCGACCAGCCCGCGGATCTGCCGCAGCAGGTCGTCGACATCGCGGTTCAGCATGAGTGCACTCATCATGTCCCTCCTGGACCGACGTGCGCGGCGCTTTTGCCGCGCACGCGCTAGGCGATCAGCCCCTGCGCCTGGGCCGCGAGGCTCTCGATGCTCGGCGCCGTCGTGCTCGCGCTCTGCTGCTGCATCGCGAGCAGGTACTGGTCGGTGATGCTGGTGACGAACTGCGGTTCCTGGAAACGCGCGATGTCGATCTGCGAGGTGATCGACTTTTCCTGCGCGGTGATGTCCTGAAAGGCGATCTGCTCGGGAATGCCCAGCGCCGTCGTGACCACGCTGCGCATGATCGGATCGCCGAGAATCTGGTCGACCGACGTGATCGACGATGCTTCCGAACGAAACGTCAGCGCGTTCGAAAGCCCCGGCGTCGTCGCATCGAGCGACTGGCGCCACTGCACCTCGGCATAGCCTTCCGCGATCGTGCTCAGCACCTTCGGGTCCTGGAGCACTGACAGCCCCTTGGTCGCGAACTGATAGGTCTGCGCGACGGTCTTCCAGCTCGTGTCGGAGAGCTGGTTGACCAGCGAATTCGGATCCGACGGATCGGAGAGCAGCGCCTTCTGTGCGAGGGCGGTGTAGCCGGCCTGATCGCCGAGACCGTTGGCGGTCAGCAGAACCTTCAGGGCCGTGGGGTTGTTCAGCAGATCGGCCGGCGTCTTCGCGCTCGCCACCGCCTGCTCGAAGGCGGCCACGTCGCGGCTGACCGCGGGCTGGGCGGCGGTGGCCGCGACATCCTGCGGCTGGTTCTGCGCGGCGACCTGGAGCGCCTGGATCGGATTGCCGCCGCCGGTCGTGGTGCCGTAGAGCGCGTTCAGGATCGGGTCGCCGGTGCCGGCGATGTTGGTGAACAGCGAGACGACGCTGGCCGAGCCGCTCATGCAACCGCCCTCAGGCCGAGGCGAGTCCGGCGGCGACGTTCTCGTTCACCGCCAGCAGGAAGGCGAAGTCAGGCGCCTCCCTGCGCGACTCGCGCTGCACCGCGAGCCCCACCGAGACAATCGCTGCGCGCAGCGGTACTGGCAGCGCATTCTCCGGGTCTTGCAGGAGGTTGATGACGGCGGTCCACAGCCGCGCATTGTCCGCAAGCGCGCGCACACGGGCGGCGCCACCCGCCTTTTCACCATGGCGCAGCATGGCGTTGGCCTGGCGGAAGACGTCCGCCTCCCGCTCGCGCGGGTTGCGCGCCGCCGCCGACGTCGCGTACGCCTTCAGGGCGTCCTGGGGCGTGCATAGGGCCTGGTGCATTTTGCAACCTCCTTGCGTGGCGCCCGTGCGCTCACGCGCTGCGTGCGGGACCGAGCACCGCGTCTTCGTGGCGGATGATGCGCCGTGCGAGCTTCAGCGCCTGGTAGCAGTCATCGGCCTCGGCGAGCGCGAGCGCGCGCTCCAGGATCTCGCGCACCAGGGCCGATGTCGTGGCGGCGGAGAACTGCCCGATCAGCTCCCGCGCCGAGCCGAGGCCGCACGCGCGCTCCTCGTCGGTGCCGATATAGGCTGTCTGCAGGGCGAAATAGATCCGTCGCGCCGGCGTGTCCGCTTCGTCCGGCGCCATGATCTGCTTGCCGAACAGGAAGCGCGCGCGCGCGGTCAGCTCGATGCGCGACTTCGTACGGAAACGGATCGGCGCGCCATTGACGATCATCGTGTCGCCCTGGCGCAATTCCAGAACCAGCGTGGACATCCGCCCTCGCGAACCAACGAACGGGGCGCGGACGCCCCCCAGAGCCCGAAGCGCCGGCCGGCGCGCCGCCGGCCGGCGGCGCGCTCAGCGGAACAGCGAAAGCAGGCTGTTGGGCGCCTGGTTGGCAATCTGCAGCGCCTGCGTGCCGAGCTGCTGGCGGATCTGAAGCGAGGTCAGCATCGCGGATTCCTGCGCCAGGTTGGCGTCGACGAGCGCGCCGAGGCCGTTCTGCATCGCCGTCATCTTGTCGCTGTTGTAGGTGATCTGGTTGCTGACATAGTTTGCCGCTGCGCCGTACGTGTTCAGCTCGTTGCCCAGCGAGTTCACCATGTTGATGAACGTGGCACCAGTGCCGGTGCCGATCAGGCCGGCCACTGTCGTCGCGCTGTTGAGCTGCGTGGAAGTGAAGTTGATGGAGCCGTAGAACGCAGAGCCGCCGAAGGTGCCGATGCCGTACGTGGCGCCCACCTCGTTGCGCACGACCGCGACGCCGCCGAAGGTGCCGGCGCTGCCGGACATGTTGCCGATCAGCGTCTTGCCGTTGTAGTCGGCGTCCTGGAAGAAGGTCTGGATGTTGGCGAGCAGCGACTGGTACTGCTGAACATACTGTGTGCGCTGCGTGCCCTGGGTGTTGCCGTCGGCCAGCTTGACCAGCACGTCGCGCGCGCTGCTCATTGTGTTGGAGACGTCGGTCAGCCCGGAGAGCGTGGTGGAGATCAGCCCCTCGACATTGCCGAGCTGCTGGTTCGCGCTGGTCAGGGCGCCGACGTCGGACCGCACCCGCTGCGCCACGGCGTACGCGGCGCCGTCATCGGTGGCGTCGGCGACGCGGTAGCCGGTGGAGATCTGCTTCTGGGTCGCCGCGAGCTGCGTCTCCGTGAGGTTGAGCGATTGCAGCGCGATACTGGCGTCGATATCGGTATTGACCGAGTTCAGGGGCATCGCCGTTTTCCTTGTTGCACAGACGGGTCACGGGCCCGCCTGCTTTTGGTGGGCTTCGTTCGAGCTTGCCGCAGGTTCCTTAAGGGAGGATGAAGCACGGCACTTCAGACCGACGACGGGCTCAGGTATTTAACCAGTGACGTCGAGGTGAGCCCGCTGAGGATCTGATAGGACGCCTGCAGTTGCGTCTGGGTCTGCGTGAGGCGCGACAGCGTCTGCGCCATGTCGACGTCCTGCGCATCGGAAAGCTGGGATTGCAGCGCGGTCGCCTGGTCGCCGAGCGTGGTCTGCGCGGTCTGCAGGGCGGTTTGCCGATCGCCCATCACCCCGGCATCGGCGTTGAGCGCCGTGATCGCGTCGCCGAGGCTGGTATGCGTGTCCTGCACCAGCGCGTCGAATCCCGCGTCACTGACCTGCGAACTGCTCATCGACCCGACGGTTGCCAGCCCGCGCAGGATGTCGCGGATATAGGAACCGGTGGTGGAGTCGCCGGTCGAAGCGATATCGGCGTTCGTGCTGGCCAGGATGGAGGTCGGCACGCTCTGCCCCTGGCCGGTCGCGACCGAGGTGCGCAAGCCCGCGAGCACCGCGGCGGGTTGCGAGAGTGTCGCGGAGAAGGGTGAGGTACCGGCGACGTTCGAGCTGGCGATTGCGAGCGTGGAGGCGATCGTCGCCGTCGCGCCGCTGGTGCCGAGCGCCTGTACCGCGGTCTGGATCTGGGTAAAGAACCCGGAGCTGGTGATGCTGTCGGGATCGGGTACCGCCGGGTTGGAACTGTCCTGGCCGGAGAAGACGTAGTCGCCGCCGTCGGTCGTGTCGAGCAGCGCCGCGACCTGCTGCAGCGCCGAGCGCGCGGAGGCGGCGACGCTGTCTACCTCGGAGGGATCAAGGCCATTGAGGTTCGCGGTTTGTGCATAGAAATTGCTGGCGATCGAGCTGATCTGGCTCAGTGCGTTCTGCGCCACCGTCATGTTCGAAGACGCGGCCGAGATGTCGTTCTGCCAGGTTTGCAGGTTGGCGAGTTGCGGGCCGAGCGATACGGCGGTGGCGATGCCGCTACCCAGCCCGGCAAAGGTGTCGGCGACGTAGCCGTCGCCTGCCTGCTGCAGCAGCGTGTTGAGATTCTGCTTGACGTGTGCAGCGTCGCCCACCAGCACGCCCGCGATGTCGCCGCCGAACGCGCCGTACTCGCCGGCGCCGGTGATCGCGCTCATTGCACCGCCTGGTCGAGCGTGGTCCACATCGCCTGCACGGTCGAGAGCACGCGCGCATTCGCGCCGTACGCATTCTGCAACTGGATCATCGTCGCCATCTCCGCGTCGACGCTCACCGAGCTGGACGCCGAGAGCTTGGACTGCAGCGTCGACTGCAGGCTCTGCTCGGTGTCGAGCCGGCTGGTGACGGCCGCACTGGTCTGTGCCTCGTTGCCGGTCATCGCGGCGGCGAAGCCGGCGAGATCGCCCGGCGTGGAAAATCCGGCACTGAGTGTGCCGGTGACGCCGAGCCCGCTCACGTTCGCGGCGGGCTGCGCCACGCCATCCTGCACATCGGCGCCGAACGTGTAGGTGAGCACGCGACTGATCAGGGTGGTGAAGCCCGCCGGGCCGCCGGCCGGGTTGGGGGTGAAGGCGGACGCGCCGGTGGGCGAGCCGGCGACCGTGTTCGTGCCGTCGCGCACCAGCGAGGGATCGGCCGCGACCGCCGGATTGACCTGGATCTCGCTCGCGTATCCGACATAGCCGGACTGCACCGGCATGCCGCCGCCGCTCGGCACGCTGCCGCTGCTGTCCGTGAACAGCGTGAGCCCCTGGCTCGCGAACCGCGTGCTGAGCGTTTCCGAGAATTCGTCCAGATTGGCTTGCAGCGTCGGCAGCGTCTGGTCGCGCAGCGTGATCTCGCCACCGATCTGCCCGCCGCTGAGCTGCGCCGTCACATCGGTGCCGCCCAGCGTGATCGCCGGAATGCCGCCGCCGCCCGCATAGCTCGCCGCGCCGATGGCGGCATCCGACGTCACGAGGGGCGTGCCGTCGGTGGGCAGCAGCAGGCCGCCGGCCGTGGCCACGAGCACGTTGCCGTCCGGCTGCTGGATGAACGTCGCCAGGACCAGGCCGCTCACCTGGTCCTCCGCCGCGTCGCGCTGATTCTCCAGGTCGGCGGTGCTCTGCCCGGCGGCCCGCGCGACCATGATCTGCTTGCTGAGCGTGCCGATGGTGGCGAGCGCCGTGTTGAGGGTCTGCACGCCCGACGCGATTGCATTCTGCGCCGATTGCCTGGCATCGCCGATCGCACCGCTGACGGCGTTGATCTGCTGCGCCAGCGCGCCTGCGGCAGCGACGACCGCGCTCTGCTGGGTGGCGACACTCGGGTCGGTGGCCAGCGTCGAGAACGCATTCTGCAGATTGCCGAGCAGGCTGCCGATATCCGTGCCGCTGCCGGTGGCACCCACCACCGCGTCGATCTTCTGCAGCGCCGTCTGCTGGGTTTGCAGCGCGGCGACGGTGCCGTTCTGCGCGAACACGCCGGCCTGCAGCGCACTGTCGATGCTGCGCGTGACCACGCCCTCACGCGCGCCGAGGCCGGTGCCGAGCGAGGCGACGCTCTGCTGGCTGACATCCTCGACCGCGTAGTCGGCGGTGTTGGCGTTGGCGATGTTGTGGCCGATCAGCGAGAACTGGGCGTTGATATTGCCGATCTCGGTGCCGGCGATCGACAGCGCCGTGCTCAGGCTCATGGCCCTAGCGCTTCATGTCGATCGTGGTCTGCATCATGTCGCTCGCCGTCGTCACCATCTTCGCGTTCGCCGAATAGGCCTGCTGGGCGACGATCAGGTTGCTGAACTCGGTCGCGATGTCGACATTCGATTGCTCGACGGAATTGGTCACCAGCGACCCCGCGCCGTTGGTGCCGGCCGCCTGGGCCAGTGCCGGGCCCGAGGCGACGGTGGCGGTGAACGCGGAGCCGTTCTGCCGCTGGAGCTGGTCGGCGGCGTTGAAGGTGACGATGGGCACCTGGGCGATCGTGCGCGACTGGCCGTTGTCGTAGTTCACGACCACATCGCCGGCGGTGGTCGTGGTGATGGAGGAGAAGTTGCCCGGCGGCACGCCGTCCTGGCTGATGCCGCGCAGGCTGTAGCTGTCGCCCGCATATTGCGTGAGACCGCTGGTGCCGCCGATGGTGCCGAGATTGAGATCGACGGTCTGCATCCCGCTGGTGGTGGGATAGTTGGTGTCCAGCGTCAGCGTGGCCGGTGCGCCCGCGGTGGACGTGGTGGTCCCGCCCTGCGTGACCGAGGCGAGCGTGCCGTTGGCGGCATAGGTCAGCGTACCGGTACCGATGGTGGCGCCGGCATCGTCGGTGACGGTGACTGTCCAGTCGTTGCTGTCCGCCCCGGACGAGAGGAAGTTCAGCGTGAGCTGATGCGACTGTCCCTCCGCGTCGTAGATGCTGACGTTGGACGTGATCGGCACTTCGTCGCCGGTGGTGGGGTCGGTGCTGCCGGCGGGCGGGAGATTGGCGGACAGCGTGACATTGCCGGTCGCGACCGGGCTGTATTCCGTCTCGCTCACCTGAATCGGCGCCAGCGTGTTGTTGTCGACGGTGCCGTCCGAGAGCACCGGCCAGCCGTTGAGGTAGTCGCCGGCCGAGTTGACCAGGTAGCCGCTCTTGTCGAGCTGAAAGTCGCCGGCGCGCGTGTAGTACGGCTGCACGGAGAACACGGGGCCGGTGGTCGTCTGGTCCTCCGCCTCGCTCACGGCGAAGAAGCCCTGGCCGGAGATCGCGAGCGCCAGCGAGTTGTCGGTCTGCGAGATCGTCCCCTGCACCGTGTTGACGTATTGCGGGGTCGCGACCACGGAGCCCGGCTCGTTGTCGGTCGCCGTGCTGGTGGTCAGGTAGTCCTGGAAACTCGTGTCCACGCGCTTGTAGCCGACGGTCTGGCTGTTCGCGATGTTGTCGCTGATGTTGCCGAACGCGGCCGACTGGCTGGTCAGCCCGCTGATCGCGGTGTCCAGGGCGCCAAAGAGCGACATGGTGGGCTCCTGCGAGAATGCTCGTGCCGACGCAGCGAGGCAGCACGAAGCGTGCCAGTGCCTGCCGCGCGGAATCACGCGCTCTGGCCTTGGCGACCCGGCAGGAGTTGCCGGGCGCGACCCGGTCGGCCGGCAGGTCGTGCCGTGCGCGCCGCGGCGGTGGGCGGGGCCACGCGCCTGCGATGCTGGCCCGCGGCTTGCAGCGCCGCGGCCGTCACCGCATGGTCCCCATGGCGCCCGAGATCTCACAACGCCTGACCGCCACATCCAAACCCGCACCAGCGTCGGCCGTGACCGAGCGGGCGGCTGCACCGCGGGCGGGCGTGCAGAGATTCGCAGCGCGGCTCGCGAGCCTCCTGAGTGCCGCGAGCACCACGCAGATTGTTGACGTGGTCCGGTCGCCGCCGACGGACACGGCGGACCCGGCTGCCGCTCGGACGGTCGCGACTGTCAGTCCTTCGCAGTCAACGCCGGCCGTGCAGACAAATGCATGCGTCGCCGCGCAGGCCACGCTCGCGCCTCCATCGCTGCCGGCACCCGCGCGGGACGACGCGACGGTGGACGACAGTGACCCGACGGCGCCGGCGCCCTCCAAGAGCGCCCGCGCACCGGAGCCGGCCCGCGAGGCATCGCGCGCACGGCGGAGCGAGGCTGCCGCGGTTCCGGCCAACCCCAGCGCAACCAGCGCCACGCCGGCTCTCGATACGCGCGATCTCCCCGTTGTCGCGGTCGCGTCGCCGCCGCCCGCACCGGCCGCCGCCGCCGCGCCGCCGCCCTCCCGGGCCGGAGGAGAGTCCACGACGGCGACACCCGCGCCGGCCACCGCGCATGCGGCGGCGGACGCGCCGGCCTCGCGCGAGGAGGTGCCACGACCGGCACCGATTCCCGCCTCGGCGGTGGTGCCGGACGCCGCGCCCACGGCGCACGCCACGCCCGCCGCCGCTGCCGCCGCCCTCGTCTCCGCAGCGCCGCCCGCGCACTACGTGGCGAGTGCAACCGCACTCGCCGAGCCGGCGGCCCTGCTTGCCGGCACCGCGATGCACGCGGCCCCGTCGGCAACCGCCGCCGCCGCGCCTTTCCGTGCCACCGAATCCGCGTTGCCAACCGCCGCCCCGGCGCCGCCCGCCGAGCAGGTGGCGACGGCGCTTGCGCGGCTCTCGGCGCATGCCGGGCGCACGCAGCTCGACCTTTCGCTGCAGCCGGCGGAACTCGGCCACGTGGCGATCCGCATCGCGCGCGGGTTGGACGGCGCTGCGAGCGTGACCATCCATGTCGAACGTCCGGCGACGCTGACCCTGCTCCATCGCGACGCGCCGCAGTTGCAGGCGGCGCTCGACCGCGCGGGCGTGGCGAGCGACGGACGCGCCGTCACCGTCACGCTGGCGCCGCGTGGCGCGGCGGCTCCGGACAGCACGACGAGCGCGCCCACGGCCGGCGCGACGACCGACGCCGCGCTCGGCTTCGGCGGCCA
>JAFKFJ010000174.1 GCA_017307335.1 Alphaproteobacteria bacterium | reverse complement strand
CGAGAGCAGCCCCCGCAGCCGCGCATCGTCGTCGACGACCAGGATCAGCGCGTCCTCGGCCATGTCAGGCACGGCGCGCCTGGGCGGCGTGCAGCGCGGCCTCGTTGCGGTCGATGTAGCGCCGCGCCGCGTCGTCCATGATGCCGCGCATCACCCGCCGGAACCCCTCCACCGACCCCGCCCCGGCATCGCGATAGGCCGCGATCAGGCGCTCGCGCTGCCGCTCGAACAGCCGCCGCTCCAGCGCCTGGCCGCTGGCGGTGAGGCTGAGCAGCCGCTGGCGGCGGTCGGCGCGCCCGGCGGTCTGGGCGACATATCCTTGCGCGATCAGCGTGGTCAGCACGCGCGCGAGGCTTTGCTTTGTGATACGCAGAATCGCGAGCAGATCGGAAACGGGAATTCCCGGGTTGCGGCCGATGAAGTGCAGGGCACGATGATGCGCGCGGCCGAGGCCGAGTTCGTCGAGGATCACGTCGGCGGCGTTGGTGAAGTCGCGATAGGCGAAGAACAGGAGGTCCTGCGCCGCGCGCATCTCCTCCTCGCGCAGGAACAGCAGGGCGGCGCCGGCGGCGGCTTTCGGCTCGGGCGCGCGGGCCTCGGCGCGCGGCGCGCCCTTCGGGTCGGGCATGGCTGGCATTCCCCCTAACAAGGGCAGGATTATTGACGTAATTGGAGACGCATTATAGCGTCGCCCGCGTGAAAGCAACAATGTTGCGAGGAGGGGTCCCATGGCGCTTGTTCCTTTCGACGACCGCGACGGCCAGATCTGGTACGACGGCGCGCTGGTGCCCTGGCGCGAGGCCAAGCTGCATGTGCTCTCGCATGGGCTGCACTATGCCAGCAGCGTGTTCGAAGGCGAGAGGGCCTATGGCGGCAACATCTTCAAGCTGCGGGCGCATACCGAGCGGCTGGTGAACTCGGCCGAGCTGCTGGGGTTTCAGATACCGTATAGCGTCGACGATATCGACGCCGCCTGCCGCCAGACCCTCGCCGCCAACGGCCAGACGGAGGCCTATGTCCGCCCGATCGCCTGGCGTGGCGCCGAGCAACTCTCGGTCTCCGCGCAGGCGACGACGATCCACCTCGCGATCGCCACCTGGCCCTGGCCCAACCTGTTCGGCGCCGACCGGATGAAGGGCGTGCGGCTCGGCATGGCGACCTGGAAGCGCCCGCATCCGGAGACCGCCCCCACCGCCTCGAAAACCGCGTCGCTCTACGCGATCGGCACGCTCTCGAAACACGCCGCCGAGGCGGCCGGGTTCGACGACGCGCTGATGCTCGACTGGCGCGGGCAGGTGGCGGAGGCGACGGGGGCGAACATCTTCTTCGTCATGGACGGCGCGCTGCACACCCCGCCGCCCGACTGTTTCCTCAACGGCATCACCCGCCGCTCGGTCATGGCGCTGGCGCGGCGGCGGCAGTTCCAGGTGATCGAGCGGCCGATCCAGCCCGACGAGATGCCGCGCGCGAACGAGGTGTTCCTCGCCGGCACCGCGGCCGAGGTGACGCCGGTGCGCCAGATCGGCGAGCACGCGTTCACCCCCGGCCCGATCACCGAGACGCTGCTGCGCGACTACGAAGCCCTCGTGCGCCTCTCGCCGGAGGAGGTCGAGCGGCAGGCGCCGATCTGAGCCGGGCGCGGTTGATGGCCGGCACCGTTCCGGCCTAGTCTCCGCCAAATCCGTCAGGTTGCCGGACGAATTTTGGGGAGACGCGGATGCACGAAACGCCGGGCGGGCGCCGCCCCTTCCTGCGACATGCGGCGGCGGCGGCATCGTTGCTGGCCGCCCCGGCGCTGATCGGGCAGGCCCGCGCCGCGCCCCACGGCCTCCGGCTCTCCTCGTCGCTGCCCAACGATCCGCGCTATGCCAACGGCCGCGTCTACTACGACTTCCTGGTCAAGCAGCTCGCCGCGCACGGGCTCGGCGAGAAGATCGCGGTCAGCTTCTTCCCCGACAACCAGCTCGGCCAGGAGATCGACGTCGCCAACTCGGTGAAGCTGGGCGTGATCGACATGATGGTCACCGGCACGTCGATCTGGGCCAATCTCGTGCCCGATTTCGGCCTGCTCGACCTCGGCTACCTGTTCAAGAGCTTCGCGCAGCAGACGAAGGCGCTCGACGCCGGGGCGGCGGCGCCGCTCGACGCGATGATGCTGAAGGGAGCCCATGTGCGCGTGGTCGGCTGGGCCTATAATTTCGGCGCGCGCAGCGTGCTCGCGAAATTTGCGTTCACCGAGCCGGCGCAGCTTGCCGGCAAGAAGATCCGCAGCCTGCCCAACCCGGTGATCACGGAACTCGTCCGCCTCATGGGCGCCGCGGCGACACCGCTTGCGTTCGGCGAGATCTACACGGCCCTGCAGGCCGGCGTGCTGGACGGGCTGGAGCACGATCCGCCCACCATCGTCGCCAGCAAGTTCTTCGAGATCGCGAAGTTCTACACGCTGACGGAGCACATCTTCTCGCCGCTGGGCGCGTTCCTGAGCGAGACCAGCTTCCGGCGCATGCCGGCGGACCTGCGCGAGCCGTTCCTGGCCGCGGCCGCCGCGGCGGCGGTGGAGACGCGGGCGCGGGGGCTCGCGGCGGAGCAGGAGGCGCTGGCGCTGCTGCGCCAGAAGGGCGTCACGATCGGCGACTGCGACCGTCCCGCGTTCGAGAAGCGCGCCGCGCCGTTGACCGAGAACTTCATGCGCGCGCACCCCGCCGCGAAGCCGATCATCGAACAGATCCGCGCGACCAACGCTTGACGGCGGGGCGCGTGACGGCAGCGGATGTGACAGCGGGGCGCGCGCGCAGCCTGCCGCTGCGCGCGCTGCTGCGGGTGGTGGACGCGCTGGCCGCGGCGATGCTGGCCGCCGACCTCGTTGTCGTTGCCGCCTCCGTGATCGCGCGCTTCGTGTTCGATGCGCCGCTCGACTGGGCCGACGACGTGGCGCGCGGGCTGCTGGTCGCGCTCAGCTTCTTCGGCGCCGCCGGGGCGATGGCGCGCGACGAGAGCCTGGGCGTGCGCTTCTTCGTCGACCGCCTGCCGGCCGCATTGCGCCGCGCGGTGGATGCGCTGGTCGCGGTGCTGGTCGCCGGCATCGCCGGCACGATCGCGGTGCACGCGATCGGCATGGGCGTGCTGACGGTCGGGCAGACCACCGGCTCTGGCCTGCCGCTGGAATGGACGTTCTATCCCATGGGCGGCGGCGCCGCGTGCATGGCGGTGTTCGCGCTCGTCCATGTCGCCCGTCTGCGGCTGCGCGATGTCGCGCTCGCCGTTGTCGTGCTCGCCGCGCTCGCGGGCGGCGCTTGGCTGCTGGGCGAGCATGCTCCGTCCACCGGCGCGCTGATGTTCTGGAGCTTTGCGCTGGCGCTGGCCGGCGGCATGCCGATCGGCTTCGCGCTGGCACTTTCGGCGCTGATGTTCGTCTGGAACGACGGCAGCCTGCCGGGCGCGATCTTCGCGCAGCAGATGGCACGCGGCATCGACAATTTCGTGCTGCTCGCCATCCCGTTCTTCCTGCTGACCGGCGCGCTGATGGAAGCGAGCGGCATTTCGGTGCGGCTGATCGCGCTGCTGGAACGCCTGGTCGGGCGGCTGCGCGGCGGGCTGAACGTGGTGATGGTGCTCAGCATGGTCGTCTTCTCGGGCATGTCCGGCTCGAAGATGGCCGATGTGGCGGCGGTGGGCTCCGTGCTGGTCCCCGCTGCGCGGCGCGACGGGCAGAACCCGGGGCAGGCGGTGGCGCTGCTCGCCGCCTCCGCGGTCATGGCGGAGACCATTCCGCCCTGCATCAACCTGATCCTGCTCGGCTTCGTCGCCAATCTCTCGATCGGCGGCCTGTTCATGGCCGGGCTGGTGCCGGCGGCGCTGATGGCGGCGGCGCTCGTGCTGGTCGCGATCGTCTTCGGCGCGCCCCGCGCTGCCACGCCGCTGCCGCGGGCCACGGCGCGGGTGTGGAGCGGCGCGGCGCTCGGCCTCGGGCTGATCGCGATGATCTTCGGCGGCTTTCGCACCGGCTTCGCGACCGCGACCGAGATCTCCGCTTTCGCCGTGATCTACGCGCTGGTGGTGGGCGCGGGCGTGCTGCGCGAGCTGACGCCGCGCGCGGCGGTGCAGAGTTTCGTGCACGCGGCCTCGCGCTCCGGCCTCGTGCTGTTCATCGTCGCGGCGGCGCAAGCGGTGGCGTTTGTGCTCACGCTGCAGCAGGTGCCGCATGCGCTGGGCGCGGAGATGGTCGCGCTCTCGCAGCACCATGGCGCCTGGGTGTTCATGCTCGCCTCCATCGCGATCCTGGTCGTGATGGGATCGGTGCTGGAGGGCGCGGCCGCGCTGATCATCTTCGCGCCGCTGCTGCTGCCGGTCGCGAGCGCGCTCGGCATCGCGCCGCTGCACTACGGCGTGGTGCTGGTGATCGCGATGGGCATCGGGCTGTTCGCGCCGCCGCTGGGGCTGGGCCTGTACGGCGCCTGCCTGATCGGCGGCGTGCCGATCGAGGCGACGGTGCGGCCGATGCTGCTGTATCTCGGCCTGCTCGTGCTCTGCCTGCTGGCGATCGCGTTCCTGCCGGCGCTGACGATGCTGCTGC
>JAFKFJ010000173.1 GCA_017307335.1 Alphaproteobacteria bacterium | reverse complement strand
GAAGCCGCGGAGCAGGCCCGCGCCGCCGCGCTCACCGAAGCCGCGGCGCGGCGGACGGCGGCCCGCGCGGCGGCCGAGCAGGCGCGCGCGGCGGCCCGCGCCAGCCTCGCCACCGCCCGCGAACGCGACCTCGCGGCCGAGCAGGCGCGCGGCAAGCTGGCGGCCGAGGCCGCCGCCCTGGCCGACGTGCTCGCGGCCGGTGGCGGGGCGGCGGGTGCGCGGCTGGTGGATGCGCTGGAGGTGCCGGCGGGGCTGGAGAAGGCCCTCGCCGCCGCGCTGGGCGAGGCGCTGGAGGCGCCGGTCGCGCAGTGGCAGGAACTGCCCCCGCTCGACCCACCGGCCGCCCTGCCGGCCGGCGCCATCGCGCTGGCGGACCAGGTCGCGGCGCCGGCGGCGCTGCGGCGGGCGCTGGGGCAGATCGGGCTGATCGAGGACGGCGCGGCGGCCCAGGCGGCGCTGCGGCCCGGGCAGGCGCTGGTCAGCCCCGCGGGTGCGCTGTGGCGCTGGGACGGGTTCACGGTGGCCGCGGGGGCGCCGGCCGCGGCCGCGGTGCGCTTGCAGCAGCGCAACCGGCTCGGCGTGCTGCGCCACCAGCTCGAGGAAGCCACCGCGGCCGCCGAGACCGCGCGGGCCGCGCGGCGCGAGGCGGAAGCGGCCGAAGGTCGCATCCGCGCCGACAGCGACGCCGCCGAGCGGGCCGCCACCACCGCGGCCGAGACGATGGAGCGCGATGCCGCCGCGCACGAGGCCGCCACCCGCCGCACCGCGCGCGAGGCCGAGACGCGGCTGGAACGCGCCCGCGCCGAGGCGGCGGCCCTCGCCGCCCGTGCCGCGAGCAGCGAGGCGCGACGCGCGGCGATCGGGCAGCAATCCGCCGCGGTCACGGCCGAACTGGCGGAGGCACGCGATGCCGAGA
Organism: Alphaproteobacteria bacterium; assembly: GCA_017307335.1. Classification (GTDB taxonomy): domain Bacteria; phylum Pseudomonadota; class Alphaproteobacteria; order Acetobacterales; family Acetobacteraceae; genus JAFKFJ01. The sequence goes on along the minus strand of JAFKFJ010000173.1, from coordinate 8,180 downwards.
CGACGGCGCGCGCGGCGCTGGCCGGGCTCGCCGATCCCGCCGCGGCGCGGGCCGCGATGCAGGAGGCGCGCAGCGCGCTGACCGCGGCGCGCACGCGGGAGCGGGAGGCGGCGGCGAGCCGTGACGCGCTCGCCCGCGCCGCCGCCGCGCGCGCCGAACGCGAGGGCCGGCTGGCGCCCGAGCAACAGGAGTGGCGCGAGCGGTCCCGCGAGGCGGCCCTGCGCCTCACCGACCTCGCCGCGCGCGCGACCGAGGCCCAGGCGACCCTCGCCGCGCTGCAGGCAGCGCCCGCCGAGACGGCGACACGGCGGCGCGCAGCATTGGAGGCCGCCGAGGCCGCGGAAGCCGCGCACCGGGCTGCCGCCGACGCGCTGGGCACCGCCGAGGCCGACGCGACCGCCGCCGAACGCGCCGCGCGCGCGGCCGAGGCACAGCTCGCGCACGTCCGCGAGGCGGCGGTGCGGGCCGAGGCCGAGCGCGAGGCGGCGGAAGCCGCGTTTGCGGCAACGGCGGAACGCATCGCCGAACGGCTCGGCCCCGACGCGGCACTGCCCGACCCGCCCGCCGAGCTCGGGCCCGAAAGCGAGGAGCGCGCGCGCCGCCGCCTCGAACGGCTGCAGCGCGAGCGCGAGGAGATGGGGCCGGTCAATCTGCGCGCCGAGATCGAGGCCGAGGAGATCGCGCGGCAGATCGACACGCTGGCCGCCGAAGGGCAGGAACTGACCACCGCCATCGCCAAGCTGCGCGGCTCCATCGGCCATCTCAACCGCGAGGGGCGCGAGCGGCTGGCGGCGGTGTTCGAGCAGGTGGACCGCAATTTCCAGGCGCTGTTCGCGCGGAATTTCGGCGGCGGGCGCGCGCATCTGGCGCTGGTCGGCTCCGATGATCCGCTGGAAGCCGGGCTCGAAATCTTCGTGCAGCCGCCTGGGAAGAAGCTCGCGGCGCTCAGCCTGCTCTCCGGCGGCGAGCAGGCCCTGACCGCACTCAGCCTGATCTTTGCCGTCTTCCGCTGCAATCCGGCGCCGGTCTGCGTGCTCGACGAGGTCGAAGCGGCACTCGACGATGCCAATGTCGACCGGTTCTGCGGCCTGATGGACGACGTGGTGCGCGAGAGCGGCACGCGCTTCCTGGTGGTCACGCACCATCCGCTGACGATGGCGCGGATGGACCGGCTTTACGGCGTCACGATGCAGGAACGCGGCGTGTCGCGGGTGCTGTCGGTGGATTTGCAGCAGGCGGGTGCCATGGCGGAGAGCGCGCCGCTGGCGGCGGAGTAGCCGGCCCTCACGCCGCCGGCGCGGCGGCCGCCATCGCAAGTGCCGCCTGCCGCCGCCGCTCCACGCGGTCGAGCCAGCCGGTGCCGAACACGTCGAAGCCGCGCAGCCCGTGGTAGAACGCGCTCTGCAATGCCGCGAGTTGCGTGATGAGCGCTGCGGCGTTGGCCTTCGCCGCGGCGCGCAGCGTGATCGGCCCGACCGCGCCATCCACCGCGGTGCCGGTGAACCCGAGCGCCTGCTGCAACAGGCGCACCGAGGCGGCGGGGCCCGCGTTCACGCCATGGTCGAACACGCTGAGATCGACGCCGGGCGGAAGGCTGTCGCCCAGCACGCGGTTCCAGTAGTCGGCGCGGTAGATGCTGTCGACCGTGGGCATGCCGATGTTCTGCACTGCCGCCGGCCCGAGCCCCGGATCGCCGGACCAGTCGCGCAAGGTGGCCAGCGTGATGCCGTAGTTCGTGGCGCCGCCCGGGTCGCGCGGGTCATCGCTGAACCCGCCCTCCTGCGCGAGGGTGAAGGACAGGCATTCGGCAAATGCGTCGGCCATTCCCGGAACCCCCCGCGCGGCACATGGCGTCGATGCGAATGCGCGATCGTGCCCAATCGTGCACGAAGCCGCAAGGCGGCCATCGGGAGGCTTCGTTATATCCCACTAGGAATATCGCCACAACGAAACTTGTCGGCGCCGGCAGCTTAGAGTACCATTCTTCCAGAATCGTCGAAATGTGGGAGGAACGGTCAATGCGCCACTGCGAACGCCTGGTCGATTCGGGACGACGCGCCTTCTTCGCGCGCGGCGCGGCGGTGGCCGCGGGCGCCGCGGTGGCAACGGCCCTACCGGGCGTGCCGGCACGGGCCGAGCCGCCGCTCGCGCTGCTGGTCTATCCGCCGAAGCGGTTGGCGAACGTGAAGTCGCTGCAGGTCGATGCGCCGCTCGTCATCGCCTATCCCGACGACGACAGCCCCGGCGTGCTGTTGAAACTCGGGCGGCCGGTGGAGGGCGGCGCAGGACCGGACGGCGACCTCGTCGCCTTCAGCACACTCTGCCCGCATAAGGGCTTTCCCCTGTTCTGGCGCGCCGACGACCGCACGCTGAGCTGCCCAGGCCACTACAGCCGGTTCGACGCCGAGCGCGCCGGCCAGCAGATCATGGGCCAGGCGACACAGAACCTCGCGCAGTTCCGCCTGCGGGTCGATGCCGGCGGCGACATCTACGCGGTCTCGGTCGATGAGCTGATCTACGGCCGGCTCGCCAACGTGCGCGAAAGCTGAGGGGGGCGTGCAATGACCTTCAAGCGCAACATCGACCGCCTGCCGATCCCGCCGAAGGATGCGAAAGTGCAGACCGTGGTCTGCCAGTTCTGCATCGTCGGCTGCGGCTATCACGCGATCTCCTGGCCGGTCGACCGGCAGGGCGGACCGCGGCCTGCCGAAAACCTCTTCGGCGTCGATCTCTCGGAACAGCAGGGGCCGAACACGCCGAACTGGTTCGCGCCCTCGATGTACAACATCGTGCAGCAGAACGGCCGCGACGTGCACCTGGTGCTCAAGCCCGACGAGAAGTGCAGCGTCAACAGCGGGCTCGGCTCCACACGCGGCGCGCGGATGGGAGAACTCTCCTACTCCGCGACCAACGGCACCTCGCCCGAGCGGCTCACCGATCCGCTGGTCTGGCGCTATGGGCAGCTCTCGCCGACCTCATGGGACGATGCGATCGGGCTGGTGGCGGAGGTGACGCGCCGCGTGATCGAGGCGCAGGGCGAAGACGGGCTGATCGTCTCCGCCTACGATCACGGCGGCGCCGGCGGCGGCTACGAGAATACCTGGGCGACCGGGAAACTCTATTTCGCCAGCATGAAGATCAAGAACATCCGCATCCACAACCGCCCCGCCTACAACAGCGAGGTGCACGGCACGCGCGACATGGGGGTGCCGGAGCTGAACAATTGCTACGAGGACGCGGAGCTCGCCGACACGATCGTGGCGGTCGGCACCAACGCGCTGGAGACGCAGACAAACTATTTTCTGAACCATTGGGTGCCGAACCTGCGCGGCACCAGCGTGGACAAGAAGCGCACGGAGTTCGGCGCGGCCGAGCCGGCGGCGCCGGGGCGCATCGTCGTGGTCGATCCGCGCCGCACGACCACGATCGCCGCGTGCGAGGCCGAGGCCGGCAAGGCCAACGTGCTGCATCTGGCGATCAAGTCCGGCACCGACCTGGCACTGTTCAACGCGCTGTTCACCGAGATCGCGGCGAAAGGCTGGGTGGATCGCGGCTTCATCGCGGCGAGCACGAGCGGATACGATGCCGCCGTCAGCGCCAACCACACGACGGTGGAGCAGGCGGCCGAGATCACCGGCCTCGCGCCCGATGCCGACGGGCCCCAGCTCGCCGCCTGGATCGCCGAGCCGAAATCGGGCGGCGCCCGCCGGCGCACGATGTTCGCCTACGAGAAAGGGTTGATCTGGGGCAACGACAACTACCGCACCAACCAGGCGCTGGTGAACGTGGCGCTCGCCACCGGCAATCTCGGCCGACCCGGCGGCGGCTGCGTGCGCATGGGCGGGCACCAGGAGGGCTATGTCCGCCCGCCGGAGCCCACGCCGCGGCCGGCCGTGTATGTCGACCAGTTGCTGATCGGCGGCGGCGGCGGCGTGCACCACATTTGGGGCTGCGACCATTTCAAGACCACGCTGAACGCGAGCGAGTTCAAGCGCGTCTACAAGCGGCGCACCGATCTCGTGAAGGCCGCGATCGACGCGGTGCCGGCGGGCGACCGCGCGGCGATGGTCGAGGCGATCATGGGCGCGATCCGGCAGGGCGGCCTGTTCTCCGTGGACGTCGACATCGTGCCGACCCGGATCGGTACCTGCGCGCATGTCATGCTGCCGGCGGCCACTGCCGGGGAGGCGAACCTGACCAGCATGAACGGCGAGCGGCGCATGCGCCTCACCGAGCGCTACATGGACCCGCCCGGCCGCAGCCTGCCCGACAGCCTGATCGTGGCGAAGCTCGCGCAGGCGCTGGAGGCGAGCTGGCGCGCCGCGGGCAAGCCCGAGACCGCCGACAAGTTCAAAGGCTATGACTGGAAGACCGAAGAAGACGCGTTCATGGACGGCTATCACCGGAACGCGGGCGGCGGCGCGTTCGTGACCTATGAACGCCTGCGTGCGATGGGCACCAACGGGTTCCAGGAACCGGCGGTCGGCTTCGAGAACGGCAAGATCGTCGGCACCAAGCGCCTGTTCACGGACGGAAAGTTCAAGTCACCGGACGGGCGCGCGAAGTTCGCCGCGGCGGCGTGGCGCGGGCTGGAGGCCCCGGGCAAGGCGGCGGAGAAGGCAAAGTTCCGCTTCCTCGTCAACAACGGCCGGGCGAACGCGGTGTGGCAGTCGGTGTATCTCGATCAGGACAACCCGTTCGTCCATGACCGCTTCCCGCTGCCGTATCTGCAGATGCATCCGGCCGACATGGCGGAGCTTGGGCTCAAGGAGGGCGACCTGGCCGAGGTCTACAACGACAACGGCAGCACGCAGGCGATGGTCTGGCCCACGCCGAGCGCGCGGCGCGGGGAGACGTTCATGCTCTTCGCCTTCCCCAGCGGCGTTGTCGGCAACGTCGTCAGCAAGGGCGTGAACGAACTGGTGATCCCGAACTACAAGCAGACCTGGGGCAATATCCGCAAGCTCGCGGATGCGCCAAAATCCGTCGCCGGGCTTTCGTTCAAGAGCGAGGAGTACCGGCCGCCGGCCTGAACGCGGGCGCGGTCGGCAGCAGCCACACGACGCCGAAAGCAACCGCCAGCATCGCCGCCGAGCCCCACAGGCAGGCGGCGATGCCGCCGGCCCCGGCGAGCAGCCCCGAAAGCACGATGCCGAGCAGCCGGCCGGCGGCGTTGGCGGCGTAGTAGAAGCCGACATCCTCGGCCGCCTTCTCGGATCCGGCATAGGCCAGCACGAGATAGGAGTGCAGCGAGGAGACCACGGCGAAGGCGACGCCGAACACGACGAGCCCGCCCGCGATCACGAGATCGGGGCGCGCGAGGCTGGTCGAGGCGAGCAGCGCCGCGAGGACCGCAGGAATCACCGCGAGCATCGCGCCCCAGAGCCGCGCTTCCGGCACTTCGCGGCTGAGCCCGTCGCGGCTGCGCGCAACCAGGGCCGGCGCGAGCGCCTGCACCGCGCCGTAGCCGATCGTCCAGAGCGCGAGGAAGCCCGCGACCTGAAGAAAAGCCCAGCCGTGCCCGTAGAGGAACACCGGCAGCCCGACCACGAACCACACGTCGCGCGAGCCGAACAGCACCACGCGCGCCGCCGCCATGAGATTGACGGCGCGCGACTTGGCGAAGAACTCGCGAAAGGATTTCGACGCCTTCGCCCGCCCGAGGGCCGGCGGCAGCAACGCGGCGACGGCCGCGAGCACGGCCGCGAGCATCGCGGCCATCAGCCACAGCGCGGGCGCGAAGCCGACCGTCTGCAACAGCAGGCCGCCGACGAAAAACCCCAGTCCCTTCGTGGCGTTCTTCGGCCCGGTGAACCACGCCACCCAGCGGAACAGCTCGCCCGCGCCCTGCTGCGCGGTCGCCTTGATGGCGCTCTTCGACGCCGTCTTGGTGAAATCCTTGGCAACGCCGGCAACGCCCTGCGCCGCCACGACCCAGGCCAGCGACAGCCCCGCGCCCCAACCCGGATCGAGCGCGGAGAGAAACAGCAGCCCCGCGATCTGCAAGCCGATGCCCGCCGCCAGCATGCGCGGAATGCCGAAGCGGGTCGCGAGCCAGCCGCCGCCGAGATTGGCGAAAATGCCCGCGGTCTCATAGAGCAGGAACAGCACCGCCAGCATGAACGGCGTGTAGCCGAGCCGGTAGAAGTGCAGCAGCACCAGCATGCGGATCGCACCGTCGGTGACGGTGAACAGGAAATACGCCGCGGTGACGACGGCGTACTGCCGCGCCGCCGCGCTCATGCGCCGTGCGCCATCACGATGTCGGCCAGGTCCACCATGCGGCAGGCATAGCCCGCCTCGTTGTCGTACCAGGCGTAGACCTTCAGCATCGTGCCGTCGGTGACGAGCGTGCTCGCGGCGTCCACGATCGCGCTGCGGCTGTCGTTCGCATAGTCGGCGGAAACCAGCGGCCGGTCCTCGCAGCCGAGGATGCCGGCGAGCGGGCCGGCGGCGGCGGCGCGGAACAGCGCGTTCACCCCCGCCGCGTCGGCCGGCCGCGCCAGCTCGAACACGCAGTCGGTGAGCGAGGCGTTCAGCACCGGCACGCGCACCGCGTGGCCGTCGAGCTTGCCCTGCAACTCCGGATAGATGAGTCCGATCGCGGTCGCACTCCCCGTCGTCGTCGGCGCGAGCGAGAGCAACGCCGAGCGCGCGCGCCGCAGGTCGCGATGCGGCGCATCGACCACCACGTTGGTATTGGTCGGATCATGCAGCGTCGTGATCTGGCCGTGGCGGATGCCGATCGCCTCGTGCACCACCTTCACCACCGGCGCGAGACAGTTGGTGGTGCAGGAGGCGGCGGTGAGCAGCCGGTGCCGTGCGGGGTCGTAGCGATCGTCGTTGACCCCGACGACGACGTTGAGCGCGGCCGGGTGCTTCACCGGCGCCGCGACGATCACGCGCCGCACGCCGCGCGCGAAATAGGCTTCGAGCGCTTCCGGGGTCAGGAACTTGCCGGTGCATTCGAGCACGATCGCGCAGCCGAGATCGCCCCAGGCAACGCCGGCCGGATCGGTCGCCGCGGTGAACCCGATGCGGCGGCCGCCGACGTACAACGCATCGCCATCGCCAGCGATTCCGCCGCGCCAGCGGCCATGGATGCTGTCGAATTCGAGCAGATGGGCAGCCGTCGCGGCCCCGCCCTGCCGCTCGTTCACATGCGCTATGTCGAGCCGATTGGCGGCGCGCGGATCGCCGTCGGCGCGGGCAAGGCCGCCCAGGCCCGCGCGCAGCACCAGCCGCCCGATGCGGCCGAGCCCGTTGATCCCGACCCGCACCGCCTCAACGCCCGCGCGCCGGTGCCGCGACCGGGCCGACGCCGATCTCGTCGAGTCGTGCCTTCAGCGCCATGCGGTCGAGGGAGGCGAACGGCAGGCTGACAAAGATCCCGATCCGGCGCCGCAGGCTGCCATAGAGTTCGTTGAGCATCGTCGCACGCTCGGCCGCGTTGCCGTGGAATTTCGCCGGGTCGGGCAGCGGCCAGGCGGCGGTGAGCGCGGCTTCGCCGAACTCGGGACAGAGCTGGCCGTGCAGCACGTCGCAGAGCGCGATCACGAAATCCATCCGCGGCGCGTCGGCGCCGGCGAACGCGTCCCAGGATTTGCAGCGCAGGTCGGCCACGTCATGGCCCAGCGCGCGCAGCTTCTCGAGCACCGCGGGCATCGGCGCCGCATCGGGCTCAGAGCCGGCCGAGAAGGCGCGAAACCGGCCGCGGCCGAGATCGCGCAGCAGCGCTTCGGCGATGATCGAGCGGGCGGAATTGCGGGTGCAGAGGAACAGCACGTTAAAGGCAGGGGTCACGGCGCGGTCCTCCTCCGGCAGCAGCCGCCCGAGATCGCCACAAAGTTCCGGATGGCCGGCGCAGCAGGTTTCGGTGAGGAAAGCGAGCAGGCTGCGCAGGGCGGCGATGCGGACGGCATAGATGATGCGCCGGCTCTGGCGCGTGGACTGCACGAGTCCGGCGCGTTCGAGCGCGGCGAGATGAAAGGACGTGGTGGAAGCCGGCAGCCGCAGCCCCTCGGCGATCTCGCCGGCGGCGAGCCCACTCGGCCCGGCGCCGAGCAGCAGGCGCAGCAGGGCGAGGCGCGTCTCCTGCGACAGGGCGGCGAAGGTCTGGGCGGCGTCCTCGATTTCCATATTTCCAGAATAGTGGTTGTGAGCCCGCAGGGCACGTGACA
>JAFKFJ010000207.1 GCA_017307335.1 Alphaproteobacteria bacterium | reverse complement strand
GGCGAGCGCGGGCCAGGGATCATCGGCGGCTGCCGCCGCGTGGCGGGGGCGCTGGGCGGCGAGCAGCGCGGCCGTGGCCAGCCCCGCTGAAAAAACGTCACGCCGTGTCGGCATGGGTCTTCCTCCCTTGGCGCGGCCGTGAGGCACATCCCGGGAGGCATATATGCCTGGCGGACGCCTTTTCACTCCCACTCCAGCTCGCTGTAGGCAACGGTGGCGTCGCGGGGGGCGTAGTCGTCGAACAGCGCCCAGCGCCCCCGCTCGGAAGCACCGATCTGCGGCACCGCCTGGGCAAGCGGCACGCCGGCGGCGATCAGGCGGCGGGCATCCGCCGCCAGCGTGGCGAGGTAGCGCCGCTCGTCATCGAGACCCGCCGGCCAGGGCAGGACCGCGCCGCCATGGCCGGGCACGGCGCGCCGGGCCCGGGTTGCGGCGAGGCCGGGCAGCAGCGAGAGCCAGCCCTTCAGGCTGCCGTCCAGCACCGGCACATGCCGGCTGAACAGCAGGTCGCCGGTGAACAGCGTGCCACTCGCCGCATCCAGGACGGTGAGGTCGCAGCTGCTGTGGGCCGCAACGCCCGCGGCCGCGAGGTGCAGCACGCGGCCGCCGAGGTCGAGCATGGCCCTCTCGCGCACCAGCACGCTCGGCGGGATGATCCGCACCTCGGCGATCGCCGCCGGGCCGAGCTGATCGCGGTAGGAGCGGAGGTAGTACGGCCCGCGCTCGGCCAGGGCCTGCGGCAGGCGGTGATGGCCCACGAACGCGGCGCCGGTCGCCGCGAAGGCGGCGTTGCCGAAGACGTGGTCGGGATGGAGATGGGTGTTGATCACGTAGCGCAGCGGCCGGTCGGTGACCTGGCGCACGGCGGCGAGCAGGCGGCGGCCGACCGCGGGGCTGCCGCCGGTATCGATCACCGCCGCGGCCTCCGCGCCCACGATCACGCCGAGATTCGCGATGTCGCCCGCATCCTGCGGCGTCACCAGGGCGATCTGGCCGAAATGCACCCATACCCCGGGGGCCACCGCGTCGAGCGCGAAGGCCGCGTCCGGGCCCGCGGCGCCGAGAAGCAGGCTGACCGCGGTGCAGCATAGCCGCCGGCGCCCGATCGCCGCCCGCTGCGGGCGGGCCAGCGGCACGGCCACGGGAGCACAGCAGGACGACGGCGCCGGCAGCATCAAACGCCGCCCGGCATCGAGTGGCATCGGTCTCGCTTCAACCGGATTTTCCCGACCAACCCCGCCATCTATCCCTGGAAAGGCGCGGAATCATACCCAGAAGACTATTGCGGAGTGCAAAGCCCCGGCCTAGCCTCCCGTTCGGCTCCGGCTTCAAGGCTATCCGCACGATGGGAGGGCGGGTAGGCCTTCGGAGGCGACCGCCTTAATGCCGATCAAGACGGCCCCGGGATGCCCGGGACACCGCGCAGGCAGGGTGGCCGTCGTGACACGCTGCCGGAAGACCGAATTCCCGACCGAACTGTCTGCGGCCAGCTCATTGTGAGCACCGGCCGTGCGCTACGGCGTGTCGTCAGAAAGCGGCGCAACGGGAGGATACATGCGAATGACATCATTCAAACGGGTGCTGGCAACGGGCGTCTTCCTGTCGTCGGCCCTGATCGCCACCGGCGCGATGGCGCAGGCGGACCTGGACAAGGCAATCGCGAACCCTGGCGAGTGGGCAGCGCCCGGCCGGACCTTCGACCTGCAGCGCTATTCGCCGCTCGACCAGATCAACGCCAGCAATGTCGGCAAGCTCCAGGTGGCATGGACGTTCTCCACCGGCGTGCTGCGCGGCCATGAAGGCGCGCCGCTGGTGATCGGCGACACGATGTACGTGCACACGCCGTTCCCGAACATCGTCTACGCGCTCGATCTCAACAACGACGGCAGGATCCTCTGGAAATACGAGCCCAAGCAGGATCCGAACGTCATCCCGGTGATGTGCTGCGACACCGTCAATCGCGGCCTCGCCTTCGGCGACGGCAAGGTGTTTCTGCACCAGGCGGACACCACGCTGGTCGCGCTCGACGCCAAGACCGGCAAGGTCGAGTGGTCAGTGAAGACCGATGATCCGAGCAAGGGCGCGACCGGCACCGATGCGCCGTTCGTGATGCGCGACAAGGTCTATGTCGGCGTCTCCGGCGGCGAGTTCGGCGTGCGCGGCTGGGTCGCGGCCTACGCGATCAAGGACGGCAAGGAAGTCTGGCGCGCCTATTCGATGGGCCCGGACAAGGACATGCTGGTCGACCCGAACAAGACCACCGATCTCGGCAAGCCGATCGGCGAGAACTCGTCGCTCAAGACCTGGAAGGGCGACCAGTGGAAGATCGGCGGCGGTGCCACCTGGGGCTGGTACGGCTACGACCCGAAGCTGAACCTGATCTACTACGGGTCGGGCAATCCCTCGACCTGGAACCCGGGCCAGCGGCCTGGCGACAACAAGTGGTCGATGACGATCTTCGCCCGCGATGCCGACACCGGCATGGCGAAGTGGGTCTATCAGATGACCCCGCACGACCAGTGGGACTATGACGGCATCAACGAGATGATCCTGGTCGACCAGAATATCGACGGGAAGATGACGCCGCTGCTGGTTCACTTCGACCGCAACGGCTTTGCCTACACGCTGAACCGCGAGACCGGCGCGCTGCTGGTGGCGCAGAAATACGATCCGGCGGTCAACTGGGCCACCGAGGTCGACATGAACCCGTCGAGCCCGACCTATGGCCGGCCGAAGGTCGTACAGAAATACTCGACCGAGCACGGCGGCGAGGACGTCAACACGACCAATATCTGCCCGGCCGCGCTCGGCACCAAGGACGAGCAGCCGGCGGCCTACTCGCCGGAGACCGGGCTGTTCTACGTGCCGACCAACCACGTGTGCATGGACTACGAGCCGTTCCGCGTGTCCTACACCGCGGGCCAGCCCTATGTCGGTGCAACGCTGTCCATGTATCCGCCGAAGGGCGACACCAACATGGGCAACTTCATTGCCTGGGACGCCACCAAGGGCAAGATCGTGTGGTCGAATCCGGAGCTGTTCTCGGCCTGGGGCGGCGCCCTCGCGACCAAGGGCGGCGTAGTGTTCTACGGCACCCTGGAAGGCTACCTGAAGGCGGTGGACGCCAAGACGGGCAAGGAGCTGTACAAGTTCAAGACCCCGTCCGGCATCATCGGCAACGTCATGACGTACACGCACGGCGGCAAGCAGTATGTCGCGGTGCTGTCGGGCGTCGGCGGCTGGGCCGGGATCGGGCTGGCGGCCGGATTGACCAAGCCCAATGACGGGCTGGGCGCGGTCGGCGGCTATGCTGCACTGAGCAACTATACGGCCCTCGGCGGTCAGCTCACCGTGTTCACGCTGCCGCAGTGAGCGGCTGGTAGGGTGCAGGCCGGCGTGCCGCGGCACCGGCGCGCCGGCCTGTCCTTATCTTCGCAACGAGGGAAACGAACATTGCGGATTCCGCTCCGTCTCGCCGGGCTCTCCGGCGTCGCATTGCTGCTCACGGTGGGCCTGGCCGTGGCACAGGACCAGAAGCCCGGGACCGACGGCACCGGCGATCCCAAGGCGGTTTCTTCCGATGACGGCAAGTATGTGGACAAGAGCGGCAACCCAACATTCAGTATCAAACCTGACGGGACCGTCGACTACTATACGTTCTCCGGCTATATCCGTTACACGGCCAACTGCATGCCCTGCCACGGCCCGGATGGGCTGGGCTCGAGCTACGGCCCGGCGCTGGCCACATCGCTGAAGCGCCTGTCCTACGGCGAGTTCCTCGGCATCGTCGCCAGCGGCAAGAAGGACGTGAACGCGGCGCAGACGCTGGTGATGCCGACGTTCGGCGACAACAAGAACGTCATGTGCTACATCGACGCGATCTATATCTATCTGCGCGCCCGCGCCGACGACGCGGTGCCCCGTGGCCGGCCGGAGAAGCACGCGCCCAAGCCCGCAGGCTTCAGCAAGGCCGAGGACCAGTGCATGGGATGAGCGCGCGCGCACTCCTCGCGGTCCTTGGCGCCGTCCTCCTCGCGGCCCTGCCGGCAACGGGCGCACGTGCGCAGGCGCCGGGGCTCGGCGGTTCGATCGAGCTCGTCGATCCGCACACGCTGCGCGTCTGCGCCGATCCGCGTGACCTGCCGTTCTCCGACCAGGCGCGCGAGGGTTTCGAGAACAAGATCGCCGAACTGCTTGCCCGGAAACTCGGCCGGCCGGTGGCCTACACCTACTTTCCGCAGGTGATCGGGTTCTATCGCAATACGCTGAACGCGTTTCGCTGCGACGTGGTGATGGGTGTCGTGCAGGGCGACGACATCGTGCAGACCACCAACCCGTACTATCGCACGAGCTACGCGCTCGTGTTCAAACCGGGGCGCGGGCTCGACAGTGTCACGACGCTCGAGGATCCGCGGCTGAAGGACAAGCGGCTTGGCGTCATCGCACGCACGCCGCCGGCCACGCTGATGGTCATGGACGGGCTGATGGACAAGGCGAAGCCCTATCCGCTGACCGTCGATACGCGCGTGGAAGCGCCGGCGAAAAGCATGATCGGCGATTTGCTCGCCGACCGGATCGACGCCGCCGTGCTGTGGGGCCCGCTGGCCGGCTACTACGCGAAGCAGCCGGGCGCCAACCTGAGCGTGACGCCGCTGCTGAAGGAGCACGGCGTGCCGATGGATTTCCGCATCTCCATGGGCGTGCGCCACAGCGACCAGGACTGGAAGCGGACGCTGAACAAGCTGATCCGCGAGAACCAGGATGCCATCAACAAGATCCTGGCCGGCTACGGCGTGCCGCTGCTCGACGAGGACGGCAAGCCGCTCGCGCCCTGATATGGCTCGCGCCGGCCCGCGGCGGGAGATGGCTGCGACAAGGCGACGAGTGTAAGGTCGCACGCCAGGGGGCGGTCCGGGAGAGGCGGATGAACGGTGAAGGTGGCTCACGCGGCGTGGCCGGTGAGGGCGATTCCGATGCGCCAGGCCGGCGCAGCGTTCTGCTCGCGGGCAGCGCGGCACTCGCGGGGCTGCTGACCGAGGCCGGACCCGGAACCGTCACGTGGGCCAGCGCGGCCGAACCGGCCCTAGCCCCCAACATCGTCTACATCCTCGCCGACGATCTCGGCTGGAAGGATGTCGGCTTCCACGGCTCGGACATCGCAACGCCGAATCTCGACCAGCTCGCCGCGACGGGCGCCGAGCTCGAAGCATTCTACGTGCAGCCGATGTGCACGCCGACGCGCGCGGCACTGCTCACCGGCCGCTACCCGCTGCGCTACGGGCTGCAGACCGGGGTGATCCCCTCGGGCGGCCGCTACGGGCTCGCGACCGACGAATGGCTGTTGCCGCAGGCGCTGCACGCGGCGGGATATGAGACGGCGCTGATCGGCAAATGGCATCTTGGCCATGCCGACCGGAAATACTGGCCACGGCAGCGCGGGTTCGATCACTTCTACGGCGCCCTCGTGGGCGAGATCGATCATTTCAAGCACACCGCGCACGGCGTGGGCGACTGGTACCGGGACAACGCGCCGCTCGCGGAGCCGGGCTACGACACGACGCTGTTCGGCGACGAGGCGGTGCGGCTGATCGGCGCGCACGATACGAAGAAGCCGCTGTTCCTCTATCTCGCGTTCACCGCGCCGCACACGCCGTATGCGGCCCCCCAGGAGTATCTCGACCGCTATCCGCACATCGCCGATCCCCTCCGCCGCGCCTATGCGGCGATGATCACGGCGATGGACGAGCAGGTCGGTCGCGTGGTCACGGCCCTCGATGCGAAGGGAATGCGGCGGAACACGCTGATCGTCTTTCACAGCGACAACGGCGGCACCCGTTCGGCGAAGCTCACCGGCGAATCGGTGGTGAAGGGCGAACTGCCGCCCGACAACGGCCCCTATCGCGACGGCAAGGGCACGCTCTACGAGGGTGGCACGCGCGTCGTGGCGATCGCCAACTGGCCAGGCCGGATCGGGCCGGGAAAGGTCGGCGGCATGATGCATGTGGTGGACATGTATCCGACCCTGGTCGGGCTTGCGGGCGGCACCACGGCGGGGAGCAAGCCGCTGGACGGCATGGATGTGTGGCGCACCATCAGCACCGGCGCGCCGTCGCCGCGGCGGGAGATCGTCTACAACGTCGATCCCTTCCTGGGCGCGGTGCGCCGGGACGACTGGAAGCTGGTCTGGACCGGCCTGCTGCCGGGGCGGATGGAGCTGTTCGACGTGGCGGCGGACCCCTCGGAGAAGGTGGATCTGTCGCAGAAGCACCCCGAGACGGTGGCGGCGCTGCGGCAGCGGATCGCGGACCTGGCGCGGCAGATGTCCGAGCCGCTGCTGCTCGCCGATATCTTTCGCATCGTGCTGTCGGCACCCCCGGCCACGCCGCTGGAGCTTCTCGAGTCCGCCGAATGAGCCTGCGGGCAGCAGCATGGGACGGCACGGCGACATCGCGCCGCTTCCTGCTGCTCCTGCCTGTCCTCGCCACGGCGGGCGCCGGGGCGCCGGAGCCGTCGGGCTATCGCATGAAGGACTACCGCGCGCCGACGCCGGCCACGCTCGCCGGCGGTCGCGTGCTGACCACGGCGGCGGCGCGGGCGCTGTGGCAGGACCACGCCGCCGTGTTCATCGACGTGCTGCCGCAGCCGCCACGCCCAACCGGGTTGCCCGCCGGCACGATCTGGCGCCCGCAGCCGCGCTTCGACATCCCCGGCAGCATCTGGCTGCCCGATGTCGGTTACGGCGCGCTCGCCCCGGTGATGCAGGACTGGTTCGTGCACGAACTGGCACCGCGGCGCGACAAGCTCCTCGTGTTCTATTGCCGGCCGGCGTGCTGGCATTCGTGGAACGCGGCGAAGCGGGCGCTGGCGCTCGGCTGCCCGAAGGTCGCGTGGTATCCGGAGGGGACCGACGGCTGGGCGGCCGCCGGCCTGCCGCTGGAGAAGCGCACGCCCGAGCCGCGGCCGGACGTGAGCGAGGCGCAGTGAGGCGTGCTATCCTCGACGGATAGCCGGCGGGTGAGGAACCATGCGCGTCTTCGTGACGGGAGCGAGCGGGTATATCGGCGGCTCGGTCGCCGCGAGCCTGGCGCGCGACGGACACGTGGTGCGCGGCCTCGTGCGCAGTGCGGAGAAGGAAGCGGCGGTGCGCGCGCTCGGCATCGAGCCGGTCGCGGGCAGCCTCGATGATCGGGCGCTGCTGCTCGAAGAGGCGCGCGGCGCCGACGCCGTGGTGAACGCGGCCAGCAGCGACCATCGCCCGGCGGTGGAGGCGCTGCTCGAGGGCCTGCGCGGCACGGACAAGGTTTTCCTGCACACGAGCGGGTCGAGCATCGTCGCCGACAATGCGTGCGGCGATGTGGCGTCGCTCGCGATCTTCGATGACGATCACCGCCCCGCGCCGGTTCCCGAGCGGGCCGCGCGGGTCGCGATCGACCGGCTGGTGGTGGCGGCGGGGGCCAGCGGCGTGCGCGCGGCGGTGCTGTGCAACACGCTGATCTACGGCGACGGCCTCGGTCCCCACCGCGACAGCATCCAGGTTCCGATGCTGGTGGCGCAGGCGCGCAAGAGCGGCGTCGCGCGGCATGTCGGGCGCGGGCTCAACATCTGGTCGACCGTGCATGTCGAGGACATGGTCGACCTCTACCGCTTGGCACTCGTGAAAGCGCCGCACGGCGCCTTCATGTTCGTCGAGAACGGCGAGGCGTCGTTCCGCGACATGGCGGCGGCGATCGCGCACGCGCTCGGCGTCGCCGGGCCGGAACCCTGGCCGGTCGAGGAAGCGGCGGCCGAATGGGGCCTGGCACGCGCGGTCCATACCCTGGGCTCGAACTGCCGCGTGCGCGGCCCGCGGGCGCGCCAGCTCGGCTGGCAGCCGCGCAGGCCGCCCGTGCTGGCGTGGATTGAAGGGAACGTGCGCTGAGAGCGGCGCCGCGCCGCTCAGCCCAGCGCCGCCTGGATCGCCCGCATGAGCGCGTAGAGCCGCTGCTCGATCAGGTTGGGGACGTCGCAGACGGAGCTCACGGTCTGCTGGCGCTGCTGGAACAGCCGCGTCTCCCACTCCAGCCGCTGGGCAAGCTCGCGTTGCGGAGCCGCGGCATCGGCGTCGGCCGATGTGTCGCGAACCTTTGCAAGGTCGTCGCGGAGCTGGGCCGCGAGCTGCTTCTGCCGCCGGCCGAAGCGGTCGAGCCCGGCAATGACCTGGCCGCGCTGGAGGTCCAGCGTGCTGAACACGCCCGCGGCGAGCGCGAGCAGCCGCGCCTGCTTTTCCGTCCCGGCGGCGGCGGCGAAGGTGCGGATCGCCTGCTCCGCGTCAGCGATCGGCAGGCGCCGCTGCGTGATCTGGCGCGTGAGGTCGGCGATCACGGGATCGTTCGCCCAGGTGGTCAGATGGGCGTCGATCGGCGGGCCGGTCCAGACCTGGCCGATCGAGAGCAGCGGCACCTTGATCTGCGCGCAGGGCCAGTCGGGATCACGCACCGGCGGCGCCGCCTGTGCCGCCGCGGTGGTCAGCAGCAGCGCCGCGCCGCAGAGGGCGGTGGCTCTCAACCCGGTCCCCCGCCGCGCCGCGCGATCAGCCCGCGCGAGGGGTCGTAGGCGAGGATGGCGCCGAGCGTGAACACCACCGTCATCCCGGCCACCACCGCGAGCGAGACCCAGTCGATCTCCATGTAGAGCGCGAAGCGGATCAGCTCGACCGCATAGGTGAACGGGTTCAGGCGGCAGATCGTGTAGACGACCGGGCTCGACTGCTCCACCAGCCACAGCGGGTAGAGCGCCGAGGAGGCGAAGAACATCGGGAAGATGACGAAGTTCATCACCCCGGCAAAGTTCTCGAGCTGGCGGATCGCCGAGGAGAGCAGCATGCCCAGCGCGCCCAGCATGAACCCGGCCAGCGCCAGCGCCGGCAGCACGGTGAGCCAGCCCCAGGGCGGCAGGTCGACACCCCAGAGCCACGCCACCACCAGATAGGCGTACACCTGCAGCACCGATACGGCCGTGCTGGCCAGCAGCTTGGAGATCAGCAGGAAGGCGCGCGGGAACGGGCTCACCAGCAGCATGCGCATGTTGCCCATCTCGCGGTCGTAGACCATCGAGAGCGAGGACTGCATGCCGTTGAAGAGTTGAATCATCGCCATCAGCCCGGGCGTGACATAGACCTCGTACAGCACGTAGGTCTGGTACGGCGGGATGATGGAGACGCCGAGGATCTGGCGGAATCCGGCGGCGAAGATGAACAGCCACACCAGCGGGCGCACGAGGGCGGAGACGAAGCGCTCGCGCTGGCGGGTGAAGCGCAGCGCCTCGCGCCAGACGATGCCGCTGAGGCAGATCAGGTACTGCCCCGGCGTGAAGCCGCGGCGCGTGGCGACGGTGCTGCTCATGCCGGCTCCTCCGGCGCGGGGCCAACGAGGGAGCTGAAGGCGCTGCGCAGGTCGGCGGCGCCGGTTTGCGCGATCAGCGTCGTCGCGGTGCCGTCGGCCACGATCCGGCCGCGATGCAGCACGAACACGTCGTCCTCCGCCGCCACTTCGTCGAGCAGGTGCGTCGCCCACAGCACGGCGACGCCGCGCTCGGCGACCAGCCGGCGGACATGGGTGACGATCACCGATTTGGAGGCGACGTCGAGGCCGACCGTCGGCTCGTCGACCACCAGCAGGCGCGGGCGGTGCAGCAGCGCGCGCGCGATCTCGACCCGGCGCATCTGCCCGCCGGAGAGCTGGCGCACCGAATCACGTTCGCGCTCGGCAAGCTCCACCTCGGCGAGCACGTCGGCGGCGCGGGCCCGCGCCTCCCGCCGCCCGATGCCATGCAGGGCGGCGTGATAGAGCAGGTTGTCGCGCACCGAGATGTCGAGGTCGAGCGTGCGTGCCTGGAACACCACGCCGAGTGCCCGCAGCGCCTCGCCCGGCGCGCGCGTGACGTCGTGGCCGTGCACGCGGATGCGGCCGCTGCGCACGTCGAACAGGCGGGTGATGAGCGAGAACAGCGTGGTCTTGCCGGCGCCGTTGAGGCCGAGCAGGGCGGTGAAGCGTCCCGGCGCGACGTGCAGGTTGACGTGCTCCAGCGCGCGGCGCGTGCCGTAGGAATGGCTCACGTCTTCCACCAGCAGCGCGGGCGGCGCCGGCGCGGCCTCGGCGAGCCGGTTCTGGGCGGCCATCACGCTCACTGCGGCGAGACCGCCACGCCCCAGGGAAGCCTGCCGACCTGGATCGACTTGGTGACTTTCAGGTCCGCCACGTCGATCACCGAGACGTCGTTGGTCAGCCCGTTGGTGGTCAGCATCTCCTTGCCGTCCGGCGTCAGCGCCAGGTGCCAGACGCGCTGGCCGACGAGCAGGTATTTTTTCACCGCGTACGTCTTGGTGTCGATCACGGCGACGCGGTTGGCGGGGCCGAGGGCGACGAAGACGAGCGAGTCATCCTTCGAGAAGGCGATGCCGACCGGCTGGATCGCATCCGCGCGCAGGCCCTGCACCGTGAAGTGGATCGTGTGCGTTACCTTGTGCGCGACCGGGTCGATGACCGTCACCGTGCCGCCCAGCTCGGAGGAGACCCAGACTTCCGAGCCGTCGTTCTTGAACGCGGCGCCGCGCGGCCGCGGCGGCACGAGCACGCTGGCCACCACCTTCTTGGTCGCGAAGTCGATGAAATGCGCCATGTTGGTGGTTTCTGACGTGTTCACCACGACCTTGTTGTCGGGGCTCACCGCCATGCCCTCCGGCTCCACGCCGGTGGGGATCTGATCGATCGCCTTGCGGCTGGCGACGTCGATGATCGTCACCATCGCGTCGTTCTCGTTGGAGACGTAGAGCTGCTTGCCGTCCGGGGCGAGGGCGAAGGTCTCCGGGTCAGGGCCGGAGGGCAGGTCGCCCACCACCTTCTCGGTCTTCGTGTCGATGATCTCGATGGTGTCGTCGTCGCTCGCGCACACGAACAGCTGCTTGCCGTCGGGCGCAATGGCGATACCCCGCGGGCGCTGGCCGACCGGAATGGTCTTCACCACCGCCTGCTTGTCGAGATCGACCACGCTCACCGTGTTGTCGCGCTCGTTGGTGACATAGGCCGTGTAGGCGTGCGCCGCGGGCGCGGCGAGCAGAAGGGCGATGAGCGACGCTGCGGGGAGGAGCGGTTTCATCGGAACTTGCATGTGGTCTCCGGGCGGTCGAAGCCGAGCGTGTCGAGCTCCGTGACCTGGTGGAGGAATCCCGGCTGCGGCGAGATGGATACGACCAGGCGGCCATCGGAGAGAAGGATCGGCTGGCGAAGCTGCCAGTCCCACGGGCGCAGCGACAGTTCGCGGCCCTTGTAGGCGGCGACGCCGAAGGCGGGGCTCTTCATGTAGGCCATGATCGCCTTCGGGTCGGCATTCTTGCTGCGCGCCGCCGCCTCGCCGATCATGCGCACCGCCGTCCAGGCCTGCATGTCGAGCTGCGTCATGGTGCGGCGAAACAGCCGGTTGAAGCGGCTCTGCAGCTGCGTCCCGCCCCAGGACTCGCTGCTCGGGTCCCAGGTGACGGGCTTGAGCCCGGCCGAACCCGCGACCGGGCGGGGGGCCCAGGTGCGATAGGGCAGATAGCCCGCGAACACCTGATTCTCATCGGCGGCGATCAGCACGTCGTAGTCGGGTGCACCGCGCGTGAACAGCGGCATCTGCTGCTGCGTCTGCACGAGGCCGCTGTCGGTCTGGCGCGACTCTCCGGTGTCCTTGAAGACGCGCTCCTCGACGATGCGCGCACCGAAGCGCTTCGCCGCGCGGCGATAGGCGTCGGCGAGGGCGGCGTCGTCCGGATGCGAGCCGTAGATCAGGAACCAGCGCGGCCACTTCTTCCAGACCAGGTACTGCGCGAGCGCATCCGCGAGCATCGCACGGCTGGGCGCGACGTTGATCAGGTTGCTGCGGCACTCCTTCCCGCGCAGCACATCGTCAGGTGCGGCGATGTTGAACAGGGTTACATCTTTGTCACGCCCCGCATCGGAAAGTTTCATCAGCTGGTCAGCCGGCAGGTCGGCGAGCACCAGCGTCACGCCCTGGCCAACCAGCGTATTGAGGGCCGCGACGGGATCGTCGCCGTCGCGCAGCGGCACGTCGATCAGGTCGTAGTGCTGGTTCAGGAACCGCCCGGTGGTGTTGTTGTCGGTGAGCGCGACCTTCGCGCCGGCGAGACCATTGTCCGGTGCCGGCTGATCGAGCAGCGAGATGGTCGGCCGCCGCTCCGTCCAGCGCAGGTAGCCGATGCGGATGTCGCTGACGGGGCCATCGGCGCGGGCGGTGCGGGAGACGAGGGGAGCGGCGGCGAGTGCTGCGAGCAGGACGCGGCGGGTGGTGGCGTTGCGCGCGGCCGGTTTTGGACGTTTCATACCGCCACCATGGTCAGAATGCCCGCAACGTTCAAGCCGGCGTGGCCCGGCATGGCGGCGACGTTGCGTGCAACGCTGCTCGCCCTGGGTGTCGCCTGGCCGCTGGCGAGCGCCGTGGCGGCGCCGTCGCGGGCGGCGATCTTTCCCTTCGAGCTCGACGATACGTCCCAGCAGGGCACGCGCGCGGACCAGACGGCGCGGCTGCACCAGCTCGACACGGCGCTGCGCGAGGCGCTGGTTCGCTCCGGCCGCTACGTGCCGGTCGATATCGCGCCGGTGGCGATGGAAGCGGACGCGCAGGTGCTGCGCAGCTGCGATGCGTGCGTCACCGACCTGACGCACAAACTCGGTGCGCAGGTATCCGTCAATGGCTGGGTGCAGAAAGTCTCGAACCTGATCCTGAACATCAACCTCGTGGTGCGCGATGCCGCAACCGGCAAGGTGCTGCGGGCGGGGAGCGTCGACATCCGCGGCAATACCGATGAAAGCTGGTCACGCGGCCTCGCCTGGCTGCTCAAGCATCGCATCCTGACGGGGGACGCGCCGTGACGCTCATGCTCGCGAGCGTGACCGGGCCGGAGGAGGCCGAGACGGCGCTGCTCGGCGGGGTGGACGTGATCGACCTCAAGGACCCGGCGCGCGGGGCGCTGGGCGCGGTCGAGGCTGCGACCGTGGCGGCGACGGCGGCGCGGCTGGCGGGGCAGCGCACGCTGAGCGCGGTCGCGGGCGACGGGCCGCTCGCCGCCCTGCTGCCGGTCGCGGAGGCGATGGCCGGGGCCGGGGCCGATATCGTCAAGCTCGGGCTGGCGCCGGGGACGGACCCGGCGGAGCTCAAGGCGTTCGCGCCGCTCGCCGGGCGGGTGCGGCTGGTGGGCGTGCTGTTCGCCGACCTGGGGCCGGATCTCGGGCTGGTGGCGGCGCTGGCCGAGGCGGGGTTCGCCGGGGCGATGCTCGACACCGCGCGCAAGGGCGGCGGCACGCTGCTCGAAGTCTGGGACCTGCCGGCGATCGCCGGTTTCGTCGCCGCCTGCCGGGCGCGGGACAACTTCTCCTGCGGCCTCGCCGGGGGGCTGGAGCCGCCGGATGTGCCGCGCCTGCTGGTGCTCGAACCCGCGCTGCTCGGCTTTCGCGGCGCGCTGTGCCGCGGCGGACGCGCGGGGCCGATCGACCTGGAGGCGGTGCGGCTGGTGCGCGCGCTGATCCCGCGCGAGGCGGACGAGGATGCGGGGCGCGGGGTGGACTGGCGCGTGCTCGCCGCGCACGGCTACGCGCCCGACCCGGAGGGCGACCCCGCGGTGACCGATCGCGTGTTCGTGCGCGATCTGGTGCTGCCGGCCTTCATCGGCGCCTATGCGCGCGAACGGTCGGCACCCCAGCGGGTGCGCTTCACGGTCGAGGTCCTGGTGGCCCGCTCCGGCCGGCCGACGCAGGACATGCGCGACATCTACTCCTACGACATCATCAGCGACGGCATCCGCATGCTGCTCGCCGCCGGCCATGTCGACCTCGTCGAAACCCTCGCCGAGCGCATCGCGGCGCTGCTGCTCGCGGATGCGCGGGTGGTGAAAGCCTGCGTGCGGGTGGAGAAGCTCGATCTGCCCGCCGGCGTGGTGGGTGTGGCGATCGAGCGGACGCGGGCGAGCATGCCGGAGGCCGGCGACCTGCTCTGGCGCGCGGGATCCGGCGGCCGCAGCCCGTGACCGCGCCGGTGGCGGTGGTGAAGCTCGGCGGCAGCCTTGCCGTCTCCGGGCTGCTGCGCCCGTGGCTGCGGGCGGTCGCGGCGGCGGGGCCGGTGGTGCTGGTCCCCGGCGGCGGCCCGTTCGCCGATGCGGTGCGCGCGGCGCAGGGCGTGATGGGGTTCGACGACCGTGCCGCCGACGCCATGGCCAAGCTCGCGATGGCCCAATACGGGATCGCGCTCGCCGGCCTCGCGGAGGGCCTGTGCGTCGCGGCGAGCCGGGCGGCGATCGCCGAGGGTCTGGCGCGGGGCCGGGTGCCGGTGTGGACGCCGCTGCCGCAGGCGGCCGACGACGCGCCCGCGACCTGGGACGTGACCTCCGACAGCCTGGCGCTGTGGCTCGCGCGGCGGCTGGGGGCGGCGCGGGCGCTCCTGGTGAAGTCCCGCCCGCCGGCGGGCCCGCGCCTCGCCGCCCTGGTCGCGGACGGGTTGCTGGACGCCGCCTTTCCCGGCTTTCTTGCCGCGTTCGAGGGCGAGGTGTTCGTGACGGGGGCAGAGGAGGTGCCGGATCGCCTCGACCCCGCGCGCCTGCCGGGCGTGCGGATCGAGGCCGGCTGAGCATGCCGCGCGCGCGCTGGGGCTGGGCGCTGACCGGGTCGGGGCATTTCTTCACCGAGAGCCTGGACCTGATCCGCGGCCTCGACGCCGTCGACCTGTTCGTCAGCCGCGCCGCCGCAGAGGTGGTGCGGATGTACAAGACGAAGCTGGAACTGCCAGCCGGCACCCGCATCTTTCGCGACACGACCGCGAGCGCCGCGCCGGTGGGGCGGTTCTACGAGGGCTTCTACCACACCCTCGTGCTTGCCCCGGCGACGTCGAACACGGTCGCGAAATGCGTGCTCGGCATCTCCGACACGCTGGCCACCAACGTCTTCGCCCAGGCGGGGAAATGCCGCGTGCCGGCGATCGTGTTCGCCTGCGACAGCGCACCCGAGCTGCTCACCGAGGCGCCGGGCGGCGTGGTGAAGGTTTTTCCCCGCCGCATCGACCTGGAGAACACCGCCCGCCTCGCGGAGTTCGAGCGGACGCGCGTGGTGCTCTCGCTCGACGCGCTGGGCGCCGCGCTGGCCGAGCGGCACGCCGAGCGGTCCGGTGGCTGAACGGCTGCTGTTCCTGACCGGCCATCTCGCCGAAACGCGGCTGCGGCGGGTGCTGGAGGGTCTCGGCGCGGCGGGGTTCGAGTGGCAGGTCGCGAATGTCGGCGTGAAGGTGGCGGCGCTGATGACCGAGCCGATCGTGCGGCGCCGGCTGCGCGCGCCGGTGGCGGCAGAGCGGGTGATCTTCCCTGGCCGCGCGGCGCTCGATGCGGCGGCGCTGACGCAGGCGTTCGGCGTTCCCTTCGTGCGTGGCCCGGACGAGATCGCCGACCTGCCGGCGTTCCTTGGCGTCGGCGCGAAGCCGGTCGATCTTTCGCGCCACGCCACGCGCATCTTCGCCGAGATCGTCGATGCGCCGCTGCACGCGCCGCAGGCGCTGCGCGCACGGGCGGCGGCGCTGCGGGCGGAGGGGGCGGACGTGATCGACCTCGGCTGCCGCCCTGGGACCGAGTTCGCGCATCTGGAGGACACCGTTCGGGTGCTGAAGGCGGACGGCCATGCGGTGAGCGTGGATTCCGGCGATCCCGGCGAACTGCGCCGCGGCGCGCTGGCCGGGGCCGATTTCCTGCTCAGCCTGACCGAAGCGACGCTCGACGTCGCGGCGGGAACGCCGGCGGTGCCGGTACTGATCCCGGCGACGCATGGCGACCTCGACTCCCTCCTCCGCGCGGCGGCGGCGGCGGCGGAGCGCGGCATGCCCTGCCTGCTCGACCCGATCCTCGACCCGATCCATGCCGGCTTCACCGAATCGCTGCTGCGCTACGCGGCCCTGCGCGCCCGCCTGCCGGACGCCGGGATCCTGATGGGCACCGGCAACCTGACGGAACTCACCGACGCCGATTCGTCCGGCGTGACCGCGGTGCTGCTCGGCATCTGCTCGGAGCTTGCGATCGGCAACGTGCTGGTGGTGCAGGTGAGCCCGCACACGCGCCGCACGGTCGCCGAGCATGACCTCGCCCGGCGCATGCTGTTTGCCGCACGGGCGGCGGGCGATCTGCCGCGCGGCTACGCCACGGGGCTGCTGCAGGTGCACGACCGCCGGCCGTTCACCGCCAGCGCCGCCGACATCGCGGAGGACGCCGCCGCCGTGCGTGACGCCAATTTCCGCATCGCGATCGCCGAGGACGGCGTGCACGTCTTCAACAACCGCCTGCACGCGGTGCGGCAGACGGCGCTCGACGTCTTCCCCCTGCTCGACGTGGCGCAGGACGGGGCGCAGGACGGGGCGCAGGACGGGGCGCATGCGTTCTATCTCGGCACGGAGCTGGCGAAGGCCGAGATCGCGTGGCGGCTCGGCAAGCGGTTCGTGCAGGACGAGCCGCTGGACTGGGGCTGCGCCGCGCCCCGCCCGCCGCGCGAGCGCACGCGGCTCGCCGAAGCGGGGCACACGCTGCGGCGGAAGCGGACGGAGCCGCGCGATGATTCGTGAGACGATCGTCACCACGGTCTCGGGCGCAGGCGTGGTGCACATCGCGCCGTTCGGGCTGACCGAGGCGCCGGGCGGCTGGGTGATCGCGCCGTTCGTGCCGTCCACGACGCTGGAAAACCTGCGCGCCGTGCCGGCGCTGGTCGCGAACTACACCGAGGATGTGCGCATCTTCGCCGGCTGCCTCACCGGCCGGCGCGAGTGGCCATGCGTGGCCTCGGCGCGCGTCGCCCCGCCCCGCCTCGCCGCCGCGCTCGCGCATGCGGAGATGGCGGTGGTCGCGGTGGATGAGAGCGCGGAGCGCCCGCGCTTTCACCTGCGCGTCGTGCACCGCGCCACGTGGGCGCCCTTCGCCGGCTTCAACCGCGCCCAGGCGGCGGTGGTGGAGGCGGCGATCCTGGTCAGCCGCCTCACCATGCTGCCGCGCGAGAAGGTGGAGCGGGAGATCGCCTATCTGCAAATCGCGGTGGACAAGACCGCGGGGGCGGCGGAGCGCGAGGCGTGGGACTGGCTGATGGCGGCGGTCAGCGCGCACTACGCGGCGTGAGGCGGGCGTCCCTCAGGTCCGACCCGGCTCGGCTGCGTCCCTGCGCGCGGGAAATTCGATGCCGGCGTAGCAGTCGCGCAGCGGCAGCTCGATGCCGGTCTCCGGCATGCGCAGCGTATCGTCGTCGGCCAGGGCGAAACCGCGCCAGGTATCGCCGGCGCGCTCGAAGACCGTGGCGGCGATGCTGTCCGGTTCCAGGATCACGTAACGCCGGATCGAGGGCGTGGCCTGATATTCGCGGACCTTCTCGATGCGGTCGGTGCGCGAGGTGCCGGGGCTGACGACCTCGAACACCACGACCGGGTCTTCGACGATCGTGCTGCTGCCGGTCTGTGGCGTGCAGGCGATGAGGCCATCGGGATAGCGGATGCTGCCGGCGGCGAGAATCTTGACGTTGGGCCCGAATGGACGGCACGGGCTTGCGGCCAGACGCGCTTCCAGGCTGCGGCGCAGGTTGAAGGTGATCCGGTCGTGATCGATCGTCCCGCCGGTCATTGCGACGGGTTGAAACCCGTCGAATTCGTACGGCCGTGCCTGCTCCTCCTCCCAGGCAAGGAAGTCTTGCAGCGCGATCGGCCGGCGCAGCGGCAGGTTCATGGCCGGCAGCCTAGCACGGAATGTCCGCTGCCAGCAGCGCCACCGCGGCCGCCGGCGCGCACTGGTCGATTGCCTCCGGCGCCGCCCCGGCGAAGCCCGGCAGCGCCGCGAAATCCTGCCAAGGCCGGCCGAGCCGCGCCGCCAGCAGCCGCGTGACCGCCCGCCCGCAGCCGGCGCCCAGCACCGGCGCCTCGGGCGGCAGGCGGACGCGCGAGAGCACGAGGCGGGCGGCGTCCTCGATGCGGCGAAGCTGCGCCTCGGCGAAGAAGGCGGCGAGGTCGCGCCAGGCGTCCGCCTCCGCCTCCGCCGCGTCGCGCCCGACCATGCGCGCGAGCCGGGCCCGCGCGGCGGTGGCGCTTTTCTCGCGCCCGTCCGCGGTCGGCATCTGGTCCGCGCCCTCCGGCAGCGTGCCGAGCAGGCGGTGGCAGTCGGCGATGGTCGCGAAGTATTCGGCGGCGAGCGGCACCCAGGCGCCGGCGAACGGCACGCGCTCGGCCAGTGCCATCAGCGCGCTGCGTACCAGGCCGGTATAGACGAGCTCGCCGCAGGCCAGCCGCTCGGCGTCGGTGTAGCCCGCCGCCGCCACCGCGCCCGCCGCGAGCGGCACGAGGTCGGTCGTGGTCGAGCCCATGTCCACGAGCAGCCCGGCGCCGGCGGCGCGCGCGGCGAGGCGCGCGGTCGCATGCCAGTTCGCCGAGGCGACGCGCATCGCCGCTTCCTCCGCCGCGGTGGGGTCGATGAAGCCGTCCTCTCCGGCATAGATGCGCACCGGCGCGGGCGCGAGCGTGCGCACCAGGGCGGCGGTGATGTGCGCGACCCCCTCGGCGCGCGTGGCGAACGCGTCGGCCAGCTCGCCGGTCATCGTCGCGGCGTGCCGCGTGGCGGGGCCGAGCCGCGCGGCGAGGGCGGCGATCGCGTCCGGCAATTGCCCGAGCCCGAGCCAGAGCGGGCACGGCACCTGCTCCGCCACCGCGACGTGCCCGTCCACGACGCGCGCCGCCTTCACATGCGCGCCGCCGATATCCCAGCCGATCACCGCCGTCACTTGCCGATCCCCCTCCTGGTGCAACCGCTTGACGCATCCGCCGCATGCCGAAGGATATCGTGCATGGACGTGATCCCGGTCATCGACCTCCTCGACGGCGCGGTCGTGCATGCGCGCGGCGGGCGGCGCCACGAATACCGCCCGATCGAGACGCCGCTCAGCCCGTCCGCGGCGCCGGCGGCGGTGCTCGAAGGACTGCTGCGCCTGCACCCGTTCCGGCATCTTTACGTCGCCGATCTCGACGCGATCGAGGGCCGCGGCGGGCATGCGGGCGTGCTGGAAGCGCTCGCGCGCCAGGGGCCGGAAATCTGGCTGGACAACGGTGCGCGGGACGCGGCGGCGCTGGCCGCGTGGCCGGGCACGCTGCTGCTGGGTTCGGAATCGCAGACCGGAACGGCGCTGCTGGCGGCGCTGCGCGACGAGCCGCGCATCGCGCTGTCGCTCGATTTCCGCGGCGACACGTTCCTCGGCCCGCCGGCGATTCTGGCCGACAGCACGCTGTGGCCGCGCCGGGTGGTGGTGATGACGCTGGCGCGCGTGGGCGGTGGCGCCGGCCCCGACCTCGGGCGCATCGCCGCCGTGCTGGCCCGTGCCGAAGGGCGCGCGGTCTATGCCGCGGGCGGCGTGCGCAATGCCGCGGACCTGCGGGATGTGGCGGCACTCGGTGCAGCCGGCGCGCTGGTCGCGACCGCGCTGCATTCCGGAGCGATCAGCGGGGACGACCTCAAAGCAATCGCCCGGCCCCGCGGCCGGGCGATGCAGGCGGACGAGCGATAAGCCGCTCAGGCGGCGAAGGGGTGCTTCACCGTATCGCGCTGGCGCACCACCTCGGCGGCCTTCGGCTCGCCGCGCACGGCGCGGGCGATCGATTCCTTGGTGGCGCGGTAGTTGAAGTCCTGGATCTTCTTGTCGTCGGACGCTTCCCAGTGGATGAACACGCCGACGCAGATGAACAGATCGTCGGCCTCGTCGGCGGGGATCACGCCCTCGGCGACGCTGTCGGCAACCGCCTTCGCCACCGCATGCTGCGCGGGGCCGAACATCTGCACCGCCTGCTTGGCACCCTTGATGGTGACCTTGTTGAACAGCACGGTGTTCGGCTTGGTGAGCAGGTTCGGCGCCACCACCGCGAGCAGCGACGTGAAACCGTCCTTGTTGTTGGTGAGCGCGTTGCAGAACGCGGTCTCCGCGGCGCTGCCGCGCGGGCCCATGATCAGGTCGATATGGGCAACCTCGTTGCCGTCACCGACCAGCGATTCGCCTACGCACACCTTGTTGATCGTCGGCATGGACGGATTCCTCCTGTTCTCGATTCACGCGTTTCGCCACTCAGGCGGCGGGAGTGCCAAGCGGTCGGAATGCGTCCTGCAACCGCGTGCCGCCTGAGCGAAACTCAAGCATTATCCTGGGCCGATCGCAAGCTGGGCGGCAGGCTCGCGGCGAAGATCGCGGCCACCGTCAGGTCGGCGCTGGTGCCGGGATTGCGCCCCTGCCGCTTGAGCACCGCATCCCATGCGCGCAGTGCGGGCGTCAGCACGGCGGGGGCGTCGCAGCCCGCCATCCGGTCGGCGAACATTCGCGCCACCGCCTGCACCGAAGCGGCCGCGGCGGGGTGGTGGCGGCGCAGGAGATGGCTGTCCGGCCCGGCGGCGAGGAAGCGCAGATAGACCACGCTCGCCGGCCACGGAGGCGGCCAGCACCGGCAGGCGGCCGCATAGGCGTCGCGCGCGGCGAACACGTCGGCGAAGCCGGTCACGTACTGCCGCGCGATGCTGTCGCGTCCGGCAGCCTCCGCCATTGCGCGACCGAGCGGCACGCTCGCCGGCCGGCGCACGTCGTGCTCCGCCGCCTCGCCGAGACCGCCGGGCGCGGCAAGCACGATCGCGCGAAACACCGCGTCGGCGTCGGCGAGGTTTGTCTGGTCGAGAATCGCTTGCACGGTCGTGCCCTGCTCCGCCGCCATGGCGAGCGGTGCCGCGAGCAGCAGGATGCCGAGATTGGTGTTCTGGCCGACCGCCGCGCGGGTCGCCGCCACCGCCTGGAGCACGCGCGTCCCGAGCGGTGCGCCGGTGCGGCAGAGCGGCGCGGCAGCGGCATCGGCGCTGCGTAAAAAATCGTTCACCGTCATGCCGTGGCCCTCGGCGTGCACATGCACGTTGCCGGGCTTCAGCGCCGCGAGCTCGCCGGCACAGGCCGCGCGAAAGGCGGCGGCGATCGCGGCTTCCTTCACGGCGGCGCGTCGGCGCTGCGCTCGTAGCCGAGCACGTCATAGTCCTGGGCATAGAATGCCTGGACGCGCTCGATGACATCGCGCGTCGGCGCCGTGCCGCCTGCGTGCGGCGGCGCGCGTCTCGCATGCCACACCTTGCGGACGGCGAAGTCGATTCCAGTCCGGGCCGCGAGCGTCTCGACCCAGCGATCCGTGTACCCGTCCTCAAGTTTGAACACCTCGCAGTCCGGAACGAGGAACTCGGTTTGCGGCCGGATGTGGTTGTCATGGATGTAGGCGTTGTGCTGATAGCGGGCCAGGATCTCCCTGAGCCACGCGTCGAGCGGTGTCGGATCTTCGCGCCCGGCGAAGCGCATCTTGTATTCAGAAACAATCCGCGACAAGGGATTCCGCACGGTTGCGAATCGGTAGTCGAACTTGCCGAGATTGAAGACGGCATTCAGCGTTTCCGCGTGCATGTGCTGCGGCGAACACCGGCGCACGGTATTCAAGCCGGTGGGGAGAATGTCACCATCCAGATACGCTGTCTGGAATCCGTTCCGTTCAAAAAACAAGGTAACGGAAGTGCCGCCTGTCTTGGGTATGTGGATGTAAAGGATCTTGATTGAGTCGTTGAAGAATACGGGCATGGCTTCCCCGTCCGATGCGGACCGTGTGCGAAGCCTGCCATCAAGGGCAGGTGGCGGGAAAGGCTCGGCCAGCGTGCATTGTGGCGCCAGGGAGAAGGCCAGCCCGTTGCCGGGCCGGCTCCCTCCTTACCGAGGACGCCGGATCACCTTGATTTTGATCGTCACGGTAAGCACGACCCGGGGCAGGAGATTGCGATGCGTCTTCATCGCTTCCTCCGCTGGGATCGGCCATCCTACCGTGGCCGTGTTGGCGCCGGCCAGCGCAGCCTTGCCAACAGCGCCGCGGCGAGACGGAGCGCGACGTTCACGTCCGTCACCTGCTGCAGCCCCTGCCACGCCGGCATGGAGTTGACTTCCAGGACCATCAACGCCCCCGCGCGTTCGCGCAGCAGGTCGACGCCGGCATAGTCGGCGCCGACGCACGCCGCGGCGCGCAGCGCGAGTTCGATCATCCCGCGGTCCGGCACGAGCGGCTCCGGTGCACCGCCCTGGCGGATATTCGTCACCCATGAAGTGCCGCGCCGGCTCATGGCCGCGATCACCTCGCCCGCGACCACGAACAGCCGGTGGTCGCGGAACGCCCCGTCGGCTGGCGGGACGTAGCGTTGCAGGTAGTAGACCGCGCCGACCGCCTCCTCCGCCGGCAGGTCATCGGGCCGAGCGATCAGGCGCAGCCCCTTGCCCTGCGAGCCGAACAGCGGCTTCAGCACGAGCCCCGCGGCGCCGGCCTCGGCGGCGACGACCGCGCGGGCCTGCGCGAGCCCTTCCACCGTCCAGGTCGGCGGCGTGGCGACACCCGCCTGCGCGAGCAGGAAGCTCGTCATCGACTTGTCGACGCAGCGTTCGATCGCGCGCGCGTCGTTCCACACCGGCACGCCGCATTCGCGCAGCGCATGCAGCACGCCGAGGCGGCGCGTCACCGCCTCGAACGTGCCGGCGGCAATCGCACGCACCAGCACGGCATCGGGCAGGGCGCCGTCGAATCCCGGAAGATCGAGCCCGTATCGCGATCCGGTCGCAAACGTCGCGGCCGGTAGGCGCAGCCGCACGACCTCCGCGCCGAGTGTGCGCAGCGCGTGGGTGATCGTGCGTGCGTGCCAGTCGAACGCATCGCTCGCCAGCGCGATGCGCGGCATGGAAAGGGCTTAGTCTAGGTCCTGCGCACGCGCGATCACGCGCGCGACCATGCCGTACGCGATCGCCTCCTCGGCGCCCATCCAGTAGTTGCGGTCGGTGTCGCGCGCGACCTTCTCGTAGTCCTGGCCGGTCTCGCGGGCGATGATGCGGTTCAGGCGCTCGCGCATCTTCACGATCTCGCGGGCCTCGATGTCGATATCGACCGCCGGCCCCTGCACCCCGCCCATCGGCTGGTGCAGCAGGAAGCGCGTGTTGGGCAGGCAGAAGCGCCGCGCCGGGTTGGCGGCGAGGTAGATCAGCGCCCCGGCGCTCGCCACCCAGCCGGTGCCGATCATGCGCACCGGCACGTCGGCATCGACGAAGCGGATCATGTCGTGGATCGTGTCGCCGCTCTCGACATGGCCGCCGGGCGAGTTGACATAGACGTCGATCGGGGCCGCGGAGGCGCCGGCCAGCGCCAGCAGCCGCGCGGTCACGTCGCGCGCGAGCCGGTCGGTGATGGCGCCGAACACCAGCACCTTGCGCTGGCGCAGCAGCCGGCTCTCCAGCTCGTTGATCGGCGCGAGCAGCGTCTTGTTGTCATCGGGCTCGCGCGGCTCCGGGCCGATCGGCTCGGGGACCTCCGGCTCGTGCGGCGTCTCGGGGTCGTCCAGGCGAACTCTCATGCGCGGCGGGCCTCCTCGGGTGCTGGGCAAGTAGGGCGGGCGGCGGCCAATGTCGAGCCGCCCCTAGCCGAACGACGCGTCGAGCAAGGCCGGGTTCAGGCCGCCGGCGCGGAAGCTCTCGCCGGTCTCGACCGCGGTGACGATCGCCTCGGCCGGGCTGAACAGCATCCGGTCGATCGCATAGAAGTCGCCGCGCGCGGCGCGGAAGGTTTCGGCGAACGGACGGCCGTAGTCGCGCGAGCCGGCGGCCGGCAGGGCGGCGGCGAGGTCCTTCGCCTCCGCCGCCGGGCCGCTCACGAATAGCTGCACCCGCCCGCCGAAGATGATCGCGTCGTTGGTGCGGCCCATGGCGGTCACGAAATCCGGGTGCGGCGGCGGCAGGGGGGCCGTGCCCAGGCCGTCCAGCACGCGGTCGAGCGGGAAGCCCAGCTCGTGCAGCTTGTGCAGCGCGACTTCGAGCACCCGCGCGACGACCTGCGCGCCGCCGGCCAGGCTCTGCGTCGGCGCGTAGACGATGGCGAGGTGCGCGGGCGCCACGCCGCAGGCGGCGGCGATCTCCTCGACCAGCGGCGGCGGCGGCGGGCGGGCGCTCTCCAGCACCAGCACGGCCTCCTCCCCGGCATCGGCATAGCCGAGCTCGGCGAACAGCTTCTCCTTGCGGGCGAGCGCGCGGGCGGGGCCGGAGCCGAGGGCGAAGAAGGCGTCGCGGCCCTCGCCGTGGCTCAGGCTCCAGCCGGCATACTGGCTCGCCAGGCAGGCCAGCACCGGCTGTGAGGAGGCGACGGTGACCGACCACGGCCAGCGCGGCAGGGCCGCGTCGCAGGCGAGGTGCACCGTGCCGAGCCCGCCCAGGCAGAGGCGGGCGATGCGTAGCCCCGCCTCGATCCCGCCGCGCGCCGCGGCACCCGCATCCACCAGCGTCTCGCCCAGCGCGCCCGTCGTGATTTTCAGGCGCAGCACGGCCGCGTTCGCGCGCAAGGCGGCGAGCTCGGGCAGGGCGCCGGCGGTCACGCTGATCGGCGCTTGCTCTTCGTTCATCGTCGGGCCTCGGTCAGCGCCAGGATCTGCACCATGCGCCGTTGCAGTTGCTCGCGTGCGTCTAGAACGTCCGGTGCCCGGGCGAGTACCGTGCAGAACGGCGCCCCGCCCGCGACCGGCCCGGGCGGCTGGCGGTCGGCGGCCCAGTCAGGCCAGGAAAAATCCGCCGCCAGCACGAAATCGCGCGGCGCGTAGACCACCGAAGCGGCGGCCGCCCCCGGCGGTGCTTGCGTCGAGGCGGGCGCCGGGGCGGGCGCCGGGGCGGGCAGCCGGCCGCGGCAGGCTTCCAGGTGCCAGGCGAACAGCGCCGGCGTATCGGCGAACAGGTCGAGCGTGGCACCCGGCCGGGGGTTGATTTCGAGCAGGTCGAACCCGTCCTCGCGCAGCAGGAAATCGGCGCTGTTGAGCCCGACCAGCCCGGCGGCGTGGCTGAGGCGCTCCACCGCCGCCGCCAGCGCCGCGGTGTGCGGCGCGGTCGCTGCGGGAAACGCGGCGCCGCCGTAGCGATAGGGCTCCCCCGGCGCCGGGGCGGCCCATTGCTCGGAGAACCCCAGGATGCGGCTCGCGGCGCCGTCGCCCAGGAACAGGGCGGAGACCGGCCGTCCCGCCGCCTTGCGCTGCAGGTAGCGCGGCGGGCGCACACGGCGCCGCCGGGCGGGGCGGACATGGCTGCCCCCGGCGCCGCCCGCCCGCTTCTCCAGCCACGCCCCCTCCCCCGTTTCCGGGGGCCCTGCCTCCAGCGCCACCGGCGGATGCGGCACCGCGCAGGCACGGCAGAGCTCGGCGAAGGCGAACGGGTCCTTCAGCCGTGCCACCGTCTCCGGCGCGTTGCCGAGCAGGGGGTGATGGCGTGCCAGCGCGCGCAGCAGCGCCGGGCGCCGCTCGAATCCGCTGCCGTAGACGAGCCCGACCGGTGCCCGCCCTGCCGCCAGTCGCGCGAGCGCCGCGCGCAGCGCCGGTCCGTCCGGCCCGCGCCCCAGGCTGCCCGGCACGCGCTCCGCCCGCGCGGCGAGGGCCCGGGTGTCGCAGTCGCCGAACAGGTCGGCGACCAGGGGCGCGTAGCCCGCCCGGCGCGCCGCGGCGGCCAGTGCCCGGCCGGAGACCGCCGCGATCAGCACGCAGGGTTCGTCCGGGCGCGGCTCATCGGACCAGGTCACGGGCGAACGCGAAGGCGTCGCGGAAATCCAGCGCCACCGGCTTGGTGCTTTCGATCATGCGGCGGAACAGCCCGGCCTCGGTCGCATACTTGGTCTGTCCGATCGCCAGCGCCCCGATCCCCACCGCCTTGCCCGGCAGTGCCGCGCCGTCCGCCGACACCTCCAGCCCCTCCACCCCGGTCGGCGGCACCGCGTTCACGTCGGCGACCACCAGCAGCCCCGCCGCCGCCTGCAGCATCGCCGCGTCCAGGATGCGCACGCCCGCGCGCCCCGCACAGAACGCCGCCTCGGCGTGGCCGAGCACGGCGCCGACGCGCTCCGGCGTGCTGGCATCGGCGGGGTGCACGCCCACGCGGAAGCGCCGCTCGATCTCCTCGGCCGCGCGGGCGACGCGCGCCACGCCGTCATAGCCGGCGAGCGTGACCTCCGCCCCCTCCAGCGCCGCGATCACGCCGGAGGCGAAGCCCACCACGCCGGTCGCGCCGAAGACCACGATGCGCAGCCCCTTCAGCTCCCGCTTGTGGGTGTCGCGCAGCCGCCGTTCCACGCGGGCGACCATCGCCGCGGCGGTGGTGAACGAGCCGGCGGGGTCGGCGAACAGCGAGACGATGAACGGCGGCACCATCGCCTTCTTCGCCGCCTCCAGCATGTCGAGGGCGAGCAGCGCGTCCTTGCCGCCGAAGAAGATGCCGGTGCGCACGCCGAGCTTCGGCGGGCGCGAGAAGATCGCGTCCTGCACCAGCCCCGTGATCTCGGCCAGCGCCACGCTGCCGTACGGCACCGCCGCGTCGTAGCCCGCGTCGAGCGCCATGTTCACGTCGAACGGGCTGACATGCTTGAGCGGGCTCAGCATGTGCAGGATCTGTTTCTCCGCCATCACGGCGCCTCCTTTTCCTCAGTCCTCGGCCCGGATCGCGGCGCCGCGGTTGCTGGCGCCGCAGATCAGCACCGTCAGGTCCTCCGCCGCCAGCCGCCCGGCGAGCCAGCGTGCCTGGTCCGGGTCGGCGGCGAAGGCGAAGCCGGTCGGTCCCCAGGAACTCTGCCCCAGCCCGGTGGCGCCGAGCGCGCCCAGCCGCGCCACCGCCGCACCGACCCGCGGGCTGGAGAACGCGCCGCCCTGGGCAGCGGCGAAATGCGCGCCGAGCAGGGCCTGCACCGCCGTCAGCGCCGCGCCGAATGCGCCGAGATCGGCTTCCGCCGCCGCCGGCAGCACGCCCATCAGCACCAGCCGGCAGATCGCCGCCGCCGTCGCCTCCGGCATCGGCGGCAAGGCGGCGAAGGCATCGCGCTCGGCACCACCGGAGAGCCCGGCATGGGCCGGGTCCAGCAACAGCAGCACGCGCCACGCCGCGGGCAGCGGCAGGCGTGCCAGCACCGGTGGCACTGCATCCGTCGCCCCGCGCCCGCCATCGGCCACCAGCCCGCCCGTGGCAAACAGGCCGATGCCCACGCCCGAACGCGCGCCGCGCCCGAGCAGCGCCGCATCGGCGCGGAGATTCTCGGGCAGCCCGTGCAGGTGCCGCAGCGCCGCCGTCACCGCGAGCGCGAGCTGCGTCCCCGAGCCCAGCCCCGCATGCGGCGGCATGGCCGTTTCGATCAGGAGTTCGTGTGCATCCGGCAGCCCAAGGCGCGCGGTCAGGGTCGCAAGATAGCGGGCGGCCCGCGCCGCCTCCGGCCCGGCCACCTGCGTGACCCCCGACCGGCGCAGGCGCAGGCGTGTGCACGGCTGTTCCAGCGCCAGCCCGAGACTGCCGAAGCGGCGCCCGAGCCCGAAATTGAGGTCGAAAAACCCCAGGTGCAGGCGCGCACTGCAGGAAACTTCGACGGCATCCGTCATTCTGGCCGGGACATCCTTCCGTTCGGACAAGGGCGGCATGGGCAAGGGCCGCCGCCGCCCGGCCGCATTGTGCACGGGCGCCGCCATGCGCATATTCCGCGAGCGTCCGCCGGGTGGGAAGCGGGGCGCAGGGAGGCGGGAATGAGCGACTCCGCAGCGGAACGCGCCTATTCGGAATCCGAGATCGCGCAGCGCCTCCAGCATCTGCCGCACTGGACGTTCGAGCGTGGCTGGCTGCGCCGCAAATATCGCACCCATTCCTGGAAGGGTACGCTGATGGTGATCAACGCGGTCGGCCATCTTGCCGAAGCCGCCTGGCATCATCCCGACATCACCGCCTCCTACGCCTGGGTGGAGGTGCGGCTGATGACCCATACCGCGAAGGGAATCACCGACAAGGATTTCGAGCTCGCGGCGAAGATCGAGGAAGTGGTGCAGTGGCGCCCCGCTGCCGGCGGCGCGCTGGAAGGCACGCCCGAACAGGACGCGCGCTTCGCCTACGTCAAATACGATCGCTGACGCATCGGCGTTGATATGTCGGCAACGGCGCAGGCACCGGCCACGATCGGGGCACGGGCGGCAAGCCTCGACGAGGCGGTGGCCGCGGCGGCCGCCCTGCTCGGGCGGGCGCGGGCGCCGGTGATCGCGGGCCTCGGCACCGACATCGCCGGCGCGCAGGCGGCGGCGGCGCTGGCGGCGCGGATCGACGCCGTGCTCGACCATGCCGAGGCGCCGGCGTTGCTGCGCGACCTCGATGCGATGCGCCAGGGTGGGCTCGTCCTGACCACGCCGGCCCAGGCACGGGCGCGCGCCGACCTCGTCGTGCTGGTGGGCCCCGGGCTTGGGGAGGCGTGGCCGGAGCTGCCGGCGCGGCTCGGGCTCGACCAGCCGCCCACGCTCTTTCCCGACCGGCAGCGGACGGTGCTGCCCCTCGACGTGTCCGCCGCGCCGGCCGTGCGGCTCGGCCTGCTGCGCGCGCTGCTGGCCGGGCGCGCGGTTGCCGCCGCCCCCGCCGAGCGCGCCGCCCTGGCCCCGGCGGTGGCGGCCTTCAGCGCGGCGCAGTATGCGGTCGTGGTGTGGTCGGCAGCGCGGCTGGAGGCGCTGGCGGTGGACATGCTCGCCGGGCTGATCGCCGACCGGAATGCCAGGGCACGCTGCGCCGGCCTGCCCCTCTCCGCCCCCGGCAACGCCGCCGGGGTGGCCCAGGCGCTGGGCTGGGAAAGCGGGTTTCCGGTGCGCGTCGGCTTCCGCGACGGGATCGCGCGGCACGACCCGCATCGCTACGACGCGGCCCGGCTGGTGGACAGCGGCGAGGCCGACGCGGCGCTATGGATCGACGCCTTCGGCAACGCCGCCCCGCCCTGGCGGCGATTGCTGCCCACCGTGGCCCTGACCGCCGCGCCGCTGCCGGCGGCACCCGACGTCGCGATCGGCGTCGGGCGGCCGGGGGTCGATCACGACGCGGTCCTGTACGCCGCCGCGACCGCCGGGCTCGCCGCGATGCGGGCACAGGCGCCCTCCGCCGCGCCGACGGTTGCCGCCGTCCTCGCGCGGATCAGCGCCGCGATCGCGGGGCCGGCATGCTGAGCGTGCTGGCCGGCGGGCGTGTCATCGACCCCGCCAACGGCCGTGATGCGATCGGCGACGTGTGGTTCGAGAACGGCCGCATCATCGCCCCGCCCGCCCGCGCGCCGGATGTGCGGCACGACGCGCAGGGCATGATCGTGCTCGCCGGCGGCATCGACATCCATTCGCATATCGCCGGCGCCGCGGTGAACACCGCGCGGCTGCTGCTGCCGGAGCTGCGCGGCGAGTCTGGTTTCGCCGCGGCCCCGGTCGGCGCCGTGATCGGCCGGCTCTATGCCAGCATGGGATTCACGCTGGTGGTCGAGCCGGCGATCTCCCCGCCGCTGGCGTTGCAGGCGCATCTGGAACTGGGTGCGATCCCGTATATCGACCGCGCGATTCTCGCCGTGCTGGGCAACGAGGATTTCCTGCCCGGCGCCATGGGCCAGGGCGAGACGGCGGTGGCGGACTACGCGGCGCGCATGCTGGATGGCAGCCACGCGCTCGGCGTGAAGTGCGTCAATCCCGGGGCCGCGGCGGCGTTCAAGGAGAATGCGCGCAGCTTCGGCCTCGATGACGTGGTGCCGCGCTGGGGCGTGAGCTCGCGCGCCGTGATCACGGCGCTGCAGCGCGCGGTGCAGCGCATCGGCATCGCGCACCCGCTGCATCTGCACTGCAACAACCTTGGCGTTCCCGGCAACGCCGCGACCGCGCTCGCCACCATCGAGGCGGCGGGCGACCTGCCGCTGCATCTCGCGCATCTGCAGTTCTACGCCTACGGCACCGAGGGGCCG
>JAFKFJ010000206.1 GCA_017307335.1 Alphaproteobacteria bacterium | reverse complement strand
GCGGCGCAGGCGCTCCAGATACTCGACGAACTCCCGCTGCTCGTCCTCGAGCCGGCGGAGGGTTTCCGCACGGTATTCATCGAACGCCGCATTCCCGCTGGGCCGGCCGCCACCGCCGCCCCAACCGCCCTGCCAGCCGCGGTTCCAGCCCCGCCAGCCGCAGCCGCCGCGGCTGCTTTCCGTGTTGTACCAGCGGCCGGCGCCGTGCATGGCGCAGGCGCGCAACCGGCCGCTGAAGGCGAGGAAGGCCAGGATGGCCAGCCCCAGTGGCCAGAACGCCCAGAACGCCAGCACGGTGGCGGCAATCCAGCCCGCCTTGCCGAACTCGTCCACCTTCGCCGCGAGTGCCATGGGTCCTCCACCCGATGTAAAAGGCATTCACATCGTGGGGTGGGGGGACCCGCGTGTCAAGGTGTCGGCGTCTCAAGGTGTCGGCGTCGGGCCGCCGCGCAGACCGAGCGATTGCAGGTAGATCAGGCCGCCGGCTTCCAGCAGATCCTCGGGCGACATCGGCAGGCGGCGGCGCGTGCCCTCGCCGTGGCCGATGAAGAGGGTCGCGATGCCGTGCGCGAGCGCCCAGAAATGCAGCGCCACCATCAGCGCCGGCGGGCGCGGGCCGGGAGCGACGGCGCACACCGCCTCGGCCGCCCGGCGCAGCACCCCGAAGGCCGCGTCCGAGGCCTGACGCAGTTCGGGGTAGTCGTCGAGCGGCAGGGCGGCGTCGAACATGACCGCGTAAGCGGCGGGCTCGCGCCGGGCGAAAATGAGATAGGCGCGGCCGCAAGCCTCAATCGCGGCGACCGGATCGGCCCGCGCGCCCTCAAGGGCACGCTCGAGATCGGCGGTGAAGCGCACGAAGCCGCGGCGCGCGATTTCGGCGAGCAGCGCGCTGCGGTCGCGGAAGTGCCGGTATGGCGCGGCGGGACTGACCCCGGCTGCGCGCGCGAGCTCCACGAAGGCGAACCCCGCCGGCCCGCGCTCGGCGATCAGGCGCAGCGCCGCCTCGATCAGCGCCTCGCGCAGGTTGCCGTGGTGGTAGCTTTCCCGGCTGCCGCGATCGTCGGAACCGCCGAACCTCATGTGAAAGATTTTTACACGATCGCGACGCCCTGGAAAGCCGCGGTGCGGTTGACTCGAGCGCCGCCGCCTGTCTCGGTTGCGGCCGCGAAAGGGCGGCGGACGCAGCCATGCGGTTGATTCAGGTCGGGCTCGGCGGCTGGGGCCTCGATTGGGCGGCCAGGATCCTGCCGCAGGTCGCCGGCGTGGAAACCGTCGCCTTCGTCGATCCCCACCCGGTGGCGCGCGCCCGGGCCGGTCAGCTTCCTGGTTTTGCGGCGGCGCGGTCCTTCCCCAGCCTGGAGGTGGCGCTGGGGGCGGTTGCGGCCGACGCGGTGCTCGCGACCGTGCCCGCCGACGCCCATGCCGCGGTCGTTGCTGCCGCGTTGCATGCGGGCAAGCACGTCTTGGTCGAGAAACCGTTTACCGCGACGCTCGCCGAGGGCGCGGCGCTCGTCGCGGCCGCCGCCGCGCGCGGGCGCGTGCTGATGGTGAGCCAGAACTACCGCTACTTCCCGGCGATCGCGACCGCCTCGCGGCTGCTGCGCGCGGGCGCGTTCGGCGCACCGCTCTCGGTCACGATCGCGTTCCGCAAGAACTGGCGGGTGAGCGGGCATCGCTACCACGACATTCCCGGGCCGCTGCTGCTCGACATGGCGATCCACCATTTCGACCTGCTGCGCATGCTGCTCGGCGAGGTTGCGGCGCTCGCCTGCAAAAGCTGGAACACGCCCGACAGCCCGTTCCGCGAGCCCGCGGCGGCGGCGGCGATCGTGCAGATGCGAAGCGGGCTCGTCGCCGCCTATCACGGCTCCTGGCTGTCGCGCGACACGCCGACGCTGTGGAGCGGGGAGTGGCGCGTGGAATGCGAGGACGGCACGCTCGTGTTCGCCGCGCGCGGCGTGAACGGCACGCCCGACGACTGGATGGCGGTGCACGCGCAGGACGGCAGCGTGCGCCGCCTGCCGCTGGACGAGATGCCCGGTCTCGATCGCGCCGGCGCGCTCGCGGCCTTCGCCGCCGCGGTCGCGGGCGACATGCCCCCGCATCTCCCGTCGGCGGCTGACAATCTTCGCTCGCTCGCGCTGTGTTTTGCAGCGATGCGCTCGGCGGAAGCCGGCGGCCGCTGGACCGAACCCGCCGATCTGCCGGAGACTGTCGTGCCATGAGCCATCCGCGCATCCTGATCTGGAACGAGTTTCGCCATGAGCGGACGACCGAGGCGGTGCGCCGACTTTATCCGGACGGAATCCACGAGGCGCTGGCGGCGCCGCTGCGCACGGCGGGGTTTCCCGTCGCGACCGCAACCCTCGAACAGCCCGAGCAGGGGTTGAGCGAAGCGGCGCTGGCCGGCGCCGACGTGCTGATCTGGTGGGGCCACGCCGCGCACGGGGAGGTTGCCGACGAAGCGGTCGAGCGCGTGCACCGGCACGTGCTCGGCGGGCTCGGACTGATCGTGTTGCACTCCGCGCACTATTCGAAGATTTTCCGCCGCCTGATGGGCACGACCTGCAGCCTCGGCTGGCGCGTGGACGGCGCGCGCGAGCGACTGTGGGTCGTCGCCCCGGCGCACCCGATCGCGGAAGGCCTGGGCCCGCACTTCGAGATTGCGGCGGAGGAGATGTACAGCGAGTTTTTCGATATCCCCGAGCCGGACGAGCTCGTGCTGGTAAGCTGGTTCAAGGGCGGCGAGGTGTTCCGCAGCGGCTGCGCGTGGCGGCGCGGTTTCGGCCGCGTGTTCTACTTCCGGCCCGGGCACGAGACGTTTCCGACCTATCACCAGGCGCCGGTGCAGCGCGTGATCGCGAATGCGGTGCGGTGGGCGGCGCAGGCGGGGCGGCGCGAGGCGGCGCCGGACAATCGCCGGTGCGCGCCGCTGGAGGCGTGAGCGGCCGCGCGTCGCCCGCTCAGGCATGCACGAACGGACAGCCGCCCTCGCTGAGCGGGCGGAACGCCTGGGCGGCCGGCGTGGTCACGAGGAGCTTGTAGAAGTCCCACGCGTACCGGCTTTCCGCGGGCGACTTTACCTCGAACAGGTAGCTCGGATGGATCTTGCGGCCATCCTCGCGGATGTAACCCTTGCCGAAGCAGTCGTCGTCGGTCGGCATGGCCTTCATGCGCGCCACCGTCGCGCGCCCGTCCGCCTTCGCCGCCGCCACGCCCAGATCGGCTGCCGCCTTCAGATAGTGAAGGACCGCGGCATAGTCGCCGGCCTGGAACATGGTGGGCCGCGCGTCGCCGAGCTTCGGCTGCACGCGGGCGGTGAAGGCCCGGGTGCGGTCGTTGAGGTCCCAGTAGAAGCTTTCCGTCAGCCGCAGGCCCTGCGCCGTCGCGGTGCCGAGCGCATGCACGTCGGCGACCGTCATCAGCATGGCGGCGAGCAGCATGCTCTTGTTGAGCCCGAATTCGCGCGCCTGCTTGACGGCGGTGATCGTGTCGGCGCCGCCGGTGCACAGGCCGAGCACCTTTGCGCCCGACGCGAGCGCCTGCTGCAGATAGGCAGAGAAATCCGTCGTCTCCGGGAAGGGATAG
The DNA here is from genome assembly GCA_017307335.1 of Alphaproteobacteria bacterium. GTDB lineage: Bacteria > Pseudomonadota > Alphaproteobacteria > Acetobacterales > Acetobacteraceae > JAFKFJ01. The sequence goes on along the minus strand of JAFKFJ010000206.1, from coordinate 26,283 downwards.
GTGGCGCTGCCCAGCACCTTGCCGCCGCCCTCCACGATGAAGCGGTTGGCGTCGTGCGCGAGCTGGTGGCCGAAGGCGTAGTTGGGTGCCAGCAGGAACCACGAGTCGCCGCCACCCTTGAGGATGCTGGTGGTGGTCGATCGTGCCAGCATCCAGGTGTCGTGTGACCAGTGCACCGTGTTCGGGCTGCACTGGCGCCCGGTGAGCTCCGACGTCGCCGCGCAGACCAGCGCGACCTTGTTCTTTGCCCGCGCGATGCTGGAGACCGCGAGGGCCACGGCGGAGTTGAGCACATCGACGATGACGTCGACGCCCTGCTCATCGAACCACCGCCGCGCGACGGTGGCGCCGACATCGGCGTTGTTCTGCAGGTCGGCCGCGAGCACCTCGACCCGCATGTCCTTCCCGGCGGTGAATTCCTGCACTGCCTGGCGCACGCAGGCGACCGAGTTCGGTCCCGCCAGATCGCGATAGGTCCCCGAAAGGTCGGTCAGCACGCCGATCCGCATGGATGCTGCGCCGTTGCGCCCCTGTGCGCGCGCAACCGACGCTGAGACGGCCGCGGCAGCGCCGCCGAGCCATGTCCGGCGCGTGATGGTCATGAGCCCCTCCCCCGTCCGTTGCGTCGTGCCGAGCGGCCGGGGCCCACGAACGGGCGTGCCCCGTTCCGCTCTCACGCCGCCTGACAGCCCGCTGCCAGCATAGGGCAGGGAGTGTCGGGAGCATACGACAGTACGCTCATGCGGCAGGTTGGGCCGGCCGATGTCGCGTCGCTCCCGATCGTCGGTACGGCGCAATCGGCGGCGATCACACGCGCCGTGCCCGGCGACGAACCGCCGCGCCGGTCCGCCGCGCCGGCGTCAGTTGCCTGGCCTGGCGAACTTCCTGATCGCCTCCGCGGTAACGGGGGTGAAGAAATTCACGAGGTTCCCGTCGGGATCGCGGAACAGCAGCGACCGGTTGCCCCAGGGCATGGTCGTCGGTGCCTGGACGACGTCGCGGACCAGGCCCCGCAGCCGCTCGTGTTCCTTGTCGACATCGGCGACGCGGAACTCGATGATCGCCGTATGGTTGTCGGCAGGGCGCGCCGACCCCGCGCCGAACAGCGCCACGGTGCGGGTGCTGGCGATCGCAAGGGTGCAGGACGGCATGATGACTTCCGCGAAATCGTCCGTGTACCAGGTCGCGGCAACGCCGCTGATGCCCTCGTAGAACCCGACCAGACGCCCGGGATCATCGGTGATCAGCCGGATCGACACCAGGTCCATGACTTCTCCTTCGCTCGGCTGGAAGCTTGCAGTCGCACGAGGCGGCGCCAGCCGGTGACGCTTCGTTGCCTGCGGTGTATAGCGGGCATGCTGACAACATGGTGGCAGCAGCGAACCCGGGATGCGCCGAGCCGACCGCCTGTTCCAGATCATCCAGATTCTGCGCGGAACCACCCACCCCGTCACCGCCGGGATGCTGGCCGAGGAACTGGAGGTGTCGAAGCGGACCGTCTATCGCGATGTGGCCGATCTGATCGGTCAGCGGGTGCCGATCGCGGGCGAGCCGGGCTTCGGGTATGTCCTGGCGAGCGACTTCGACATGCCGCCGCTCATGCTTACCCCCGACGAGATCGAGGCGGCCGTGCTGGGTGCGCAATGGGTCGCGGAACGCGGAGACGCTGTGCTGGCCCATGCCGCCCGCGATCTGATCGCCAAGATCGCAAGCGCCGTGCCCGAGCGGCTGCGCCCCTTCATCGCCGAGCCGACCATCGGCGCCCCGCCGAACAACGTGCCTTCCCATGACGGCCTCGATATCACGCGGACACGTCAATGGATCCGCGGCGGGCGCAAGATACGAATCCGCTACAGGAGCGAGGAGGGACAGGAGACCGAGCGCACGATCTGGCCGGTCATCATCGGTTATGCCGAGACGGTGCGCCTGCTGGCGGCGTGGTGCGAGCTGCGCCAGGCCTTTCGACATTTCAGGACGGATCGGATCGTCGACGCCCAATTTCTCGATGAAGCCCACGGTTGTCGCCCCGGCGCGCTGAGGATGCGGTGGAAACGCCATAAGGAGAACGGGCGCGGCACGGTGGCCGGGCATCGACGTTGCACCGGGAACCCGGCTGGTGCACGCGGGGCTGCGCTTCCCGCGCCGCCCCCGTCTGTCGGTAGACGCCCTGGGGCGAAACTCATAGTATGACCGGATCAGTGGCCGGCACCGGGATCGAGCCCCCGGCGCCGCCGCACGAACGCGGCGCGTGAACGCGCCCATGGTGGAGGAGAGGAAACATGCCGGATCGGAACGTCGTTCCCTGGCTGCAAAACGTTGAGCGTCGGCGCCTGCTGCAAACCGCGGGCTTCGCGAGCCTCGCCGGGCTGCTGCCGCGCGTGGCGCGGGCGGCGGATGCGCCGACGCTGGTGACGTCGATCCGCTCGCTCTCCAACCCCTATCACGCCATCTGGAAAGAGGGCGCCGACGCCTTCGCCAAGTCGGCCGGACTCGAAAACGTCACCCTCGTCTCCGAAGGCAACAGCGAGAAGAGCATCGCCGACATCCGCGCCATGATCGCCAAGACCAACGGCAACATGGTGCTGAACTGCGACCCCAACGACACGCCGGACGCGCGGCCGGTGGCGGAGATCTGCTCCAAGGCCGGCGTCTATCTCGTCACCCAGTGGAACAAGCCGACCGACCTGCATCCGTGGGATTTCAACCCGTATTACGTCTCGCATATCGAGTTCAACGGCGTGCGCAGCGGGCGCGAGATCGCCGAGATGCTGTTCAAGGCGATGGGCGGATCGGGCGGGTTCGTGGCCCTCGGCGGCATGATCTCGACCACCGCGGCGATCGAGCGGCGCCGCGGCCTCGATCTCGCGCTCAAGGCCAATTCCAACGTCAAGATGCTCGACTTCCAGACGGCGAACTGGAAGTCGCAGGAAGCCTACGACATCACCAGCGGCTGGCTCACCCGCTTCGGCGACAAGATCAAGGGCATCTGGGCCGCCAACGACGACATGGGCGTGGGCGCGCTGGAGGCGCTGCGCGGTGAAGGGCTGGCGGGCAAGGTGCCGATCGTCGGCGTGGACGGCATCAAGGCGGCGGTGGATGGCGTACGCACCGGCGAGTTCGTCTGCACCATCACCTCCGACCCGTACTGGCAGGGCGGCATGGGGCTCGCGATTCCGCTCGCGGCCAAGCGCGGCGTGTTCGACCCGGCGAAGGAGCCGCATCTGCACCGCGAGTTCTATGCCCAGGTGACCGAGATCACGAAGGCCAACGTCGCCGAGTACATCAAGACGCAGGTGCAGGCGCATCCCGTGCTCAACTACAAGGATCTCTGGGGTCGGGTGGTCGGGCCGATCGTCTATAGCTGAGCGACGGACGGCGCGGCGGGGGCGGTGACGCGGCCGACGGCACAGGTCTCCGCTGCTGGGCGGGGCGCGGCGGCCCCGGAGGGGGTCTGGCCGTGGCTGCGCCGGCGCGCGGCGGACTGGGCGCCGGCGGTGGTGCTGCTCGGCATCTGTGTCGCACTCGCCGTGCTCAACCCGGCGTTTATGGAGCCGCGCAACCTGGTGCGGGTCGCGAACAGCGCCGCGATCCCGCTGATCCTCGCGATCGGCGCCACCTTCATCATCGCCATGGGCAGCATCGACCTTTCGGTGGAGGGCGTGATGTCGCTCGGCACGATGATCGTCGCCATGCTGGCGGCGAACGATGCCAACGCGAATGATTTCGGCTGGTGGGCGCCGCTGCTCGCGGTGCTGGCGGCCAGCGCGCTCGGCGCGGTGAACGGCGTCGTGCATGTGGGCTTACGCATCCCCTCGTTCATGGCCACCCTCGGCATCTGGTTCGTCGGCCGCGGCATCGCCAACACGGCACTCGGCGGCTCGGCGGTGCGCGTGATGGACCCGTCGATCCGCGACCTCGCCCTGCACCGCATGTTCGGCATGCCGTTCGCGGTGTGGATCGCGATCGCCTGCTTCCTGTGCGCCCTCGGCGTGGAGCGGCTGACGCGCTTCGGGCGCTACGTGTTCGCGATCGGCGGCGGCGAGGACATCGCGGAGCTGTCGGGCATCGCGGTGCGCCGCGTGCGGGTGATGGCGTTCACGCTCGCCGGGTTCTTCTACGGCATCGCCGCCGTCCTGGCGGCGGCGCAGCTCGGTCAGTCGAACGCGGTGATCGCGGACGGACGCCTGTTCATGACCGTCACCGCCGTCGTGGTCGGCGGCACGGCGCTGACCGGCGGCGAGGGCGGCGTGCTGAACACGCTGATCGGCGTGCTGATCGTCGGCGTGCTGGCGAACGGCATGGTGCTGCTGGGCGTTTCGCCCTACGTGCATCAGGCGGTGCAGGGGCTGATGATCATCGGCGCGGTGGCGCTCTCCACGCGGCGCTCGCGCCTGCAATTCGTGAAATAGGGAGCGTCATGCTGCGGGCGCTGGGTATCGACAAGAGTTTTACCGGCGTGCATGCGCTGCGCGGCGTGTCGATGGAGGTGCGGCCGAACGAGGTCGTGGGCCTGATCGGCGAGAACGGGGCGGTCAAGTCCACGCTGCTGCGCATCCTGGCCGGCGTGCACCGCCCGGACGGCGGCACGATCGAGATCGACGGGCAGGCGGTGACGATCCGCAATGCGCGGGAGGCGAATGCGCACGGCATCGGCATCGTGTTCCAGGAACAGTCGCTGCTGCTGAACATGAGCGTGGCGGAAAACATCTATCTGGGGCAGGAGGCGGCGTTCACGCGCCTGGGCCTGATCGACGCGCGGCGGCGCAACGCGGCGGCGCGGCGGCAGCTCGAGAAGGTCGGGCTCGACATCGAGCCGACGCGCCGTACCGCCGAACTCAGCTTCGCCGCGCGGCAGATGGTGGAGCTGGCGAAGGCGCTGGCGCTGGAGGAGCGAACCGACCGGGCGCTTACCATCCTGCTCGACGAGCCGACCTCGGTGCTGGAGAGTCGCGACATCGAGATCCTGTTCGCGCGCATGCGGGCGCTGAAGGCGCGCGCGAGCTTCGTGTTCGTCTCGCACCGGCTGGAGGAGGTGCTGCACGTCAGCGACCGCGTCTATGTGATGAAGGACGGCGGCGTGGTCGCCGAGCGCGCGGCGGGCGGCGTGAGCGTGCCGGACCTGCACCAGATGATGGTCGGGCGCGGGTTGCAGACCGAATACTATCGCGAGGCGCGGCAGGTGCCGCCGGCCGAGCGAGTGGTGTTGCAGACACGCGGGCTCGGCGTCGCGGGCGCCTATCGCGACGTCGATCTCGACCTGCATGCGGGCGAAGTGCTGGGGATCGCGGGCGTCATCGGTTCGGGGCGCGAGGAGCTGACGCGCACACTGTTCGGCTTCCTGCCGCCCACCGCAGGCACCCTTGCGGTGAACGGCACGCCGGCAGTGCTGCGCTCCCCGGCCGAGGCGGTGGCGCGTGGCATCGGCTACATCCCGCGCGAGCGGCGCGTGGAGGGGCTGGTGATGTTCCTGTCGGTAGCGACCAACATCACGCTCGCGCGGCTGGGCGCGGTGCTGCGGATGGGGCTGATCGCACATGGGCGGGAGCGGCGGCTGGCGCAGGACTGGGTGCGGCGACTGACCATCCGCACCCCGGACGTGGCCACGCCGTGCCGCAACCTCAGCGGCGGCAACCAGCAGAAGACCGTGCTGGCGCGCTGGATGACGGCGAAGTCGCGCATCCTGATCCTGGATCATCCCACGCGCGGGCTGGACGTGGGCGCGAAGGAGGAGGTGTACGAGCTGATCCGCGCGCTGTCGGAGGACGGGGTTGCGGTGGTGCTGACCTCCGACACGCTGGAGGAGACGATCGGGCTCAGCCACACCATCCTGGTGATGCGCGACGGCGCCGTCACCGGGCGCTTCGCCGCCCCGGCCGGCGGCAAGCCGCAGCAGGTCGATCTCGTGCGGCACATGGTCTGAGCGGGTGCGGGGATGACGACGATCGCATCGCGGATGGCGGGGGCGGCGTGGCTGCGGGCGGCGTCGCCGGTGCTGCTGCTGGTGGTGCTGGTGGTGGGGATCGGCAGCGCGGCGCCGGGCTTCATGCGGCTGGAGACGCTGGGCCTGCTGCTGTCCGACACGGCGGTGCTGTTCGTGATGGCGGCGGGCCTGACCTTCGTCATCATGGTGGGCGGCATCGACCTCTCGGTGCAGGCGGTGGCCTCGCTGGCCAGCGTGGTGGTGGCGCAGTGGCTGCCGGTGCTCGGCTACGCCGCGTTTCCGGCGGCGATCCTGGCCGGGCTGGCGGTGGGGCTGCTCAGCGGGTTCGTGCATGTGCGCTTCCGCATCCCCTCCTTCGTCGCGACGCTGGCGACCGGGGGCGTGGTGGCGGGGCTCGCGCTGCTCGCCTCGCATGGACAGACGGTGACGATCCTGGAGGCGGGACGGGCGCAGGCGCGTTGGGTCAGCGGGTCGCTGCTCGGCGTGCCGGACCTGATCTTGATCGGCGCGCTGGTGGCCGTGGGCGGCCTCATCGTGCAGCGCTTCACCCCGTTCGGCCGCTACAGCGCCGCGATCGGCGCCGGTGAGCCGGCGGCCTGGGCCTCCGGCATCCGGGTGGAGCGGACGAAGATCGTGGCGTTCGGCATCTCCGGCGGGCTCGCGGCGCTGGCCGGCGTGCTGCTGGCGGCGCGGCTCTCCAGCGGCTCGCCCACGCTCGCCAACGAGATGCTGCTGCCGGCAATCGCGGCGGTGGTGGTGGGCGGCACGGCGATCACGGGGGGCGTGGGGAGCGTCGCGCGGACCATCGTGGGGGCGCTGATCGTCTCGATCGTGCGGATCGGCATGACGTTCCTGAACGTGAACATCTTTGCGCAGCAGATCGTGTTCGGTGCGGCGCTGGTGCTCGCGGTGGCGATCACCATCGACCGGACCAAGATCCCGATCGTGAAGTAGAGGCAATGAGCGGCTTGCCAGCGTGCCCGGCGTCTGCTTGACGCTGCGCGCATGCGCCAACGCAAACTTCGCGGCCGTCCGCTGGACGGCTGGCTGATCGTCGACAAGCCGCCAGGTCTGACCAGCACGGACGTCGTCAACCGCGTCCGCCGTGCCTTCGACGCCCGCAAGGCCGGGCATGGCGGCACCCTCGACCCGCTGGCGACCGGCGTGCTGCCGATCGCCTTCGGGGCGGCAACCAAGACCGTGCCCTACGTGATGGATGGCACCAAGCTCTACCGGTTCACGCTGCGCTTCGGCGAGGCGCGCGACACCGACGATGCCGACGGCCGCGTGACCGCGACGACCGAGGCGCGGCCGAACGACGAGGCGATCCGGGCCGCCCTGCCGGCGTTCCGCGGCGAGATCATGCAGTTGCCGCCCGTCTTCTCGGCGGTGAAGGTGGCGGGCGAGCGGGCCTACGACCTCGCCCGCGCCGGCACGCCGCCGGTGCTGGAGCCGCGGGCCGCCCGGGTCGACCGCTTCGACCTCGTCGCCCGGCCCGACGCCGACACCGCGGTCTTCGAAGTGGCGTCGGGCAAGGGCGTCTACATGCGCGCGCTGGCGCGCGACCTGGCGCGTGCCTGCGGCAGCCTGGGCCATGTCGCGGCGCTGCGCCGGCTGCGCGTGGGGCCCTTCACCGAGGCGGCCGCGATTCCGCTGGACAAACTGACCCGCGCAGAGGATACCCCACCCGCTTCCCCGGACCTTCTGCTTCCGGTCGAGACGGCGCTGGCCGACATCCCGGCGCTGCCCCTGACCGAGGCGGAGGCCTTCGGCCTCAAGCATGGCCAGGCGATCAGCCTGGTGACGCTGATGGGCCGCATTCCACCGGCGGCCGACCCCCAGGGGGGGCTGGCCCGCGCCATGGCGGGGAGCCGCGTGATCGGGCTGTGCCGGCTCGAGGACGGATGGCTCCGTCCCGAACGGCTGCTGTAGCCGCCACGCGCCGCTTCCACCCGCGATCGGAGGACTCGCACGATGTCGATCACCGCGGAGCGCCGTGCGGCGCTCGTTACCGACTATGCCACCAGCTCCGGCGACACCGGCAGCCCGGAGGTGCAGGTGGCCCTGCTCTCGGAGCGGATCGTCAACCTCACCGAGCATCTGAAGACCCACGCCAAGGATTTCCATTCCCGGCGCGGGCTGCTGGTGCTGGTCGGCCGCCGCCGGCGGCTGCTCGACTACCTCAAGGCCAAGAACCAGGGGCGCTATGAGGCGCTGATCGGCCGGCTCAACCTGCGCCGCTGAACGCCTGCCCGTGGTGCTTCCGGCCCGCGCACCTATATTGCGTGCCTGGGCCGACCCCCGCGTCATGGTGACGCGGGGCAATGCCGACCGGGGGGCGACCCCCCCCCGGCGCCGCGCCTGCGGCGGACCGTCAGACGGCCGATCCGGCCGCCTTCGCCTTGCGGGGAAGCTGACGGCGCCTCCGGCCACATGGTCCCGCGGCCTGCGCCCGATTCGCGTGCAGACCGCTCCCATGCCGCCCGAGACGCCGTTCCCCACCGAAGCTACGGATCGCCTCTTCCGCCCGCCCGCATCGCGCGCCCGACAAGGATGACGTGATGTTCAACTATTTCCGCAAGGAACTCGACTGGGGCGGGCGCAAGCTCGTACTCGAGACTGGCAAGATCGCCCGCCAGGCCGACGGCGCCGTGCTGGCGCGCTACGGCGACACGATCGTGCTCTGCACCGCCGTCGGCGCCCGCACGGCCAAGCCGGGGCAGGACTTCTTCCCGCTCACCGTGAACTACCAGGAAAAGGCCTTCGCCGCCGGCAAGATCCCCGGCGGGTTCTTCAAGCGCGAGGGCCGGCCGAGCGAGCGCGAGGTGCTGGTCTCCCGCCTGATCGACCGACCGATCCGGCCGCTGTTTCCGGATGGGTTCCGCAACGAGGTTCAGGTCATCGCCACGGTGCTGAGCCACGACCTGGAGAACGACCCCGACATCGTCGCCATGGTCGGCTGCTCCGCGGCGCTGACGCTGTCCGGCATCCCCTTCTTCGGCCCGATCGCCGGCGCGCGCGTGGGCTATGTCGACGGCCAGTACGTGCTGAACCCGACGGCGGCACAGGTGGCGGAGTCGAAGCTCGATCTCGTCCTTGCCGGCACCGCCGAGGGCGTGCTGATGGTGGAGAGCGAGGCGCACGAGCTGTCCGAGGACGTGATGCTCGGTGCGGTGACGTTCGGGCATACGCAGTTCCAGCCGGTGATCGAGGCCATCATCGCGCTCGCCGAGCATGCCGCGCGCGAGCCGTGGCCGCTGCCGGAGCCGAGCGAGGCCGACCGCGCGCTCGCCGCCCGCCTCGACGCGCTGGCCCGCGGCGCGCTGACCGAGGCGTACAAGGAGACGCAGAAGCAGGTCCGGCAGGAGCGCGTGGCAGCGGCCAAACAGGCCGCGTTCGCGGCCCTCGCCGCCGAGGGGCTGGAGGCCGACCGCGCGAAGCCGCTGGCGAAGGACCTGGAGGCCGACATCGTCCGCAACGCCATCCTCGACACCGGCCTGCGCATCGACGGGCGCGACACGCGCACGGTGCGCCCGATCGTCGCGGAAGTGGGCGTGCTGCCGCGCGCGCATGGCAGCGCGTTGTTCACCCGCGGCGAGACGCAGGCACTGTGCGTGGCGACCCTCGGCACCGGGCAGGACGAGCAGATCATCGACGCGCTGGAGGGCGAGTCCCGCCAGCACTTCATGCTGCACTACAACTTCCCGCCCTACTCGGTGGGCGAGACCGGGCGCATGGGCAGCCCGGGGCGGCGGGAGGTCGGGCACGGCAAGCTGGCATGGCGCGCCATCCATCCGCTGCTGCCCGCCAAGGACAAGTTCCCGTACACGCTGCGCGTGGTCAGCGAGATCACGGAGAGCAACGGCAGCTCCTCGATGGCGACGGTCTGCGGCAGCTCGCTCGCGCTGATGGATGCCGGCGTGCCGATGCTGCGCCCGGTCGCCGGCATCGCCATGGGGCTGATCAAGGAGGACCGCGGCTACGCCGTGCTCTCCGACATCCTCGGCGACGAGGACCATCTCGGCGACATGGACTTCAAGGTGGCCGGCACCGAGCAGGGTGTCACCAGCCTGCAGATGGACATCAAGATCACCTCGATCACGCCCGAGATCATGCGCGTCGCATTGGACCAGGCGCGCGATGGGCGGATGCACATCCTGGGCGAGATGGCCAAGGCGCTGACCTCGGCGCGCGGCGAGGTGGCGGCGCACGCGCCGCGCATCCATGTCATCAACGTGCCGCGCGAGAAGATCCGCGACGTGATCGGCACCGGCGGCAAGGTGATCCGCGAGATCGTCGAGCAGACCGGCACCAAGATCGACATCGAGGACGACGGAACGATCAAGATCGCGGCGAGCGAGGCCGATCGCGCGCAGGCGGCGATCGACTGGATCCGCGGCATCGTCGCCGAGCCGGAAGTGGGCGTGATCTACAACGGCAAGGTGGTGAAGACCGCCGATTTCGGCGCCTTCGTGAATTTCCTCGGCTCCCGCGACGGGCTCGTGCACATCAGCGAGCTTACCGCCGGCCGGGTGAATCGCACGACCGATGTGGTAAACATCGGCGACGCGGTGAAGGTGAAGGTGATCGGCTTCGACGAGCGCGGCAAGGTGAAGCTGTCGATGCGCGTCGTCGATCAGGCGACCGGCGAAGACATCACCGAGAAGGTCGGGCCGAAGGGCGGCCGCGGCGAGCGGCGCGAGCGCGACGCGGCGGCCGAATGACCATGCCGGCGCCCGGCGCGCACCCCCAGGCCGGGGATGCGGCCGGACGCCGCCTGCATTACACTGCCGTGACCAGGCCGGCGATTCCGGGGGTGGACCCGAGGGGGCAGGCGCGATGAAGGCGATCAACCCGATCCGCATCGGTGGCAGGGAGCTTCTGCCGCTTGTCGAAGGCGGCAAGGGCGTGTCCATCTCCACCGGCGTCACGGCCGGCCACTGGGCGGCGAGCGGCGGCGTGGGCACCATGAGTGCGGTCAACGCCGACAGCTTCGACGACGAGGGCCGGATCATCGAGCAGGTCTACGACGGCCGCACCCGCCGCGAGCGGCACGAGGAGTTGGTGCGCTACGCGGTGGCAGGCGGCATTGCCCAGGCACGGCGCGCCTATGAGATCGCCGGCAACTGCGGGCGCATCCACGCCAATATCCTCTGGGAGATGGCCGGCGCCGAGCGCGTCATCACCGGCGTTCTCGAAGGGGCGAAGGGCCTGATCCACGGGCTGACCTGCGGCGCCGGGATGCCTTACCGGCTCTCCGACATCGCGGCACGCTTCAACGTCTACTACTACCCGATCGTCTCCTCGGCGCGCGCCTTCAACGCGCTGTGGAAGCGCGCCTACCACAAGGCCGCCAACCTGCTCGGCGGCGTCGTCTACGAGGACCCGTGGCTGGCCGGCGGGCATAACGGGCTGTCCAACAGCGAGGACCCGGAGCACCCCGAGTCGCCCTATCCGCGCGTGGTGGCGCTGCGCGCGCAGATGCGCGAGTTCGGGCTTGGCGACACACCGATCATCATGGCCGGTGGCGTGTGGTGGCTGGAGGAGTGGGAGGACTGGATCGACAACCCCGAGTTGGGTCCGATCGCGTTCCAGTTCGGCACCCGCCCGCTGCTGACCCAGGAGAGCCCGATTGGCTCGGCCTGGAAGCGCAAGCTGCTGACGCTCAAGGAAGGCGACATCTTCCTGAACCACTTCAGCCCGACCGGCTTCTATTCCTCGGCCGTCAACAACAGCTTCCTGCGCGAGCTGCGCGACCGCAACGAGCGGCAGGTGGCCTACACGACCGAGCATATCGGCGAACACACCGCCGAATACGGCGTGGGGCCGCGCAAGCGGCCGGTCTATCTCACCCCCGCCGACCGCGAGCATGTGCGACGCTGGGAGGAGGAAGGCCACACGGAGGCGCTGCGCACGCCCGACAGCACGCTGGTCTTCGTGACGCCGGACAAGGCGCGGGAGATTCTGGCCGACCAGGTGGCCTGCATGGGCTGCCTGAGCCAGTGCCGCTTCTCCAACTGGTCGCAGCAGGAGCCGGACTTCTCCAACGGCAAGAAGGCCGACCCGCGCAGCTTCTGCATCCAGAAGACGCTGCAGACCGTGGCGCATGGGGCCGAGAGCGATGAGGTGATGGAGAACAACCTCATGTTCAGCGGCCATAACGGGTTTCGCTTCGGCACCGACCCGTTCTACAGCAATGGCTTCATCCCCACGGTGCGTCAGCTCGTCGAGCGGATCATGACCGGGCGCTAAGGCGCGGCGGACCATGAATGCCGCCCTCGCCACGCTCGCGGCGGTGCTCTGGACCACAGCCTATGCGTGGTTCTTCGGGCGCGAGCTCAAGCGGTGGTGGCGCGGACGCGACGCGCGGCGGGCGCAGGCGGAAGCCGCCCGGGCCCGGGCCCGCGCCGCGTACTCCGCCTGGGTGCGCGACATCCCGCCGCCACCCTCGCGCGTGCCCATCTTTCCGCCGCCGCCGGCCCCCCCGCCGCCGCGGCGCCCGGGGCCGGCGGTCGCGCGCGGTGGTGTCGTGGTACCGTTCCCGCGCCGCTGAGGGCGCTTCAGGGCTTCAGATCGACGTGCAGCAGCGGCGTGCTGTCGGGCGCCGGCAGTTCCCGGTCGCTCCAGCCGCCGCCCAGCGCGCGGATCAGTTGCACGCCGGACTGCAGGTACTGTGTCTGCAGTTCGAGCAGCAATTCCTGCGCGCCCAGCAACTGCTCCTGCGCCACCGCCACCTCCAGGTAGCTGCTCGCGCCGTCCACGAAGAGCGCCATGGCCATGTCCAGCGTGCGCTGCGCCGCGGCCACCGCGCGCTGGTCATCGACCAGTTCGGAGCCCAGCCAGTGCAGCTGGGCCAAGGCATCCTCCACCTCCTGGAAGGCGGTGAGCACCGTGCCTCGATAGTTGGCGGCGGCGAGGTTGTATTGCGCGACCGCGGCCGCTTCCTCGGCCCGCAGCAGGCCGCCGCGGAAGATCGGCAGCGTCAGGCCGGGGCCGAGTGACCAGATGCTGTTCGGCAGGTTGAAGATGCTCAGTGCCGTCGACTGGAAGCCGCCGAGCGCGTTGAGCGTGATGTTTGGATAGAAGGCCGCGCGCGCCACGCCGATATCGGCATTGGCGGCGGCCACCCGGCGCTCGGCCCCGGCGATGTCGGGGCGGCGCTGCAGCAGCACCGACGGAATGCCCCGCGGCAGCGGCGGCATCCGGATCTCGGTCGGGTCGCGGGGCAGCGAGAAGGCGGGCGCCGGAACGCTCACCAGGGTCGCGATCGCATGCTCGGCCAGCGCGCGCCGGCCGCGGATGTTGTCGAGCTGGGCGCGCGCCGACTCGAGCTCGGTCTGCGCCCGCGACACGTCGACGCCGGAGGCGATGAGGCCCCTGAAGCGGTTCTGCACCACGTCGAGGGCGTGGCGGTAGGCGGTGACGGTGTTCTCCAGCAGCTTCGCCTGTGCATCGAGGCCGCGCAGCAGCAGGTAGTCGTTCGCGAGCTCGGCCTGCAGGCTGAGCCGGATGAAGGCGAGATCGGCGGCGCTTGCCTGCGCGGCGGCCTTTCCAGCAACGACCTGGTTGTGGATCTGATCCCACAGATCGACCTCGTAGCCGACCGCGGCGCCGACCGTGTTGGCGCCATAGAAAGTCGGCTGGTCGGGGCTGCGCAGTGGCCGGTGCAGCGACTGGCGATTGTAGCTGAGCACGCCGCCCGCGTTGATCTGCGGGAACAGTCCCGAGCGCGCGGCCGCGGCGTTCGCCCGCGCCTGGTCGTAGGTCGCCGCGGCGCTGGCGAGCGTGAAGTTGCGGGCGACCAGTTCGCCCTCCAGCCGGTCGAGCTCGGCCTGGTTGAACGCCGCCCACCAGTCGCTGCGCGGCATCGTGTCGGCCGGCGTGGCGGTGTGCCAGATCGTCCGGTCACGGTAAGAGACGGGCACGACCACGGTCGGCGCCTTGTAGGGCGGCGCGAGGTCGCATCCGGCGAGGAGCAGGGCCGCGCTGGTGGCGAGCGCGGCGAGGCGAGACTTCATCGGTGCGGAGTCTCGCCGGGCCGGAGGGGAGAGGGCGGCGTGGCCGCCCGCGGGCTCGGCTCGACCGGCCTCACGCGCTGCCCGTCGAGGATCGAATCGGGCGGGCTGTCGATGATCCGGTCGTTGATCGTGATTCCCGAGAGCACTTCGACCGTCGTGCCGAAATTGCGTCCGACCCGGACCGCCTTCAGCGTGACGCGATCATCCGGCCCGACCACCGCGACCTGCAGGCCGGCGGACTGGAACAGCAGGGCGCTGGTCGGAATCTCCATCACCCGCGAGTCCGGCGGCAGGTCGAAGCGCACCGTCGCGAAGTTGCCAGGCCACAGCTTGCCGTCCGGGTTGGCGGCCACGAGTTCCACCAGCACCGTACGGCTCTCGGGGTTGATCGCATTCGAAGTCGTCAGGACCGTCGCGTCGAAGGTCTGTCCCGGATATTGCGGCAGCGTCAGGGTCGCCTTCTGCCCCTCCTGGATCTCTGCAGAGAAGCTCTGCGGCACGCGGACATAGACGCGCATCCGGCTGACGTCGGCGACCGCGAACAGCTCGGGCCCGGAGCCAGCCCCGACGTTGATCAAGGCGCCGATGTCGGTCCTGCGCGCGGTGACGACGCCGGCGAAGGGCGCGGTGATCCGCTTGAAACTCTCGAGCGCCTGGAGCCGGCCGACATTCGCCTGCGCCGCTGCCACTTTCGCCTGCAGCGCCACCGCGTCCGCCACCTTCTCGTCCACCGACTGCTGGGAGACCGAATGCGACGGCAACAGCGCCTGCCAGCGCTTGGCGGTGACGTCGGCCAGCTTGGCGTTGGCGACGGCCGTGTTCAGTTCCTGCTTGGCCTCGTCATACCGCTGATCGAGGTCGGGCGTGTCGATCTCGGCGAGCAGATCGCCGGCCTTCACCTTGGCCCCGATGTCCTTGTACCAGTTTTTCAGATAGCCGGGCACGCGCGCATAGATCGGCGCCTCGAACCAGGCGTTGATGTTGCCCGGAAGCGAAAGCAGCCGCGGCTTGGTCTCCGGTGTTGGCCGAACGAGGTCCACCGTCGGGATCGCCTGCGCATCGGTCCATTGCGCGAGGTCGTGCTCATGGTGCGCGCGCTGGAGGATGCCGGTGGCGGCGACCGCGGCGGCGGCAATCAGCGCCACGAAGGCGGCGATCTTCAGCGTGGAGAAGCGGCGCGGCGCAGGCTCGAGCGGGCGGTCCGAGGATGTGTCGCGCATAGGAGCGTCCGTTGCGTCAGTGGGAGGAAACGGTGGTGTCGGGTTCGTTTGCGGTCGGTTCGCTGGCGGCGGGCGTGCCGGGGTCCGACCGTGCCCGGTCGTGGCCGTGCACCAGGCTGAAGACGGTGGGGACGAAGAACAAAGTAGAAATCGTAGCACAGATCAGCCCACCGATCACCGCACGGCCGAGCGGAGCGTTCTGATCAGCGCCCAATGCCATCGGCGCCATGCCGATGACCATCGCCAGCGCCGTCATCAGCACCGGCCGGAAGCGGGTGAACCCGGCTTCGAGGGCGGCGCCGGTTGCGTCGAGGCCGTGCGCGAGCTGCTCCCGCGCGAAGCTCACGATCAGGATGCTGTTCGCAGTCGCCACGCCCATGCACATAATGGCGCCGGTCAGTGCCGGCACCGAGAGCGTGGTGTGCGACGTGAACAGCATCCAGATGATCCCGGCGATGGCCGCGGGGAGCGCCGTGATGATGACGAAGGGATCGAGCCAGGACTGGAAGTTTACGACGATCACGAGATAGATGAGCAGCACGGCGAAGGCGAGACCGAACAGAAGCTGGCTGTACGCTTCTGTCATCGTCGTGACCTGCCCGCCCAGTCGCACGCGCGTCCCGCGCGGCACTTCCTGCGCACTCTGGTCGATCACGCTTTGGATGTCGGCCGCGACCGAGCCCAGGTCGCGGCCATGGACGGCAGCGTAGATGTCAAGCGTCGGCTGCACGTTATAGTGCGTCACGACCGCGCTCGAGGCACCAATGCGCACGGACGCGAGTGCGCCCAGAAGCTGCGTATTGCCGCGGGCGCTGATCGGCAGGTTGGTGAGTTCGCTGATCGAGTCTACGTCGTACTGCGGCATCTGCACGACGATGGGGTACGATACGCCCGTCTTGCGGTCGAGCCAGAAGGTCGGCGCGGTCTGGATGCTGCCCGCGAGCGCGTTCTGCACGCTCTCAGTGACTTCGCGTTCATTGAGGCCGGTGAGGGCGGCAAACGAGCGGTCGGCATCCACGTATAGCGTCGGCTCGTTGGACGCCTGCTGGATGCGCGCATCGGCGACGCCGGGTATCCTCCGGATGCGCGCGAACAGCTTGTTGGTGTATTCCCGGTTGGCCTCGGCAGCATGGCCAACGATGCGCACGTCGATCGGCGCCGGCAGCCCGAAGTTGAGGATCTGCGTGGTGATGTCCGCGGGCAGGAAGGAGAACGTGCTGCCCGGGAACAGCCGGGGCAGCCGCTCGCGCAGCGTCTGCACGTAGCTCGCGGTCGGTCCGTGCTCGGGTGCGAGCGTGATCAGGATGTCCGCGTCCTCGACCCCGATCGTTCCGGAATTGTTGTACGCCATGTTGATGCCGCTGATCGGCAGGCCGATATTGTCGACGATGCTGGTCAGTTCCCGCGGCGGGATGACACGGCGCACGACCGCCTCCACGTTGTCGCAGAGGCGCGCGGTCTCTTCGATCCGCGTGCCGATCTGCGCGCGCACGTGCAGCTTGATCTGTCCCGAGTCCGTCGTGGGGAAGAAGTTCTGACCGAGCCACGGCACGAGGCCGAAGGACACGATCACAACCAGCAGGAAGAGGCCCACGAACCGCCACGGACGGCGCAGCGCGCCGCCGAGCAGCTCGCGATAGCGCGCCCGGACCTGCTCGAAACGGTGCTCGAACCCGCGCTGGAAGGTGATCAGTGGATTGCGTGAAGGCGGTGCGGCGGCGCCGGGCTCGCCATGCGCCTGATGGTGCTGCACCTGGGCACGGAGCAGGTAGTTGGCGAGCGTCGGCACCAGCGTGCGCGAGAGGATGAACGAGCCGAGCAGCGCGAACACCACGGCCTCGGCCATCGGGAGAAAGAGGTAGCCGGCGACGCCGCCGAGGCCGAACATCGGCACGAACACGATGCAGATGCAGAGCAGGGAGACGAACGCCGGCACTACGATCTGGCGCGCGCCATCCATGATCGCGCTCTCGATGCCCTTGCCGTGCTCCAGATGGTAGTTGATGTTCTCGATGGTGACGGTCGCATCGTCGACCAGAATGCCCACCGCGAGCGCGAGCCCGCCGAGCGTCATGACGTTGATCGTCTCGCCGAGGATCGAGAGCATCGTGATCGACGCCAGCACGGCGAGTGGGATTGATATTGTAATGATAAGCGTCGAGCGCCAGCTGCCGAGGAAGATCAGAATCATGAGGCCGGTGAGCGCGGCGGCGATCGCGCCTTCGCGCATCACGCCTTCAACGGCGTCCGTCACGAACACCGACTGATCGCCGACGGCGCGCAACTCCATTCCCGGCGGCAGCGACTCGCGCACCCGCGGCAGCAGGCGCTTGATGCCGTTGATGACGTCGAGCGTGGAGGCGGCACCGACTTTCTGGATCGTCATCAGCACGGCTCGTGAGCCGTTGACGCGCACCACGTTGATCTGCGGCGGATAGCCGTCGTGAACGAATGCGACGTCCCGCATGTATACGACGGTGCCGTTGACGGCGCGCACCGGCAGCAGATTGAGGTCGTTGATCAGATTGGGGCTGTTGTTGAGCTGAACCGTGTATTCGAACTTGCCGACCTTTTCGGTGCCGACCGGCGTCACCTGGTTCTGCCGCGCAAGGGCGATCGCGACGTCCTGGGCGGAAAGCCCGTAAGCCTGCAACGCCTGCGGGTTTATGTCGATCTGGATCTGCCGGACCTTGCCGCCGTACGGCGAGGGGATCGCGGCGCCGGCCACGCTGGCGAGCTGCGGGCGGATGAAGTTCTGCGCATAGTCGAACAGCGTCTGTTCGGGCAGCGTGGTGCTGGAGATCGCGAGCTGCAGGATCGGCACCGAGGAGGCGTTGAAGCTCAGGACGTAAGGTGGCGTGATCCCGGCAGGCAGCAGCTTCAGCACGGTCTGCGACGCCGCCGTGACCTGGGCGAGCGCCGCGCTGACGTTCACGGTCTTCTGGAAGAAGATGTTTACGATGCCATAGCCCGCGAGCGACTGGCTCTCCATGTGCGCGATGTCGTTGACCTGGGTGGTCACCGATCGCTCGAAGTAATAGACGACGCGGCCGGACATGTCGTCGGGGGGCAGACCATTGTAGGTCCAGACCACGCTGACGACCGGGATGCCGATGTTGGGGAAGATGTCGGTGGGCGTCCGCAACGCCGAAAGCGCGCCGAAAATCAGGATAAGCACCGCCAGCACGATGAACGTGTATGGCCGGCGCAGGGCGATGCTGACGATCGCGACCATTCGGCTAGACCCCGTTCCCCCGGCAGGGCGTTGGGCTGACGCAATAGCGCATTGTCACTATTGCGACCACCCGAACGTACAGCATTTTTAGCTCACCGCGGCAGGCATGCGCGGCGCCATTAGCCTCCACCTGAGGTGGGGGCATCTATATTCTGATTTAGCCGCATTTTCACTCCCGATTCCGTTTCCGGCCGCCCTGCCGCACTGCGGCAATTGTCATGATCATGCCACACACGGGTTGCGTTGCGACAACTAGGTTTGTGATGCCGCGCGCGTGAGCGGCGGTGCCCACCCTGCCTGTACCCGCCGAGGTTTCTATGAACAGAACGAAATTTTTCCGGCCCGCCCTGCTGGCGGCCTCCGCACTTACGGCGGTCGGTCTCAGCCGCCCCGCCGTCGCGCAGACCGATACCCAGATCCAGGCGATCGAGAGCCAGATCAAGGCGCTGCAGTCGGAGTTGTCGCACCTAAAGAATGAGCTTGGCGCGCGCGACCGGGCGGTGAAGGCCGCGCAGGAGCAGGCGAAGGCGGCGCAGACCCAGGCGGCGCAGGCGCAGGCCCAGGCCGCCGCGGCACAAGCCCAGGCCGCCGCAGCGCCGCCGGCACCGCCGCCTGCGCCGGCGAAGCCGCCGCTGCCACAGGGAACGTTCCAGGTCGGCGGGGTGACGGTCACGCTCGGCGGGTTCACGGCGGCGGAAGGTGTATGGCGCTCACGCAACCAGGCGGCGAGCATCAACTCCAACTTCAATACCGGAATCCCATTCCGTAACAACTCCAATTACTACATTCCGGAATTTCGGATGACCGCGCAGCAGAGCCGTCTGACGCTGCTTGCGCAGGGGCAGCCGGATGATGTGACCAAGCTCGCCGGCTACTTCGCGATGGACTTCCTGAGCGCGGGCTCATCGTCGAATTCCAACGAAAGCAACAGCTACACCCTGCGTGTCCGCGAGGCGTACGCCACCTATGCACGCAGCGACCTCGATCTCTATGTCCTCGGCGGCCAGTCCTGGAGCCTTGCCACGATGTACCGCATCGGATTGGTGCCGCGGCAGGAGAACGTGCCGCTGACCATCGACGCGCAGTACGTCGTGGGCTTCAACTGGGCGCGGCAGACGCAGCTCCGCGTCGCGAAGGGTTTCGACAACGACCGTTTCACCGCTGGCCTCTCGCTCGAGGAGCCGCAGACGACCTTCTCGAGTTCGGTGAGCTGTCCTGCCGGCACGCAGCCCACAGTGCCGGGTGGGACGCTGGAATACACGCAGTGCGGCGGGCCCAACGTGAACTCGCTGCAGGGCTACAGCGACAACAACGCGCCTGACATCATCGCGAAGATCGCTGCCGATCCCGGCTTCGGTCACTATGAGCTTTACGGCCTCATGCGTTTCCTCGGCGGCCGCGTCTCCAACGTCGGCGGTGGCACGAACTACAACACCGTGGGTGGCGGCATCGGCGGCGGCCTGATCGTGCCGCTGATCTCGAAGAAGCTCGACTTCCAGGTGAGCGGCTTGGTCGGCTCCGGCATCGGGCGCTACGGCTCGGCGCAGTTGCCCGACGCAACGTTCAACGCCCAAGGCAAGATCGAGCCGCTGCAGGAATACCAGGTGATGGGCGGTTTCGTCGGCCATCCGGTTCCCGCAGTGGATATCTACGCCTATGCCGGTACCGAACAGACGTACCGCAACTATCAGTCGGTGGGGAACGTCAACGTCGGCTATGGCAACCCGAACGTGAACCTCGCTGGCTGCGGCGTCGAGCTGAGCCCGCTCGGCTGCAGCGCCAACACCTCCGGCATCGTCGAGGGGACGGTCGGCTTCTGGTGGCGCTTCCTGAAGGGAAGCTACGGCACCATGCAGATGGGCGCCCAGTATGAGTATATCGGGCGCAGCGCCTTCTCCGGCCTCTACAAGCCGACCGGGGTCACGGTGCCGCCGGGCAGCCAGACCACGCCGACCAGCAACGACAACATGTTCCTCTTCAGCTTCCGCTATCTGCCGTTCCAATGAGCGACGGCGCGGTCGGGCTGGCGGACGTCGCCGCGCCCGGCCGCTCCGGCCGTGCCGTCTCGGCGGACGCCGGTGGGCGTGCCGCCGACTCGGCGCCGACCCGAGGACGGCGGGACGCCGTCGCGGCCTCCCCCACGATCGCGAACACCGCACCGCTGCGCAGCGGCGGCTCCCGCAGGATCAGCCGGAAGTCGTGGAGCTGCACGATGGCGCCCACGATGCTGAGGCCGAGTCCGTTGCCGGACGTGTGCCGGCTGGTCTCGGCGCGGTAGAAGCGGCGCATCACCGCATCGCGCTCGGCGGCGGGAATGCCGGGGCCGCTGTCTTCCACGCGGATCGCCGGCTGGCCGGCCTCCTCGCCCACCACCAGCCGCACGCGCCCGCCCGGGGGCGTGAATTTCATCGCGTTGTCGACGAGGTTCGCCACCGCCTCGAGCAGCAGTTCGCCATCGCCGCGCACCACAGGGTCGCTCTGGATGTCGAGCACGAGCTGCAAGCCGCCCTCCTCGCTCACCGGCTGGTAGAGCTCGAACACCTCGCGTGCCAGGTCGGCGAAGCGCACGTCGCCGAAGCCGCTGCGGCGGCGCCCGCTCTCGATCTCGCCGATCCGCAGCAGGGCATTGATGATGCCGATGGCCTGATCGAGATCGCCCACCGCCGTCTCCGCCACCGCGCGCAGGCCGCGCAGGTCCTGCGCCGCGCGGCTGCCCCGCTCCAGCTTGGCGCGGGCGCGGGCGAGCGGCGTGCGCAGGTCGTGGGCGATGTTGTCGCCGACGCCCTTCACGTCGTGCAGCAGCTGCTCGATCCGGTCGAGCATGCGGTTGACGCTGGCGGCGAGGCGGTCGAGGTCGTCACGCGTACCGCGCGTCGGCAGCCGTTCGTGCAGGGCACCGGACATGATCCGCTCGATCCGCTCGTGCACCGTCTTCACCCGGTCGAGCGCCCGGCGGCTGAGCAGCGCGCCGGTGCCGAGCGAGAGCAGCAGGGCCGGGATCAGGCCCAGCTCCAGCGCGTGCAGCACCGGCACGCGCAGCTCGCTCAGCACGTCGATGTCGCGTGCGATCACCAGGATATTGCCGTCCGGCACGGCGCGGGCCACCGCCCGCACCACCGGAAACTCGTCATAAGGCTCGATGCCGGTGGCGCTCACCGCATGCGCGACACCATCCACCGGCAGGTTGCCCGGCAGATGGTGCAGATTGCCCGCGATGCGCATGCCCTCCGGCGTGAACAGGCCCACGAAGCTGATGCGAACAAGGTTGCCCGCGAGCTGGCGTGCGACCGCGCGGTCGATCTCCTTCGGCGTCTCGGCGGCCAGCGCTTCGGCTGCGCTTTCGAGGTAGCTGTCGATCCGCGCGGTGCGGAACACCATCGTCTGCCAGGAGAGGAAGACGCACAGCACCATGCTGACGACGGCGATTCCGGCGGTGAACGCCAGCGCCAGACGGAACTGCGCGGTGCGAAAGATCTCAGTCGGGAACACGGAATATGAAGCCGGCACCGCGCACGCTCTGGATCAGCGGTGCCTCGCCCGCGACATCAAGCTTGCGCCGCAGCCGCCCGATATGGACGTCCACCAGGTTGGTCTGCGGCAGGAAGCGGTAGTTCCAGACATCCTCCAGCAGCATGTCGCGCGTCACGAGCTGGCCGGGGCGGCGCATGAGGTATTCGAGCAGCTTGAACTCGCGCGGCAGCAGGTCGAGCGCGCGTTCGCCGCGGCGGACGGTGCGGTCGATGAGGTCCATGAACAGCGGGCCGACCTGCAGCACCGTCTCCCGCGAATCCTGCGGGCGGCGCAGCAGCGCCTCGACCCGGGCGGCGAGTTCGACGAACGCGAACGGCTTGCTGAGATAGTCGTCGCCGCCCGCCTTGAGGCCGCGCACCCGGTCGTCGACCGCGCTGAGCGCGCTCAGCACCAGGACCGGAACGCGGATGTTCCGCGCCCGCACCCGCTCGATCACGGTGAGCCCGTCGAGGCCCGGCAGCATGCGATCGACGATCATGAGGTCGTAGTGCAGCATCTGCACCGCATGCAGCGCGGCCGCGCCGTCGGCCACGTGCTCCACGGTATAGCCGCGGCTCGCGAGGTCGTCGCGGACCTCGTCGGCAATGCTCTGGTCATCCTCGACGAGGAGGATGTTCGGCTTGTGGCCGTGCTGCGACCCATGGTCGGGCGGCGCCACCACGCGCTCCTGCTCGATCATCGACAGACCCCGCTCTCGCTCGCGAACCCGGTCGCTGGCGGCCGGCGCGGTCGCCTGTGCCGACCGGATCTGAGCGCGGCTTAGGCGTCCGCTATCAGCGTGCACAAATAAAAGCAAATTCATAGGGCCCGGTTGCCGGCGTATGCGAATAGGCTGCCCCGGGGGGTCGCGGGCACGGGGGATCGCATGGAACAGCCAGGTACGGGCCGGGGTCAGCTGTACTGCACTGCTTGCGCCTTCTGGGGCCGGCTGAACCCGACGCTGGGCGTCTGCCGCCGGCACGCGCCGTGCCCGGTGGAGGGCGACGCGGCGGTGGCGCACTGGTCGGAGACCCGCGCAGATCAGGGCTGCGGCGACGGCGAGCCGGGCGCCGGTCGCGCGGCGATGATTTCGTGCGGCGCCTGCATCTATTGGATGCGGCCGGGCGCCGGCGGCTTGCTCGCACCGACCGATTTCGTGGATCAGCCGCGCGCGTGGTGGCAGCAGGCAGGGTACTGCGCGCGCCATGCGCCGCGGCCGGGGCACGAGCCGGGGGCCCGGCGCGTCTGGCTGGCGACGCACGCGTCGGACGCCTGCGGCGAGGGCGTGGCGCGCCCGGCCTGAGCGGCCCCCGCGCGGCCGAAGATGGACAGCCGGCGCATGCCGGCGCTAGAGCGGGAACGGGTACGTGATAACCGGGGGCGAGGCGACGGCGCCCGCCCCCTTCGGCATGACAGCAGGTGACGTCATGGCGGCTGCAGGGTTCCTCCGTCGCGCTTCGCCCCGGGCAGCCTGCCCAGTGCCCGACGCCGGGGGGGCGCGGTGACCGTCACGCCGTCCCGTTCCGCTGCCCCCGCCGCCAGCCGGCGCATCATCATCCGCGTCGATCTCGCCTGCGGCGTGCGGATCGGTCCGGGCAAGGTTGCGCTGCTGGAGGCGATCGCGCGCACCGGCTCGATCTCCGGCGCCGGCCGGGCGCTGCGCATGTCCTACCGGCGGGCCTGGGAGCTGGTGGAGGACCTCAACCAGCATGTCGGCAGGCCGGTGGTCAGCACGGCCGCCGGCGGGGCCGGTGGCGGCGGGGCGCGGCTGACCCCGGCGGGGCTCGCGATCGTCACAGAATACCGGGCGCTGGAGGCGGAGACGGCGGCGGCGGCGGAGGCGCGGCTGGCGGCGCTGGAGGCCGGGCTGCAAGGCTGAGCAAGGCGGCAGGGCTGACCTGCCGCGCACGAAGCCCGCTTGTCTCGCGCGCCCACCGCCGTTAGGCGATAGGGGCGGACGAGGAGGGTTTCCCATGGGCTACAGGGTCGCGGTCGTCGGTGCCACCGGGGCAGTCGGGCGCGAGATGCTCAAGACCCTGCACGAGCGCAACTTCCCGGTCAGCGAGGTGGCGGCGCTGGCCTCCGGCCGCTCGGCGGGGGCGCCGGTGTCGTTCGGCGACCGGGCCGTGCTGACCGTGCAGAGCCTGGAGCGGTTCGATTTCGCCGGCTGGGATATCGGGCTGTTCAGCCCCGGCGCCGCGGTGTCGGCCATCCATGCCCCGCGCGCGGCGGAGGCCGGCTGCATCGTGATCGACAACACCAGCCATTTCCGCATGGAACACGACGTGCCGCTGGTGGTGCCGGAGGTGAACCCGCAGGCGCTGACCCGTATCCGCCGCGGCATCATCGCCAACCCGAACTGCTCGACCATCCAGATGGTGGTGGCGCTGAAGCCGCTGCACGACCGCTTCCGCATCAAGCGCGTGGTGGTCTCCACCTACCAGTCGGTCTCCGGCGCCGGCAAGGAAGGCATGGACGAGTTGCTGCTGCAGTCCCGCCGCAGCCTCGTGCACGATCAGATCATTCCGCAGCAGTTCACCAAACAGATCGCCTTCAACTGCATCCCCCATATCGACAAGTTCATGGATGACGGGTCGACCAAGGAGGAGTGGAAGATGGTGGTCGAGACCCGCAAGATTCTCGATCCCGACATCAAGGTGATCGCCACCTGCGTGCGGGTGCCGGTGTTCATCGGCCATGCCGAATCGATCAACGTGGAGTTCGAGCTGCCGGTGACCGCCTCGGCGGCGCGCGACGTGCTGCGCTCGGCCCCCGGGGTGGCGGTGATGGATACCCGCGAGGACGGCGGCTACATGACCCCGCTGGAATGCGCCGGCGAGGACGCGACCTTCGTCAGCCGGCTGCGCAAGGACCCCACCGTGGAGCATGGGCTGGCGTTCTGGTGCGTGTCGGACAACCTGCGCAAGGGTGCCGCGCTGAACGCGATTCAGATCGCCGAGACGCTGGTGGCCCAGGGCCTGCTGGCCCGCAAGGCCGCCTGAGACCGCGCGCATGGCCTGGCTGTGGCTCGCCGCGGCCGGGCTGTGCGAGGTGGTCTGGGTGGTGCTGCTGAAACAGGCGGACGGCTTCACCCGGCTGGTGCCCAGCATACTGACCGTCGCCACCCTGGCGGTCAGCTTCTACTGCATGTCCCAGGCGCTGCGCACGCTGCCGATGGGCACGGTGTACGCGGTGTGGACCGGCATCGGCGCGGCCGGCGGGCTGGTCTGGGGCATCCTGATGGAAGGCGAACCGGCCGGGGCGGTGCGCATCCTGTGCGTGGGGCTGATCCTGGCGGGGGTGGCGGGGTTGAAGCTGGGGTCGTGAGGTGCGGCCGGCAGGGGTAGGGAAGGCTGGGCGCTGCCCAGACCCGCCCATGTCTGGAAGTATCGGAGCCTATTCCGGTCGCGTTCACGGCGATCGAGCCACCGAAGAACGCGCCGCCGGTCTTCATCCCACCGTTGCGAGCAGCCGAAGCTCCGGAGCCAGATTTGGGGCATCAGAGTGCGGCTTCGAGGTGATCGAGACTTTCCAGTGCCGCGACCCATGCGCGGCATCGAAGAGGTCCTGCGTCGATGATCCGTCAGGTTCCGACCTGACCAGAACCTGCGACACCGAGACACCCAGCTTGCCAAGCAACGTCAGCAGTGTCCGCTGCACCGTCGGGGCGTCCCCAGCCATCGCAATCACTTCGCATGCTCCCGAATCAAAGGAAACGAGGGCATGCTTGCCGAACCGATTACTTGCGCCAAAAACCTCGCCGGTCCCTGCTGACCCGAGGAAGACAGCGGCTTGCCCCTCGGGAACCTGGGGCAAGTGGTTCGCCGCTATCCAATGGCGCAAGCCTGCCGGGTCGCCAGCGAAGCTCATGCAGGAGCGCACGAATAGACCGGCTACCTGTTCAGCATCACGGTCGGGCGCAGCAACCTGTGCGGCTGGCGGGCTGCAGCCCGCGATGGACACGGCAAGAAGCGCAGCAACGATGCTGGATTTGGGCATCACGAGTCAGGAACTTTCCCAAGGTACGTTGGCCAGCATTGCAGATCCATTGTATTGCGCATAGGGGTCAGCGATGCAAAGTTCCGCTTCACCGAATAAGTTAGCGGAAAAACCCGTCATGTATTACCGGCTTGCTTGCGCCTTCATGTGCGCATTTCTGTTGGGGAGCATCCAGGCCTCAGCAGAGGAGCTTGCAGGTTCTACGAGCTGCGCCGACTATCTTCGGATGCAAGCCGCGGACACGCAGCCCGGTGCCGATCGGACGATCGCACTCAGGCATGTCACGAGCCTCATGCACGAGTATTCCAAATATATTCTCCGTGGTCCCGACGGTAAACCGGTCCCGACGATCGTCGATTT
>JAFKFJ010000172.1 GCA_017307335.1 Alphaproteobacteria bacterium | reverse complement strand
TCGCCGGCTCGATGGTGCGCCGCACGGGCGGCTCGCCGGCGTGCCGCGCCACGCCCAGCCGCCCAGCCACCAGCCACCCAGGGCGAGGGCCGCGAGGACGACGGCAGAGGCGGCGCGCAGGCGCAGGTCCGCCCAGCGTGCGGAAGCCGCCCCGCGCCCCCGCTCAGCCGGGGCGGGCACCGAAACGGCGCTCGCGGCGGGCGAATTGTTCAAGGGCTGCAACGAAATGCTGCTCGGCAAAATCCGGCCACAGCACGTCGAGGAACAGCAGCTCCGCATACGCCGCCTGCCAGAGCAGGAAGTTGGAGAGCCGCTGCTCGCCGCTCGTGCGCAGCACGAGGTCGGGGTCGGGAATGCCGTCGGTGGTCAGCATGGCGCCGAACGCCGCCTCGTCCAGCCCCGCCGGGTCGAGCGTGCCGGACCGTGCCGCCGCGGCGATCCGGCGCGCCGCCTCGACGATCTCGGCCCGCGCCCCGTAGGAGAGCGCGATGGTCAGGTTGAGGCGCGTGTTGGCCGCGGTGTCGCGCGCGGCGGCGCGCAGATCGGCCTGCACGTCGGGGTCGAAGCGCGAGAGGTCGCCGATGAAGCGCAGCCGCACCCCCTGGCGCGCCAGCTCCGCCACCTCGTTGCGCAGGTAGTGGCGCAGCAGCCCGGTGAGGTCCAGCACCTCGCTGACCGGCCGGCGCCAGTTCTCGCTGGAGAAGGCATAGAGCGTGAGCCAGGTCACGCCGTTGCGGATCGCCGCCTCGATGGTGCGCCGCACGGCCTGCGCGCCGGCGCGATGGCCGGCGACGCGCGGCAGGTCGCGTGCCGCGGCCCAGCGGCCGTTGCCGTCCATGATGATGGCGACATGTGCGGGCACCCGCCCCGCGTCCCCCGTCGCCGCCGGCTCCGGCGCCTGCCGCGCCGCCGCGCCCCTTGCCACCACCATCAGACCTGCTTGATTTCCTTGTCTTTCTCCGCCAGCAGGTCGTCGACCCGCTTGACGTAGGAATCGGTCAGCTTCTGCACCTCGTCGTGCCAGCGCGTGGCGTCGTCCTGCGAGATCGTGCTCTTCTTCTCCAGCGCCTTCACCTGCTCCATGCCGTCGCGCCGCACGCCGCGCACCGCGACCTTGGCGCCCTCGGCGTAGCGGTGGGCGGCCTTGGAGAGCTCAGCCCGGCGCTCGCCGGTGAGCTGCGGCAGGGGCACGCGCACGAGCTGGCCGTCGGCGGCGGGGTTGAGGCCGAGCCCGCAGTCGCGGATCGCCGCCACCACGGCGTTGACCAGGGCGCGGTCCCAGACCTGCACCGTGATCATCCGTGCCTCCGGCACCGCGATCGTGCCCACCTGCGGCAGCGGCATCTCGCTGCCATAGGCCTCCACGCGCACCGGC
Source organism: Alphaproteobacteria bacterium (assembly GCA_017307335.1). Taxonomy (GTDB): domain Bacteria; phylum Pseudomonadota; class Alphaproteobacteria; order Acetobacterales; family Acetobacteraceae; genus JAFKFJ01. Next base: position 3,237 of record JAFKFJ010000172.1, on the reverse strand, counting down.
TCCAACAACGCGGGGCTGGCGCGGCCCGACCGCAGGCCGCTGAATTCGCGCCGCAGCGTCTCCAGCGCGCCGTCCATGCGGCGCGTCAGGTCCTGCTTGAGAGCTGTCAGATCGGCTGCCATGCGCCCCCCTTCCAAGACGTCGCCTTCCTGCCGGGCGAATATGGCGCGACGGCGGCGCCGCGCCCAGCGCCGGAACGGCGCCCGGCTAGTCGGACTCGAAAATGGTGGTGAAGCATCCCTCGCCGCGCATCACGCGGGCGAAGGCACCCGGCTTGTGGACGTTGAAGACCACGATCGGCAGCCCGTTCTCGCGCGCGAGGCTGATCGCCGAGGCGTCCATCACGCCCAGGTCGCGCGACAGCACTTCCAGGTAGGTCAGCCGGTCCAGCCGCACCGCGTCCGGCACCTTCGCCGGGTCGGCGGAATAGACGCCGTCCACCTGCGTGCCCTTGAGCAGGGTGTCGCAATTCATCTCGGCGGCGCGGAGCGCGGCGGCGGTGTCGGTGGTGAAGAACGGGTTGCCCGTGCCGGCGGCGAAGATCACCACGCGGCCCTTCTCCATGTGCCGCTCGGCACGCCGGCGGATATACGGCTCGCAGATGCTCGCCATCGGGATCGCCGACTGCACCCGGGTGGGCACCCCGTGCCGCTCCAGCGCATTCTGCATCGCGAGCGCGTTTATCACCGTGGCCAGCATGCCCATGTAGTCGGCCTGGGCGCGGTCCATGCCCGCCGCCGCGGCGCGCACGCCGCGAAAGATGTTGCCCCCGCCGATCACGACGCAGACCTGCACACCCGCGGCGACGACGTCGGCGATGTCGGCAGCGATGCGCGAGACGGTGTCGGTGTCGAGCCCGTATTCGCGCCGGCCCATCAGCGCCTCGCCGGAGAGCTTCAACAGGACGCGCCGGACGGCGGGCGGCGCAGCGGCGGCGAGGCTCTCGGTCATGCAGCAGGCATTCACGCGGGATGGGGGCGGAGGCACCCTATAGAGAGGCGCCCCACCCCCCGCAAGCGAACCCGCGCGATCAGGACGTGAGACCGGCCGCCGCGGCCACTTCCGCCGCGAAATCACCCTCGGCGCGGGCGATGCCCTCGCCGAGCGCGAATCGGGTGAAGCCGCCGAGCGTCGCGCCGGACTTGCGCACGATCTCGCGCACCCGGCTCTCGCCGTCATGCACCCAGACCTGCTCAAGCAGGACGACCTCTTCGTAATATTTCCGGATGCGGCCTTCCACCATCTTCGCGATGATCGGCTCGACCTTGCCGGACGCGCGAGCCTGCTCGGCCAGCACCGCCTTTTCCCGCTCGAGCGCCGCCGGGTCGACGCCGGAAATCTCCAGCGCCTCGGGCCGGGCCGCGGCGACATGCATGCCGATCTGCCGGCCGAGGGTCTCCAGCGCGTCGATCTCCGACCCGCCGCTGATCGCCACCAGCACGCCGATCTTGCCGAGCCCCGGGCGCACGGCATTGTGCACGTAGCTCGCGACCACGCCTTCCGGCAGCACGAAACGCTTGGCGCGCCGGATCGCGATGTTCTCGCCAATCGTGGCGACGAGCTGCGTCAGCTCCTCGCCCACGCTGTGCCCGCCGCCGGGGAACGGCGCCGCGGTGATCACCGCCACGTCATCGCCCACGTCCAGCGCGACCTTCGCCACCGCGGCGACGAAGGCCTGGAACCGGTCGTTGCGGGCGACGAAGTCGGTCTCGGCATTGACCTCGACCATCGCCGCGCGGCCGGGGGCGGAGGTCACGCCGACCAGCCCCTCGGCCGCGACGCGGCCGGCCTTCTTCGCCGCCGCCGACAGGCCCTTCTTGCGGAGCCAGTCGATCGCGGCCTCCATCTCGCCCCCGCTCTCGCCGAGCGCGCGCTTGCAGTCCATCATGCCGGCGCCGGTACGCTCGCGCAGGTCCTTCACCATCGCGGCGGTGATCTCGGCCATCGTCGCTCTCCTCCTCTCGTGCCGCCGGTCGCTCGTGCCGCTCAGGCGGCCGGTACTTCGGCGGCACCCGTCTCCTGCAGATCCTCGGCCTCGCCGATGTCGCGCCCGCTGGCCGCCAGCTCGGCGCTGATGCCGTCCAGCACGGCGCTCGCCACCAGGTCGCAATAGAGCGTGATCGCGCGGATCGCGTCGTCATTGCCGGGAATCGGGAAGGTGACGCCGGCCGGGTCGGAGTTCGAGTCGAGCACCGCGACCACCGGGATGCCGAGCTTGTTGGCTTCCTCGACCGCCAGCTTCTCCTTGTTGGTGTCGATCACGAACAGGATGTCCGGCAGGCCGCCCATTTCCTTGATGCCGCCCAGCGCGCGCTCCAGCTTCTCGCGATCGCGGGTGATCTCCAGCACCTCTTTCTTGGTCAGGCCCTGGACGTCGCCGGCCAGCAGCTCGTCGATCTGGCGCAGGCGCTTGATGCTGCCGGTAATGGTCTTCCAGTTGGTCAGCATGCCGCCGAGCCAGCGGTGGTTCACGTAGTACTGGCCGCAGCGCTTGGCGGCGTCGGCCACGTAGTCGGCGGCGGCGCGCTTGGTGCCGACGAACAGTACCCGCCCGCCGGCGGCGACCACGTCGCGCACTGCATGCAGCGCACGGTCCAGCATCGGCACGGTCTGCTGCAGGTCGATGATGTGGACCTGGTTGCGCACCCCGAACAGGAACGGCTTCATGCGCGGGTTCCAGCGCCGCGTGTGGTGGCCGAAATGCACGCCGGCTTCCAGGAGCTGGCGCAGGTTGAAATCGGGCATCGCCATGGGCGCATGACCTCCGCAGATCCGGTTGGGCCTCCGCGGGGCGGGATCGAGCACCGGACGAAACCCGAAGGTCGGGAGGTGCCCCGCGTGTGAATTACCGCCCGCGCGCGGCCGGCGGCGGGCGCGATATGGCCGGAATGCGGCGGATTTGCAAGCCGGCTCAGTTGAGCCGGCTCAGTGGATCAGCAGGCCACCGTTGACGTCGATCACGGCGCCGGTGACGTAGGCGGCGAGGTCGGAGGCGAGGAACAGGAATGCCCCGGCGACGTCCTCCGCCCGGCCGAGGCGGCCGAGGGGCACGCTGGCCGCGATCTCCTGCCGCTGCGCCTCCGTCATCTGGCCGCCGGTGATGTCGGTGTCGATCATGCCGGGGGCGACGCAGTTCACGCGGATGCCGTCGGGCGCCAGCTCGCGCGCCATGTTCTTCGCCAGCCCCACCAGCCCCTCTTTCGACGCCGAATAGTGCGGGCCGCCGAAGATGCCGCC
>JAFKFJ010000171.1 GCA_017307335.1 Alphaproteobacteria bacterium | reverse complement strand
GCCCGCTGGTCCACGGCGGCAAGGAAGCCGGGTGCGAGCACCACATCCAGCACCACGTTCGCCGCCGCGCAGGCGACCGGGTTGCCGCCGAAGGTGGTCCCGTGGGAGCCCGGGGTCAGCGCCTTCGCCACCGCCTCGCGCGCCAGGATCGCGCCCATCGGGAAGCCGCCGGCGAGACCCTTGGCGAGCGACATGACGTCCGGCGCGATCCCCGCCCATTCGTGGGCGAAGAGCTTGCCCGACCGGCCCATGCCCGTCTGCACCTCATCGAGCCCGAGCAGCAGCCCGAACTCGTCGCAGGTCGAGCGGAGCTCGCGCAGGAATCGCAGCCTGGCCGGACGCACGCCGCCCTCGCCCTGCACCGGCTCCACCAGCACCCCCGCCGTCTGCGGGGTGATCGCGGCGCGCAGCGCGTTGAGGTTGTTGAACGGTACATGGTCGAACCCGTCCACCTCCGGCCCGAAGCCTTCGAGGTATTTCGGGTTGCCGGTGGCGGCCAGCGTGGCCAGCGTACGGCCGTGGAACGCGCCCTCGAAGCAGATCACGCGGTGGCGCTCGGGATGACCGGCGGCGTGCTGCGCGCGGCGCATCATCTTGATGAGGCCCTCGTTGGCCTCGGCGCCGGAGTTGCAGAAGAACACGCTGTCGGCAAACGAGGCGGCGATCAGCCGTTCGGCGAGCCGCTCGGCCTGGGGGACGCGGTAGAGGTTGGAGACGTGCATCACGCGCGCCGCCTGCTCCGCGATCGCCGCGACAAGCTGCTGGTGGTTGTGGCCGAGCGAGGAGACGGCGAGGCCGGTCCCGAAATCGAGCAATCGTCGCCCGTCGCCCGTGTACAGCCAGACGCCCTCGCCCCGCTCGAAGGCGAGGTCGGCGCGGTTGTAGGTGGGCATCAGGGCGGGGATCATGCCGCAGGCATTCCTTGGCTCTTCCCACGGTTGCCCCGCCGGCGCGAGGGCGCCGGTGGTTGTGGGAAATTTCAGCATGCGGCCCGCCCTGGGGCGCGTCAAACGCAGCGCACGCGGATCGCCGTTTCGCGCGCCGCGCGGCAGTGGCAAGCTCGCGCGATGCCTGCATTGACCGAGGCGGCGCTGCACGAGGCGGCGCTCGCGCATCTCGCCCGCTACGCGGCGAGCGCCGCGACCCTCGCCCGCGTGCTGGAGCGACGGGTGGCGCGCTGGGCACGCCGCGAGGCGGCGGAGCCCGAGGCGGTTGCGGCGGCACGCGCGGCGGTGCGCGCGGTGGTGGCGCGGCTGGTGGCGGCCGGCGCGGTGGACGATGCCGCCTTCGCCGCCGCCCGGGCCCGCCGGATGCTGCGTGCGGGCCGCTCGCCGCGCATGGCGGCGGCCCAGCTCGCGGCGCGCGGCGTCGCCACCGAAACCGCGGCGCGGGCGAGCGCGGCGGCGGGTCCCGACGACGTCGCGGGCGACGTGGCAGCGGCGGTCGCCTTCCTGCGCCGCCGCCGGTTCGGTCCGTTTCGTGCCGTGGCGGGGAGTACCGAGGTGCGGACGCGCGAGCTGGCGGCCCTGGCTCGCGCCGGCTTCCCCCGCGCGGCGGCGCGCACCGCCCTGGACATGGCGCCCGAAGCGGCCGAGGCGCTGCTCGCGCGGCTGCGTCAGTCTCGCGGCTGAGCGGGTGGCGGCTGAGGGGGCAAAAATGGGGCGGCCCGCCTTGGGGGCGCGCCGCCCGAAGGGTCTGCGGTGCTGGCGCACGCGGCGCCGGGCCCGCAGAGGGGGAGGGAGTCCGAAGCCAAGCGACGGCCTCGGGCGCAAGGATGGCGCATCTGCGTCACCAATGGGTTAATGGGCGTCTGTTGCAGCGCCGCATCCCCCAATTTTTTCACGATTCCGTTAGCTGACGCACGCGCGATCGTTGCGGCGCGGCGCGCATGCGGAGGATGCTGTACGGCCATGACGCGCCTGCTCGTCCTCCTCCTCGCCTGCAGTCTCGCCGCCTGCGCCGGTGCCAGCCGCGGCGCGGGCGGCGGCGGCCCGGTCTATCCGGGGCTGAGCTGCGTGCCGTTCGCCCGCGCCCTCACCGGCCTCGCGCTGAGCGGCGATGCCGCGGACTGGTGGGAGGCCGCCGACGGCCGCTATGTGCGCAGCAGCCGCCCGGCGGTGGGCAGCGTGCTCGTGCTCGCGCGCTCCTCGCGTCTGCCGCACGGCCATGTCGCGGTGGTCTCGCGGGTGATCGACCGCCGCCGCATTTCGGTGATCCAGGCGAACTGGGTGCCCGGCGAGCTCGATCTCGACCAGTTGGTGGTGGATGTCTCGGTGGCGAATGACTGGCGCGCGGTGCGCGTCTGGTATCCGCCGGTCGAGAAACTCGGCGTGCACGTCTATGCGGCGGACGGTTTCATCCTGCCGCGCGCGCCCCTCGCGCACGACCTGCTGGCCGCACGGGCCGAACCCGCTGCGCGCGCCGCCGTAGGCGATTGAATGAGCACCGACAAAAACATCGCTTGCATCGCCTGCGAGCCCGCGCCATGTCGGACCCAAGCCCGGGCGACGGCCCGGGGTTGGAGGGCGTGATGGGTAGCTTCAGTCTCTGGCACTGGCTGGTCGTGCTGCTGGTTGTCCTGCTGCTGTTCGGCAGCGGCAAGGTCAGCAATCTGATGGGCGACTTCGCGAAGGGCATCAAGTCGTTCAAGAAGAACATGGCTGACGACAGCGACGCTTCGATGGAAGCGGCGGCGGAGAAGCCTGCGGGCTCGATCTCGCCGCCCGGTGCGCACACCACCGCGAATCAGACCACCGCCGCGCGCCAGGGCTGACCGCCGGCCCGCTGGCACCCTCCCGCCCGATCGCAACAGCTTGTGGTCGGGGCGGGAGTTTTCCACAAGTTTTTGCGCCCCCGGCTGGCTGCGCCGTTGAGCGCGGTGGCCCCGCCCGGTACTGTATCTGGTGGCACTACCGGCCGGGAGACCACAATGGATTGGACCGAGGACATGATCGCGCGGCTCCGCGCGCTCTGGCTCGAGGGGCACTCGACCGCAGAGATCGGCCGGCGCATGGCGGTGTCGAAGAACGCCGTGGTGGGAAAGGCGCATCGGCTCGGCCTGGCGGCGCGGCCGTCGCCCATCCGGCGCGACGGCCCGGCGGGGTCGACGCGGACGTTGCCGCCGCGGCGCACGCTGGGCCCGACGCTGCCGCCGCTCGCGTGCGCCCATGCGCCCGCCGGGGAGGCCCCGCTGCCTGCAGCATCCGTTCAGGCGCCGGCGCCCCAGACGGCCCCGCCGGTGGTGCGGGCTGTGGCCCCGCGCCCCTCGCGGTCGGTCGCCTGCTGCTGGCCGATCGGCGAGCCGGGCACCAAAAGCTTCCGCTTCTGCGATGAAGAGGCGCTGCCCGGGAAGCCGTATTGCGCGGCCCACGCGCAGCTCGCTTACGTTAAAGTGCGCGATCGGCGAGAAGAGGCCGCCTGATCCGTCGCTCAGCAGTCCGTGAGCGACGTGGACGCGCGCTCATGTTGCTAGGCGGCCCGGATGCCGCGTATCGTTCCGCCGGGCGGCGCGGGATCTCACAGGTCCGGAAATAACAAGCCGCTGGGAGGGAGTGCCGCGGATGGCCCGCGCGCTCCGCACGGAGGGGCGTCCGGCATCGACTTCCTCGCTGCCGGTTCAGGCGAGTGCAGCGGGACGCCCGCAGCAAGGGAAGGCGTGGCGTCGATGGCCAAAGGCACGGTCAAGTGGTTCAACCCGACAAAGGGCTACGGTTTCATCGCCCCTGATAGCGGGGGCAAGGACGTTTTCGTCCATATCAGCGCGGTCCAGAAGGCGGGGCTGCGCACCCTCAACGAGGGGCAGAAGATCGGCTTCGATATCGAGCAACAGCAGAACGGGCGCTCGGCGGCGGTCAACCTTTCGGCCGACTGAGCGTCATAGCGGACGACGGCCGGCCCGCGCCGTTCGCGGAGCGGGGTTTTGTTGTGGGCGCGGCATGCTATGAGGCCGCCGCGCCAGCGTTTTGGCGCGCCGGTGAACCGAATGCGATGACCGATGCCGTCCGCCCGTCCGACCAGCGTACCGCGCCGCGCACCCCGCTCGACGCAGCGGCGGTGCGCACGGCGTACCGACGCTGGGCGGCGTTCTACGACGCCTCGTTCGGCAGCGTGTCGGCCACCGCCCGCCGTGCCGCGGTTGCGGCCGTGAACGCGCTGCCCGGGCGGCGGGTGCTGGAGGTCGGCGTCGGCACCGGTCTCGCGCTGCCGCACTACCGCCCGGAGAAGCATATCGTCGGCATCGATCTCTCGCCGGAGATGCTGGCGCTCGCGCGCGAGCGGGTGGCCGCGCGCGCGCTCGGCAATGTCGAGGTCCTGCTGGAACTCGACGCCGAAGCAACGGGGCTGCCGCAGGCAAGCTTCGACATCGCGGTTGCGATGTTCGTGGCCTCGGTGGTGCCGCATCCGGCCCGCCTCATGGCCGAGCTGCGCCGTCTGGTGCGGCCGGGCGGGCACATCCTGCTCGCTAATCATTTTGCTGCCGAATCGGGCCCGCGCTGGTGGGTGGAGCGGCTGATGGCGCCGGCCTCGCGCACGCTCGGCTGGCATCCGGTGTTCCGCATCGAGGCGGTGTTGTCGCGGGCCGAGCGGGGGGCGGCGCGGCTGCGACCGCTGCCGCCGCTGGGGCTGTTCA
>JAFKFJ010000170.1 GCA_017307335.1 Alphaproteobacteria bacterium | reverse complement strand
TGGAGGTGATCTCCGGCCTCAAGGCGGCCGACGAGGTGATTGCCAACCCCTCCGACTCGCTGGTCAGCGGCACCGCGGTGCGGGTGAGCAAGGGGCACGACCGGCCGGCCGGCTGAGGCCGCGCGCGGGCTGCGCGCTCGCACCGCCGCATCGCTGGTGGCGCGCCGGCCTGCTTGCTCCGCCGCGCGAACCGTGCTTAACCGCGCGCCTTCCCTGCCGGGGCCGTCGGCCGCGCCCCGGCTATGCCCGCGCGCCATGGGGGTGCGGCGGCCCGATCGGGGCCCGGGGCGGAGACAAGCCAGAGGGGGATCCATGCCGCTCTACGAATGCGTGTTCATCGCACGCAATGACGTGACGCAGCAGCAGTGCGAGGCGATCGCCGAGGGCATCGCCACCCAGCTCGACGCCGACAACGGCGTGGAGGCCGGCGCTTCGGTCAAGAAGCGCGAATACTGGGGCCTGCGCAGCCTTGCCTACCGGATCAAGAAGAACCGGAAGGGCCACTACATGCTGCTCGGCCTCGACACCCAGCCAGGGCCGCTCAATGAGATGGAGCGCCAGCTTCGGCTGAACGAGGACGTGCTGCGCTTCCTCACGCTGCGCGTCGATGCGATCGACGAGGCGCCGTCGGCGATCCTCAGCCGCAAGTCGGACGACCGGGAGCGTTCGTTCCGCGGTCCCAAGCCCGCCGGGCGCTTCGATTCCGGCCGCCGCCGCGGCTATGACGACCGCGAGGAGTTCCGCGCCCGCGACGAGACCGAGCGCGAATCATCGTTCCGCCGCGAGCCGGCCGAGCAGGAGTAGGCGTGATGTCCGAGACCGAGATCAATCCCGCCGCCCGCCGTGCGGCCGTCGGCGCCCGGCGCCCGTTCTACCGGCGCAAGAAGTCCTGCCCGTTCTCCGGGCCGCACGCGCCGAAGATCGACTACAAGGACGTGCGCCTGCTCTCCCGCTTCCTCTCCGAGCGGGGCAAGATCGTGCCGAGCCGCATCACCGCGGTTTCCGCCAAGAAGCAGCGCGCGCTGGCCCTTGCGATCAAGCGGGCGCGGTTCCTCGCCCTGCTGCCCTACGTCGTGAGCTGAGAGGCGCCGCCATGGCAAATGTCGAGGTGATCCTGCTGCAGCGGGTGGAAAAGCTCGGGCAGATGGGCGAGATCGTGAAGGTCAAGCCCGGCTATGCGCGCAACTACCTGCTGGCGCAGAAGAAGGCGATCCGTGCCAGCAAGGAAAACCTGGCGCGCTTCGAACAGCAGCGCGCGCAGCTTGAAGCGCAGAACATCAAGCGCCGCGAGGAGGCGGAGCGGGTGGCCGAGCGGATCGCCGGGCTCGCCGTCGTGGTGATCCGCCAGGCGGGCGAGTCGGGCAGCCTGTACGGCTCGGTGTCCGGCCGCGACGTGGCCGAGGGCGCGACCGCCGCTGGCCTTTCCATCACCCGCGCACAGGTGCTGCTCGAACAGCCGATCAAGGTGCTGGGCGTGCGCACGGTGCGCGTGATGCTGCACCCGGAGGTGGTGATCCCGATCACCGTCAACGTCGCCCGCAGCGCCGAGGAGGCGGAGCGGCAGGCACGCGGCGAGCGCGTCGGCGCCGAGGCGGTGGAGACCGAGGAGCCGGAGATGTCGCTGGAGGCCATGCTGGAGGCGGAAACGGGGCAGCCGGCCACCTGACGACGGCTTGATCCCCTCCACCGGAGCGTCCCATAGTCGCGTCGTTACATGGGATTCACGCAGGAGGGGATGATGCCCGGGCTTGTCGGCCGGATGCTGATGGATCAACTGCTCCGCCGTATCACGGTGATGGGCCGCCTGACCGTGCGCTGGCCCGACAGCAGCATCAGCAGCTATGCCGGCGTGCCGGGACCGGAGGCGGCCTTCGAGTTCACCGACTGGCGCACGGTGTGGCGGGTGCTGCGCAACCCGTCGCTGCGGCTCGGCGAGGCCTACATGGACGACGGGTTCCGCCCCGTCGACCGGCCGATCTATGACGTGCTGGACGCGCTGATCACCAATGTGGCGGCGACGACGAACGGGCGCTTCTTCGTCGCCATGCACGACGCCTACGGCAAGCTCACCCGCCGCTTCGCGCAGTTCAACCCGGCCGGGCGGTCGCGGCGGAACGTGGCGCATCACTACGACCTCAACGGCCGGCTCTACAGCCTGTTCCTCGACCGCGACCGGCAATACTCCTGCGCCTATTTCCCCCGCGGCGACGAGACGCTGGAGGAGGCGCAGCTCGCCAAGAAGCGGCACATCGCGGCGAAGCTGCGGCTGGATCGGCCCGACCTCTCGGTGCTCGACATCGGCTGCGGCTGGGGTGGGCTCGCGCTCACGCTGGCGCGGGAGTTCGGCGCGCGGGTGACCGGCATCACCCTCTCCACCGAGCAGTTGAACGAGGCGCGGGCGCGCGCCGAGGCGGAGGGGCTGCAGGACCGCGTGACGTTCGAGCTGATGGACTACCGCGCGATGCACCGCAGCTTCGACCGCATCGTGTCGGTGGGCATGTTCGAGCATGTCGGCGTCGGCCACTACCGCCAGTTCTTCGAGACGGTGAAGCGCTGCCTCGCCGCCGACGGCGTGGCGCTGCTGCACACGATCGGCCGCAACGAGGTGCCGGGAGCGACCAATCCCTGGCTCGCCAAATACATCTTCCCCGGCGGCTACTGCCCGGCGCTGTCGGAGGTGCTGCGCGCGATCGAGAAGTCGCGGCTGCTGACCACGGACATCGAGGTGCTGCGCCTGCACTACGCGGAGACGCTGCGCCACTGGCGGCGCCGCTTCGCCGCCAACCGCGACGCGATCAGCGCGATCTACGACGAGCGGTTCTGCCGGATGTTCGAGTTCTACCTTGCCGGATCGGAGCTGGCGTTCCGGCGCGAGAACATGGTGGTGTTCCAGATCCAGCTTGCGCGCGAACAGACGGCGGCGCCGCTGACGCGCGACTATATCGGTGTGGCGGAGCAGCAGGCGGCGGCGCGGGCGCCGGCGAGCGCCTGAGCAGCGTCGCCGCAGCCGCCGGCAACGACGGCGTCACAAGCGAGATCATCGCCGGCAAGCTGCTCGCCACCGTCGACGAGATGGCGATCGTGCTGGCGCGCGCCAGCATGAGCCCGGTGGTCTACGAGGTGCTCGACTTCGCCTGCGGCATCTGCGACGCCGCGGGCGACCTGATCGCGCAGACCAACGGCATCACGCTGTTCACCGGCACGTTCTCGGCCCAGGTGCGCTTCATCCGCGCGCGCTTCGGCGACGCGATGGCGCCGGGGGACACGTTCGTCACCAACGACCCGTTCGAGGGCGGCACGCATGCGTGCGACTTCGCCGTCATCCGCCCGGTGTTCAGCGGCGGCGCCGTCATCGCCTACGCGATCGCGGTCGCCCACCTGCTCGATGTCGGCGGCGCCGTCGCCGGCAGCCTGCCGCCCGATGCCATCTCGGTCTTTCAGGAGGGGCTGCGCCTGTCCGGCATCCGGCTGACGCGGGAGGACCGGCTGCTGGATGACGTGGTACGCATCATCGCGGAGAACGTGCGCCTGCCGCAGCTCGCGCTGGGCGACGTGAACGCGGAACTGGCGGCGGTGCGGATCGCGGAGCGCCGCCTCGGCGAGACCGTCGCGAAATACGGGCTCGGCGCGCTGCAGCGGACATTCGGCTGGATTCTTGCGACCAGCGAGGCGCGGGCGCGCGCCGTGGTTGCCGCACTTCCCGATGGCGACTACACGGCCGGGGACGTCATCGACGGCGACGGCGTGAGCGATGCGCCGATCGCGGTGCAAGTCGTCGTGCGCATCCGCGGCGATGCGATCGAGGCGGATTTCACCGGCTCCAGCCCGGCGCGCGGGGCGCCGATCAATTGCAGCCGCGGGGCGCTGACCTCGGCCGTGAAGACGGTGTTCAAGGCGCTGGTCGGCCCGCAGGAGCCCTCCAACGAGGGCTGGTTCCGCCCGCTCAGCATCATCGCGCCCGCCGGCACCGTGTTCACCGCGGAGAAGCCGTCGCCCACAGGCTGGTACTACGAGGGGTCGGCCCAGGCGTCGGAACTCGTCTGGCGCGCGCTGGCGCCGCTGGCGCCGGAGCGGTTCAGCGCCGGCTCCTACATGAGCCTGTGCGGCACCTACATCGCCGGCGCGACGCCGGACGGGATGTTCGTGCATATCGAGCCGCAGAACGGCGGCTGGGGCGCCACCGCGGGGCGCGACGGCGCGAGCGGGCTGATCGCGATCACCGACGGCGACACCTACAACTATTCGATCGAGCTGCTGGAGGCGAAGTTCCCGCTGCTGCTGCACCGCTACGCGTACAACGTCGCCGGCGGCGTCGGCGCCGGCCAGCAGCGCGGCGGCTTCGGCCTGGTGCGCGAATACGAGATCGGGTGCGACGAGGCGGTGCTGTACGGCAGCTTCGGGCGCAACGCGACGCCGCCCTGGGGCATCGCCGGCGGCACCGACGGCAGCACCAACGCGATCGAGGTCGAGCGCGACGGCGCCTGCGTACGGCTGACCCGCCCGCCGCGCTTTGCCCTGCGCCGCGGCGACCGCGTGCGCATCGTCACCGGCGGCGGCGGCGGCTGGGGCGATCCGTTCACGCGCGCGCCCGAATCGGTGGCGGCGGACGTGCGCGCCGGCCTGCTCGATGCGGCATCC
>JAFKFJ010000169.1 GCA_017307335.1 Alphaproteobacteria bacterium | reverse complement strand
AGCGCGGCACCCGCCGCGTGCAGCGCCGCTAGCCCCTGCGCGACGGGCTCGGGCTGCTTGCCGAACGGGGCCGGCACCGCGACCGCCTCGTACCACACCAGCGGCGCACCGGCCGCGTTCGCATCGAGAAACCCGATCACGGGCTGGATCAGCAACAGCAGATACAGTCCGAGGTGATTGAGCCGCGCCGCCAGACGCACCCACCCGGCTGTGCCCGGTGGCAGCGGCGGGGTGCCCGTTGCGACCCGGACGACGATGCGGGCGAACACCAGCAGCCACAGCGTCGCCCCCGTGCTCTCATGCAGGTTGTAGAGCCGGTGCAGGAAGGCGTCGTTCTTGGGCGGGAACCAGACGATCCACAGGCCGAGCACGAACATCGCCGCGATCAGCACCGCGGTGATCCAGTGCAGCCAGCGCAGCGGGCGCGCGTAGCGGTGCGGCACGGTCCCTCCCCTCGCCTGCCCCCGCAGCTTCCCCGCGCCCAGGGATGACCGCAACCCTCGCGGCGCATGCCGATTGGAGCCTGTTCCCGGCCAAGCGGTGGCTCACCCGCGCCGTTCGCGCGGGCGGGGGATGGCGCGTCGCCGTGCCCGAGCCGGTGGGCGATCCGGCGCAACTCGCGCCCCGGCTGCTCGCGGCGGCGGGGGGCGGGGCAGTCGCGCTCGGTGTCGACCTGCCGCTCGGCCTGCCGCGACGCTATGCCGAGCTCTACGCGACGGTCGCGGATTTCCCGGCCTTCCTGCGCGGCCTTGCGCAGCGCCCGGATTTCTTCACGGTCTGCCCGACGCTCGCCGAGGTCGCGCCGGACCGCCCGTTCTACCCGGCGCGCGGCGTGCGCGGCATGACCCGCGCGGCGCATGCGGCGGCCCTCGGGCTCGGCAGTGCCGCCGGGCTCTCGCGCTGGTGCGACCGGGCGACCGCCGAGCGGCCGGCGGGGGCGCCGCTGTTCTGGACGCTCGGCGCCAACCAGTCCGGCAAGGCCGCGATCGCCGCGTGGCGCGACTTCCTGGTGCCCGCCCTCGCCACCGACGCGCCGCCGCGGCTGTGGCCGTTCGAGGGCGATCTGCTGCGCCTGCTCGCGCCGGGGCGCATCGCGGTGGCGGAGACGTATCCCGCCGAGGCGCTGCGCCATCTCGGCCTGCGCATGGGCGGCAGCAAGCGGCGGCAAGCAGACCGGGCCGCGCTGGCAGGGCCGCTCCGCGTGGCGATGGAACGCCTCCGGGCGCACCCGGCGCCGGCGCTGGAACGGGCGCTCGACGACGGGTTCGGGCCCGACGCGGCGGGCGAGGACCGGTTCGACAGCCTGCTCGGCGTGCTCTGCGTGCTGGGCGTGCTCGACGGCATCCGGCCGGACGGGGCGCCCGACGATCCGTGGATCCGCCTCTGGGAGGGGTGGGTGCTCGGCCAGACCGCGCTGCCCCCGATGCCTCCGCTTCCCTGACCGCCGACACGCGGCAGGTCCCGCCGCCCGCGCGCTTGCGCCGCGCGATCAGGAGAGGGTGCGCCGCACCTCCTCCTCGGTGGGAAACCGGCCCAGCGCCTTCTTCGAGAAGCGCAGCGCGCCGTCCACCGTGATCTCGAACACGCCGCCGCGGGAGCGACGCAGCGTCACCTCGGCCGAGGGCGCGTGTTCGAGAATGATCGCACGTGCCGCGCGGGCGCGCGGCTCATAGCCTCATTGGCCGCAGTATTCGATCTCGATCGCCATCATGCGCCCCGTCGCCGTTGCCGTCGCGCGAGCGTGGCAGGCGACGCCCCGCGGAGCAAGCGCCGCCTAGTCCCAGCCGGGCGGCGGCACGAAGCCGCGCCACGACTTCTCCAGCAGCGCGGCGACCGCGATCGTCGTGCGGTCGCCGTAGAGCGGCCCGGCGATCTGCACGCCGATCGGCAATCCCGCGCGCGACAGCCCGATCGGCGCCACGCTTGCCGGCAGGTGGAACGCGAGCGTGATGCCCGGCCAGAACAGCATGTCGTTGTAGGGGATGGTGCGACCGCCGACGGTGATGCTGCGCTCCCACGTCTCCCCGTCCTGCATGTGCGGCAGCGCGGGCGTCGCGATCACCGGGCAGAGCAGCACGTCCCAGTCGCGGAAGAACGCGCTCCAGGCGCGGCGCATCTGGTGCCGCCGCTCGTTCAGCGCGAGCCACGCGCGATGGCTGATGTCGACCGCGCGCACCATCCCCGCATCGGCGCTGAGGTCCTCGTCGCGCAGCGCGGCTTTCGCGGTCCGGCGGCGTTCCAGCACCGGCTCCGTCATGCGCGCGCTCAGCGCCGCGTCGAGCAGGGCGAGATAGAGCTGCCACGCCTCGGCCACCGGAAACGCGGGCCGCGCCGTGCGGTCCACCGTCGCACCTTCCTGCTCCAGATGGCGGGCCAGGGCCTCGATCAGCGCCACCGTCTCCGGGTCGGTCGCATGCCCCGGCTCCTCGGCCCACACCGCGACGCGCCGTTCGGAAAGCTGCGTGGTGCGCGGCGCGGGCAGCGTGATGGTATGCGCGCCGTCGAGCGGATCGGGGCCGGCGATCGCATCCAGCGCGAAGGCGAGATCGCGCGCCGAGCGGGCGAGCGGGCCGATCACCGACAGGTCGTTCAGCGCCGCCGCGTTGCTGAGGGAATGGCCGCGCGGCGGGCACAGGCCCCAGGTCGGCTTGTGCGCGAACAGGCCGCAGTAATGCGCGGGCACGCGGATCGAGCCGCCGATGTCGCTGCCGATCTCCAGGCCCCCGAAGCCGGCGGCGCACGCCGCCGCGCTGCCGCCGGAGGAGCCGCCGGGCGTGTGCGCGACGTTCCACGGATTGTTCGCGGTGCCGTAGACCGGATTGAAGCTCTGCCAGTCGGCGAGCCCCACCGGCACGTTGGTCTTGCCGAACACGACCGCGCCCGCGGCCTCCAGCCGCCCGACCGCCAGCGCATCGGCGGCGGCGCGATGCTCCCGCCGGTCCGCATGACCCCAGGTGCTCGGCAGGCCGGCGAGATCGAAGCTCTCCTTCACCGTCATCGGCACCCCGAACAGCGGCGCCTCGCGCGAGGCCGCGCTGTCGAGCGCCTGTGCCCGGCGCCGTGCGCGCTCGAAATCACGCACGACGACGGCGTTCAGCCGCCCGTCGAGGCGTTCGACGCGGGCGAGGTAGTGCTCGAGCAGTTCCGTGCACGAGATCGCGCCGCTGCGCGTCAGCTCGGCGAGGCGCCAGGCGGGCAGGAAGGTGGGGTCCATCGACGCCTCCGGGGTCAGGCGCGACGGGCGCGCCGGTCAGGGTGATGCCGCGCCCGTTGATGCCCCGATTTGGCGCCCGCGAACAGCCGCCGCGCGCGCCACACGCGATCCTAGGGGAAACCGAACCCGAACGAGAGCGTGGGCGGCGGAGCGTAGTAGACCGGCGGCGGGGCGTAGTAGACCGGAGGCGGCGGATAGTAGGCCGGCGGCGGGTAGTAGACGGCCGGCGGACCCACATAGGCCCAGCTACGGAAGCCTGGCCCGCCCCAGCCTGGCCCGCCCCAGCGAGGCCCACCGTGCGGCGGACCGTGCCAGCCGGGGCGAGGGCCGTGCCAGCCGGGTCGGGAACCGTGCGCGGGGTGCCCGCCCCAGTTGCCGCCATGCGGCGGATCGGCGCGCCCCGGTGCTGCCATCAGCAAGGCGGCGGCGAAACCGGCGGCGGCGAGGAAGAGCGTGCGGGTCGACATGGTCGAACTCCTCCGAGGTGGCCCGTGTAGGCCGTGCATGCATGCAACAGCGGAGGAATGGCGAAAACGCGGCAAGAAATCGGCCCGTGCAAGGCGGGGGTGAAATGTGTTTTATTCGTCGCGCGGCAGAGAAGGTAACGCGGATGACCTTGGGGCGCATGGTTCGGCGCAAGGCGCGAGGTGCGGTGGCGCCGGGGATCTTCCTGGCACTTGCGGCCTATTTTCTCTGGAGCGCGCGGGTCGGCGACCATGGCCTGCTGGCCGACGTCGCGCGGCGGGCGGAACTGAAGGCGGCACAGGCCCAGCAGGCCCAGGCCGCCGTGGCGCTGGGCGTGTGGGAGCGGCGGGTGATGGCGCTGAAGACCCACATCGACGGCGACGCACTGGATGAGCGGGCCCGCGCGATGCTGAACCTCTCCGATCCGCAGGACGTCATCGTTCCCTACGGGCGCGACCAGCGCCTGTTCTAGCCGCCGGCAAGGACGCTGCGATTTTCGCCCGACGCGGGCAAGAAATTGTCCGGCCCTGCCCCGGCCCCGCAATCGCGCGCATTCCGCCGGGAACCTTGAGACCGCAGGACAAACGGTTAACCGCAGGTCGGTTAACGGGGGCTATTGCATTGCACAAACAGGCTTTTCAGGCGGCTCGGCTTGCCCGCGGGCGGGCCGGCCGCTAGGTGTGCGCCGGATTTCGATCCGGAAATGCCGGCGGAGGGGTGCGATGGCGCAGGCGGTGGCCGAGGCGAAGCGGCGCGGCAAGGCCCGCGAGGGCAGCATGGGGCGCGAGGCGCTGCTGCGCGCCTATCACGACATGCTGCTGATCCGCCGTTTCGAGGAGAAGGCGGGGCAGCTCTACGGCATGGGGCTGATCGGCGGGTTCTGCCACCTCTACATCGGCCAGGAGGCGGTGGTGGTCGGCATGCAGACCGCGCTAAGCCCGGGCGACGCGGTCATTCCCTCCTATC
>JAFKFJ010000168.1 GCA_017307335.1 Alphaproteobacteria bacterium | reverse complement strand
CAGCATGCGCACCAGCGCCTCCACGTCGACCGCCGGCGCGCCGCGGAACTCGCCCAGCGTCTGCGCCACGCGGGTACGCGCGATCATGCTGCGCGCGAGAAAGCCGTTGAGCGGCGGCAGCTCGAGCGTGGTGTCGCGCACCACCTCGATGCGCGTGCCGCCGGTGCCGAAGGCGATCACCGGGCCGAACAGCCGGTCGCGGAATACGCCGACGTACAGCTCGCGGCCGTGGCGCGAAAGCTTCATCGCCTGCAGCGTCACGCCGTCGAGGACGGCCCGCGGCAATGCGGATGCTCCGTCGCCAGCCTTCGGCTGTCCCGAAGGCTGAAGAGCGGATAGCGTCCGCGCATGCGGTTCGATATTGCCGACCTTCGCCTGTTCGTTGCCGTTGTCGATGCCGGCAGCATCACGCACGGGGCGGCGGCCGCCCATCTGTCGCTGCCCGCAGCCAGCGGACGGCTGCGTGAGATGGAGGCATCGGGCGGCATCCGGCTGCTCGAACGCGGCCGGCGGGGCGTGACACCGACCCGGGCTGGCGAGGCGCTGGCCCATCACGCGCGGCGCATCCTCCATCAGATGCGCCTGATGCAGGGCGAACTGGCCGACCATGCCTGCGGCATCCGGGCGAGCGTGCGGCTGCTGGCGAACACGGCGGCGATCGCCGATTTTCTGCCCGACCGGCTCGGCACCTGGCTCGCAGCGCATCCCCGTGTCGATGTCGAGCTCGCCGAGCGACAGAGCAGCGAGACGGTGCGGGCGGTGGCTGCCGGGCTTGCCGAACTCGGCATCGTCTCCGACGCCGTTGATGCCGGCGGCCTCGATCTTCGCCCCTTCGCCACCGACCGCCTCGTCGTCGTGGCACCGCGCGGCCATCGGTTCGCGTCCGCCCGGTCGGTCGGCTTCGCCGAGATTCTCGGCGAGGCCTACGTAGGGCTGTCCGGGGCACTGCAGGATCACCTGGATCAGCACGCCGCCCGCGCCGGGCGCAGACTGGCCATACGGGCGCAGGTGCGGACGTTCGAGGGCGTGTGCCGGATGGCCGCGGAGGGGGCCGGCATCGGCGTCGTTCCCGAGACCGCCGCGCATCGCTGCCGCCGCTCCATGCCCATCGCCGCGGTCCGCCTCACCGATCCCTGGGCGACGCGCCGGCTGCGGATCTGCTTCCGCGCCGAGCCCGCGTTGACGCCGGCAGCGCGGGATCTCGCGGCGCATCTCACAGCCGTTCGGGAATGAGCGCGGGCGGCGCGGCCGTGCTTGCAACCGGCCGCGGCGCGCCCTATCTTGCCGGCAACAATCATCTTCCGCTTGGATACGGAGGGTGGCCCTAACGGGCCGCCTTTTTTATTTGTCGCCTGAGCGCCCGCATCATACCGGCCTGGAAGGCCGCCTCGCCGCCATCGTCGCCCCGACCCTCGAGGACATGGGGTTCGAACTGGTGCGCGTGAGCGTCCTGGGCCGCGAACGGCCGACCGTGCAGATCATGGCTGACCGCGCCGACGGCAGCGCGATCTCGATCGAGGATTGCGAGGCCATCAGCCGCGCCCTCGGCGCCGTGATCGACGTGGAAGACCCGCTGCCGGGGGAGTGGCGGCTGGAGGTGAGTTCCGCCGGCATCGACCGGCCGCTCACGCGGCGCAAGGACTGGACCCGCTTCGCCGGCCACCTCGCGCGCGTCGAGCTGGCGGTGCCGCTCGACAGCGGCCGGCGACGGTTTGCCGGCATTGTGCTGGGTGCCGACCAGCGCGATGCCCATCTGCGGCTGGACGACGGCACCGATGTGGCGCTGCCGCTGGAGCGGATCCGCCGTGCCCAGCTCGTGCTGACCGATGCGCTGATCGACGCCACCGCGACTGCCAAGCCAACCAACTGACCACACCGACCAACTGAGAGGCCGCACCGCCATGGATACCGCCGTTGCCCGTCCCGAGCTGCTGCTGGTGGCCGATGCCGTTGCGCGCGAAAAATCCATCGACCGCGAGGAAGTGCTGGAGGCGATGGAGCAGGCGATCCAGAAGGCCGGCCGCGCCAAGTACGGGCACGAGAAGGACATCCGCGCGACCATCGACCGCAAGACCGGCGACGTCCGTCTCTCCCGCTGGACGGAGGCGGTGGAGGCGGTGGAGAACGAGGAGACCCAGATCCCGGTCCACATCGCGCGCAAGTTCAAGCCCGACATCCAGGTCGGCGAACATCTCGTCGATCCGTTGCCGCCGATCGACTTCGGCCGCATCGCCGCGCAGACCGCCAAGCAGGTGATCGTGCAGCGCGTGCGCGAATATGAGCGCAAGCGGCAGTTCGAGGAGTTCAAGGACCGCGTGGGCGAGATCGTCAACGGCGTGGTCAAGCGCACCGAGTACGGCAACCTGATGGTGGAGATCGGCCGCGCCGAGGCGCTGCTGCGCCGCGACGAGCTGATCCCGCGGGAGAGCTTCCGCAACGGCGACCGCGTGCGCGCCTATATCTATGATGTGCGCGAGGAGCCGCGCGGTCCCCAGATCTTCCTGTCGCGCACCCATCCGGGCTTCCTGGCCAAGCTGTTCGCGCAGGAGGTGCCGGAGATCTACGATGGCATCATCGAGATCAAGGCAGTCGCGCGCGATCCCGGCAGCCGCGCGAAGATGGCGGTGATCAGCCGGGATTCGTCGATCGACCCGGTCGGCGCCTGCGTCGGCATGCGCGGCTCGCGCGTGCAGGCGGTGGTGCAGGAGCTGCAGGGCGAGAAGATCGACATCATTCCGTGGAGCCCGCAGGCCGCGACCTTCGTGGTCAACGCGCTGGCGCCGGCCGAGGTGACGAAGGTGGTGATGGACGAGGAAGCGGGGCGGGTGGAGGTGGTGGTGCCGGACGACCAGCTTTCGCTGGCGATCGGCCGGCGGGGGCAGAACGTGCGCCTGGCGAGCCAGCTTACCCGCTGGGACATCGACATCCTCACCGAGGCCGAGGAGAGCGAGCGGCGGCAGGAGGAGTTCCGTCGCCGCACCGGCCTGTTCGTGGAGGCGCTCGACGTTGACGACGTGATCGCGGGCCTGCTGGTCACTGAGGGTTTCAACACGATCGAGGAACTGGCTTTCACCCCGCCGGACGAACTCGCCTCGATCGAGGGGTTCGACGAGCAGGTGGCCGAGGAGCTGATCCGCCGCGCCGAGCAGTTCCTGCTCCGGCGCGACAGCGAGCTGAACGAGAAGCGGATCGGGCTCGGCGTCTCCGACGAGATCGCCGCGATCGAGGCGCTGACACCCGCGATGCTGGTGGCCCTTGGCGAGAAGGGCGTGAAGACCCTGGACGACCTCGCCGACCTCGCCTCCGACGAGCTGGTCGAGATCGTGGGCGAGGCGAACATGGACGAGGCGACGGCGAACGAGGTCATCATGGCCGCGCGCGCCCATTGGTTCGAGGGTGAATCAGGCGCCGAGTCGGCGCCGGCGGATGAGGAGGCGGCGCACGACTGAGGTTTTCCCAGACGAGGTGGAAGACGAGGCGGAAGACGAGGCGGGGGACGAGCCGCAGTCCGGCCCGCTGCGCCGCTGTGCCGTCACCCGCGCGCGGCTGCCGAAGGAAGCGATGATCCGCTTCGTCGTCGCGCCCGACGGCCGGATCGTGCCCGACCTTGCCGCACGTCTGCCCGGCCGGGGAATATGGTTGAGCGCACGGGGGGATGTGATAGAAACCGCGCGCACCCGGGGTGCTTTCGCCAAGGCGGCGCGCGCCCCGGTGCAGGTGCCCGCTGACCTTCTCGACATGCTGCGGGCGGCGCTGGAGCGGCGGATCGGCGAGCATCTCGGGCTCGCCCGACGTGCCGGGCAGGCGGTCGCGGGGTTCGTCAAGGCACGGGAGTGGCTGCAGTCGGGGCGGGCCGGGCTCGTGATCGAGGCCGCCGACGGCAGCGTGGAGGAGCGCGCGCGCCTGCTTGGCGGTTGGATCGGCCCCGTTCTCGTGCCGCTGCGCGGGCGGGAATTGGGCGCGGTGTTCGGGCGCGATCACGTCGCGCATGTTGCGGTGGCGCAAGGGCGGCTGGGGGAAACCATCCGCAACGAGACGGAGCGACTGGCCGGGCTCGGCACGGCGGAACGACAGTGAAGGCGGATAGATGAGCGAAGGCAACGATCAGGACGCGGCCAAGGGGCGTCTCTCTCTGCGACCGGCCGGGCGCATGGAGCTGGGCCGGACCGTGGATGCCGGCTCCGTCCGACAGAGTTTCAGCCATGGCCGCTCGAAGGTGGTGCAGGTCGAGGTGCGCAAGAAGCGCGTACCAGGCCCGACCCCGGGCGCGCCGGGCGGCGGTTCCGGCGGCGGCCCGGCGCAGCACGCCCAGGGCGGCCGTGGCGCCGCGGGCGGGCGGGCCCTGACCGCGACCGAGCTTGCCGCGCGGCAGCGCGCGCTCGCCGAGCAGCAGCGTGAGAACGCGCGGCGCGAGGCGGAGCGGCGCGAGCAGGAGAAGATCTCAATCCTCTCCGCCGCCGAGGAAGCCCGCCGCCGCGAGGAAGAGGCCCGCAGGGCCGCCGAGGAGGAGGCGCAGCGCGCCGTCGAGGAAGACGCCCGCAAGGCGGCCGAGGACGAGGCCCGCCGCGCCGCCGAGGCCGCGGCCGCCGCGGCCCCTGCCGCCCCCGCCGCGCGCGGTGCCGAGGACCGGCGCGGCCCGCCGCGGGTGGTCG